>DATJDA010000273.1:0-2039 GCA_035497695.1 Marinobacter sp. | reverse complement strand
ACGATGCTCTGGTACCGGATCCAGTGCTTTGAGTATATGGAACGGCGTTTCTACACTGGCTGCGTCGGTTGCGTTGTACGCTGAAACATAACCACAAATCGGAACTCTGGCGCCTGCATTCAACAGGGGAGCAACAGCACGAGTTACCGCACCGCCGACACTCTCGAAATAGACATCAATGCCATCCGGGCAGGCTGCTTTAAGGTCTGCCTCCAGGTTTCCTGCTTTGTAGTCAATACAGGCGTCAAAACCCAGTTCGTTAACAACATAACTGCATTTTTCGGGGCCGCCGGCAATACCAACAATTTTGCAGCCTTCCAATTTGGCGGTTTGGCCAACAACAGTTCCTACGGGGCCAGATGCGGCTGCTACCACAACGGTTTCACCGGCCTTTGGCTTGCCCACATACATCAGCCCGCAGTATCCGGTGCGGCCGGGCATGCCGGCAACGCCGAGATAGGCTTGCACGGGTACGTTGTCTTGCTGGTGAATCTTGTAAACCATCGGCGCATCAGCAGGGAATGTAACGTATTCCTGCCAGCCGGAGTAACAGGTTACCAGGTCGCCTACCTTCAGTTGGTCTGATCGGGATTCCACAATCCGGGCAACACTTTCGCCGGTAATTGGCTCATCAATAGCGATAGGGTCTGCATAGCTTTTGGCGTCATTCATTCGCGGACGCATGTAGGGATCTAAAGACAGCCAAAGCACCTGGGCGAGAACTTCGCCTTCTTCCGGCTGGCGGACAGGGCGATCCTCCAGTACCAGATCACCTTCCTGAATTTCCCCTTGCGGACGCCGCTTTAGTACCACTGCACGATTTCGATAGTTACTCATGAAATCTCTCCGGTTGCATAATGAAACCAGATTAGAGTGCAGGAGAAAGTGAGCGCGGTCAACTTTTCGTGCGGGCGGTTACTGCAACTCTTAAAACCCATCCGGCACCTGAAACCCTGCAAGGCCCTCGGCTTCAAGCAATTCCGCAAAGCGGATAGTGGTCAGATCTTTGCCTGGAGCCCCGATTACCTGAATACTATAGGGTAATCCGTTGCTATCCCGGCCGATGGGAACGGAAGTGGCGGGCAAACCGAGCAGGGTGGCCAGGGCTATCCAGCAAAACTGATCCATGTAGGCTTTGGGTTGGCCGTTCACCATAATCCGGCGCTTGAACACCGGACTGCTATGGTCGTGTTTTATGGCCGTTGTGGGCGTGATGGGGGTTAATAGAACATCAAACTCTTCGAACACGCTTTCAATCTCAACCCGCATTTTTTCCCGGAGTTCGCTCCAGACTATCCATTGATGAACCGCCTGATTTGCGCCACGGGCATACTCCCCAATAAACGGCGTTACCGGGCCAAAAAATTTCAGCCATTTATCCAGTCGGCTTATCCACTTCATTTGTCGCCGTTGCGCTGGTTTCAACGAGGTGCTCAGTAAGCTGCCCAATAAGTTGAAATACGCCGGAAGAATATGTTCCATTGCCAGCAACGGGTGTTTGGCATCTGCCACAAGCGCGCCTTTAGCGGCGAGTTTGTTTGCAAATTCACGGTAGCCATCGGTCAGCTCCTGATTGATTGGGCAGTGCGGGTCTTCCAGCCATAGGCCTGCACGGACCTGGTTAAGCGTACTGATGCCTGCCGGTGCCATCGATAATGTCCAGCTTCGGGCATCTGTTCCGCGTGGCCCGGCGATAACATTTAGCAGTAACTCCAGGTCTTTAGCACTGCGAGCCAGTGGACCACCTTCTGCAAGGTCTGGTTGGGACTGAGTGCCGGGAGGTCCTGGGATATGGCCCCGAAACGAAACCAGAGAGCGGCTTGGTTTATGGCCAAACACGCCACAAAAGTGAGCAGGTATGCGAATGGAGCCGGCCAGGTCGCTGCCTACTTCAAGGGGCGTCATACCGCTGGCCAGTGCCGCCGCTGCACCGCCGGACGAGCCGCCGGGGGTGTGCTCATGGTTGTATGGGTTGTTGGTTGTACCGAATAGCCGGTTGTAGCTCTGAAGGTCTGTTGCGTAAACGGGTACGTTGGTTT
>DATJDA010000272.1:0-3738 GCA_035497695.1 Marinobacter sp. | reverse complement strand
GTGTGCCGGAAGGCAAGCGCCCGGCGGTTCGTGATAACAAATACTTTATACCGATGGATGCCTTGGGGTTGCAGGCTAATTCCATGGCGTTTGTGGTTACCGACAAAACGCCGATGATCTGGCGTGGCCCTATGGTGAGTGGGGCAGTCATGCAGTTGCTTTCGCTAACTCTTTGGAACGAACTTGATTACCTTATAGTCGACATGCCACCGGGCACGGGCGACATTCAGCTTACACTGGCCCAGAAGGTTCCCGTTACCGGTGTGGTTATTGTGACCACACCTCAGGACATAGCCCTGCTTGACGGCAAGAAGGGCATCGAAATGTTCCGTAAAGTCGATATTCCGGTGCTTGGCATTGTTGAGAATATGAGCGTTCATATTTGCAGCAATTGTGGCCATGAGGAGCCGCTGTTCGGGCATGGCGGTGGAGAGCGTATCGCCAGAGATTATGACACGGTACTGCTTGGGCAACTGCCCCTGCACATGACCATTCGTGAGCAAACAGATAGCGGCAGGCCAACCGTGATTGCCGAGCCGGATTCTGAAGTGGCGCACCGGTATCGTGATATTGCCCGCCGGATAGGCGCGGAGCTGTCTACACGCGAACGTAATCTTTCAGGTTCAATCGCAAGTGTTTCTATAAGTACGCCCTGAAAATTTGCCATAAAACCCGTGCCGGTTTCCGGGGCTGTGTTGCTTGGACAGCCCTTCATCGAACGGGTAAACTACGGCGTCAATTTTCCTCTGTGGCTATGAGATTTCACCCATGAGCATCAAGTCCGATAAGTGGATTCGCCGGATGTCCGAACAGCACGGCATGATCGAGCCGTACGTAAGCGGGCAAGTCCGTGAAAACGAAAATGGCCGGGTAATATCCTACGGCACGTCCAGCTACGGCTACGATGTACGCTGCAGCAATGAATTCAAGATCTTCACCAACATACACTCTGTGATTGTCGATCCGAAAAACTTCGACGAAAACAGTTTCGTAGACATCACCAGCGACGTGTGCATTATTCCGCCGAACTCTTTTGCGTTGGCGCGCACCGTAGAATATTTTCGCATTCCCCGCAGCGTACTGACGATATGCCTTGGCAAGTCCACCTACGCCCGGTGCGGCATTATCGTAAACGTCACGCCGCTGGAGCCCGAGTGGGAGGGCCAGGTAACACTGGAGTTCTCCAACACAACGAACCTGCCTGCGAAGATATACGCCAATGAAGGTGTGGCCCAAATGCTGTTTTTTGAGTCAGATGAGGAATGTGAGGTCAGCTACAAAGACCGAAACGGGAAGTACCTTGGCCAGACCGGCGTAACCCTGCCAAAAGCATGAATGCTAACCAGTTTCTAAAAGCGGTTGCCCAGCTTCAGGGCTGGCGGGAATGCGCCTTTCTTCTGGCTCTGGCTGAACGCGCATATCCAAACTATGCGTTGTTTGCCGATGCGGTAGGGTTAAAAACCAAAGCAAAAATGCGACAGACGCTGGATCTTGGCTGGGAGATGCTCCAACAGGATGTTGCCGAATCTGCCATTCCGAAGTTGCTGGCCAGGCTGGAGGCTCTGGCACCGGATGTCGATGCCTACGACGCTTATGGTGTCTATCCTGCGTTCGATTTCTGTCAGTTGCTGGAGCAGGCCCTGCTGAACCGGCTGAACCCAACAAAACACCGGGCAACGGATGCATCCCGCCTGGCCACTGCCACCGTGATGAGCTTCATTGAGTTGTCCGAAGGCGGTGAGCTTGATGATGACGAATTGATGCGCCTGCTTGATCAACATCCGTTGATGAAGGAAGACAAGATATTCCAGCGTGAAGTTGTCCTTGCCCTGAAACGTCAGCGCACCCCAACCGAACAGTTTGTCGGAACGCTGCGGGCGGGTGCTGCTAATGACGGGGTTAGCAACCTGGGCATTTCGCTGGCAGAGTAGAGCTCTTGACTCGCTGTTTGTTCAAATTATATCCAGGATGAATTTAACACCATGAAACTCTCTGTCTTTGGTCGCAAGTTCACAGCCGATGCCGGCATCACCTCCCTGATGGACGACCTGGGTAATGCCATGGCGTCCGGTGATGACATGATCATGATGGGGGGTGGAAATCCGGGTCATATTCCTGAGGTTCAGCAGCGCGTTCAGGAAATTCTGGCAGAGCTCAGTAAAAATCCGGCCGATGTGCGCCGTCTGGTCGGCACCTATGATCCCCCGCAGGGCGAAAAACAATTCATCGCGTCACTGGCCGAACTGTTAAATCGTGAATACGACTGGGGCCTGACCTCTGACAATATTGCCCTGACTAATGGCAGTCAATCCGCGTTTTTCATGCTTTTTAATATGTTTGGGGGCGATTACGGCGGCGGGCAGCGCAAGCATATTCTGCTGCCACTGGCCCCGGAATATATCGGCTATGCCGATGCGGGAATCGAACCTGGGTTGTTCCGTGCGGTTCAGCCGGATATCTCTTTTACCGATGCCCATGAGTTTAAATACCGGATAGATTTTGATGCTGTTGAGGTAACCGGAGAGACCGGTGCTATTTGTGTATCCCGGCCAACCAACCCTACCGGCAATGTGGTTACCGATGAAGAACTTACCCGTCTTGAAGCGCTGGCTCGCCAGCACGATGTGCCATTGATTGTAGATGGTGCATACGGAACCCCTTTTCCCAGCTTGTTGTTTGTAGATGCCAAGCCTACCTGGAATGAGCAGATCATACTTTGCCTGAGTCTGTCCAAGCTCGGTTTGCCGGCGGTACGTACGGGTATCGTGATTGCCGCCAAGCCTGTTATCAAGGCAATTGCCGGTATCAATGCGATTATGAATCTGGCGACAGGCAGCTTTGGCGCTATGTTGGCAAACCCTCTGGTTCGTTCCGGAGAGATTCTGACCCTGAGTCGGGATGTGATTTGCCCGTTCTATAAAGCAAAAATGCAACGGGCGGTGGCGGCGTTTCATGGGGCCATGGGCGAAGATAGCTGCCGGTGGTACATCCACAAACCCGAGGGCGCGATGTTTTTGTGGCTGTGGTTTCCGGATCTGCCAATCACCAGCCTGGAGCTGTATCAGAGGCTGAAAACACGTGGTGTGCTGGTGGTGTCCGGCCACTATTTCTTTCCGGGTTTACCGGATGATGGCTGGAAGCACCGTGACGAATGCCTGAGAGTAACCTACTCTCAGGACGACGACCGGGTTGCTGAGGGCCTGCGGATTATAGCGAATGAGGTAAAAGCCGTTTGGGCAGAAACCAGGGCTGTCTGACAGAGAGCGCCTACTTACCCAGTTCTGCGCTTTTCAGTTTTAGTTCATATTTGCTGCCATCTGGCTCAACCTGCAGCATCCGAACCAGAAGATACTCGTTGTCGGGGGCAAACCACATCAGGGTCTGGCGCTTGGAATCTTCACGTACTTTTTCGGCTTTTATCGTCGAAATGGTGCCAGAATCGGTAACCAGTGGCTCCTCATCAATTACGGCGAACGTATTGGTATCGTAGCGCCCTCGGTCCACCACCTCGTAAGACATGTCACGTTTGCCGGCTTTGATATCAAGGTATAACTGAAGCTGGAATCCGATAGGGTCAAGTGCCCCTTCTTTCAGTTCGAGTTTGAAAGGCTTGCCTTTGTACTCGCCCGTAGCAATCCCTTTTTTCCAGTCGAAATCGATAGACTGTTTCCGGGTTTTTATCAGAAACCCGGATAACTTGTAGCGATAACGTAAAGGAACTACTTTTTCCCCATCCCA
>DATJDA010000271.1:0-2247 GCA_035497695.1 Marinobacter sp. | reverse complement strand
CGTCTGGTCACACGGTACCTGGATCACCCTAAGCCACGCGCACCTTGCCCTGTTCGGAACCTTCGGCATGTTAGCGCTGGCGGCTGCCTACTATGCAGTTCCTCTGATGCGCGGTGTTCGGGGCTTCGATCAGAGACTCGGCAAGCTCGGATTCTGGCTGGTGTTTACCGGCATGCTGGGCCTGGGCTTTGCCTTTGCCATAGGCGGCACTATACAGATATTCGTTTATCGCACGCTCGGACTGGACTGGTTTGGTGCTGACGTGTCCAATGCCATGCATATTGCCAAAGTTCAGGTGCCCATCTTTGGCCTGATCTTTACCTCCGGGGCAGCACTGGTTGTTTATGACCTGCTCACACTTGGGCATCGCGCCCATGATCCCGATCGTGAGGATCTGCACATAGAGCCGAATATCCCTGCTACCGGCTGGAGAAGTATGCTCACTGGCTGGGAAGCCGGAACATGGCTGCTGGGTATGTGGGTATTCGGGGCAATCATCACTATTGGGCTGTTAAGCTTCAACCTTGCGGATGTTCAGGCTGGAAGCCCTGTCTTCCCGTATCTGATGGCAGCGGTTGGTTATCCTGGCCTGCTCCTTATCACTTTACTTTTTGTCTGGCGCTTCCTTGCCTCGCTTTCTGCACGGGGAACCGCACGGATTCTCTCGCCTGCTGACGTTGCACCCGCGACCCGTTAAGCAGGCACCGGAAAGATGAAAAACGAGTGACCAGGGAATAACGGTTCGCTCTGAATAAGTACATGGTCGCCGCACTAGCGGTGACCATGTATAATCAGACCTCCAAAATTTTCCTCGTGAATCAACCAACGGTCACTAATCAAACTCCATGGAAAAAACCTACCAGCCAGAAAATATTGAACGCCAGTGGTACGAAAACTGGGAATCCAAAGGCTACTTCCGCCCTTCCGGTGAAGGTAAACCGTTCAGTATTGTCATCCCACCACCGAACGTAACCGGCAGCCTGCACATGGGGCATGCTTTCCAACATACCATCATGGATACGCTAACCCGCTACAAGCGTATGCAGGGCCACAACACCCTGTGGCAGGTAGGCAGTGACCACGCCGGTATCGCCACCCAAATGGTGGTTGAGCGCAAACTGGCTGCTGAAGAGGAGAAAACCCGCCACGATCTCGGGCGCGAAGAATTCATAAAGCGTATCTGGGACTGGAAAGAACAGTCCGGCAACACCATTACTGGCCAGATGCGCCGGCTGGGCAACTCCGTAGACTGGGATACCGAACGCTTTACCATGGACGAGGGCTTTTACAAGGCGGTACAGGAAGTGTTCATCCGCCTTTACAACGAAGGCCTGGTCTATCGCGGCAAGCGCCTGGTGAACTGGGATCCGAAGCTGCACACCGCTATTTCAGATCTGGAAGTAGAAAACAAGGAAGAACAAGGCTATTTCTGGCATTTGCGCTATCCGCTGGCAGACGGTGCCATGACGCACGATGGCAAAGACTACGTGGTGGTTGCCACCACCCGGCCGGAAACCATGCTGGGTGACACGGCTGTTGCCGTGCATCCAGATGACGAGCGCTACCAGCATCTTGTTGGCAAGTTCGTAATTCTGCCGCTGGTTAACCGCCTGATACCCATTATTGCTGATCATCACGCAGACCCTGAGAAAGGTTCGGGTTGTGTGAAGATTACGCCGGCTCATGACTTTAACGACTACGCCGTGGGCAAACGCAACAATCTGCCCATGATGAACGTACTGACCAAAGACGCGGATATTCGTGAGCACGCCGAGGTTTTCAACAGTGACGGCAGCGAAAACACGGAATTGAATAACACCTTGCCTGCGGCCTATGCCGGCCTGACCCGGGAAGACGCCCGTAAGCAGATCGTGGCCGACATGGAAGCCGCCGGCTTGGTTCACCAGGTAGAAGACCACGTAATGAGCGTTCCCCGAGGCGATCGCTCCGGGCTGATTATTGAACCCATGCTCACCGACCAGTGGTTTGCCGATGCCAAAGCCCTCGCCAGGCCCGCTATAGAGGCGGTAGAAGATGGCCGGATTCAGTTTGTGCCCAAGCAGTATGAGAATATGTATTTCTCATGGATGCGTGACATTCAGGACTGGTGTATTTCCCGGCAGTTGTGGTGGGGCCACCGTATTCCGGCCTGGTACGATACCGAAGGCAATATTTACGTGGGGCGCAATGAGGACGAGGTGCGCCAGAAGCACGGCTTGTCTGCAGGCGTTTCATTAAGGCAGGATG
>DATJDA010000270.1:0-2483 GCA_035497695.1 Marinobacter sp. | reverse complement strand
TCCCATGAGCTTAAAACACCGGTTGCGGTAGTTCGCTCATCCCTCGAAAATCTGAATCACAGTGAATCAGAGGCTGAACGCCGGCAATATATTGAACGTGCTGCCACCGCTACCGATCGTCTCACACAAATTCTGAATGGCATGAGTGAAGCCGCCAGGCTTGAGCAAAGTTTTGATCATGCAGATAAAGAGCTGTTCGATCTTGCCGGGGTTACAGCTCAGGCGACTGAGGCCTACCAAGCTCTTACTGAACACCAGCAGATACGTTATATCGGGCCTGCCAGCGGATGCTTTGCCATGGGCTCACCCGAGCTTATGGTACAGCTTCTGGATAAACTGGTTGATAACGCCAGAGACTTCACGCCACAGAACGGACTCATTGAAGTGGACCTTGAGCATACACCCGGCCAACTTGCGCTTTCAGTATTCAACCAAGGCTCGTCGCTGCCCGAGGATACAACGGATATCTTTGGCCCGTTTGTATCCCTTCGGGGCGGCGCGGAAAAAGGCCATCTTGGCCAGGGCCTGCTTATTGTCAGGCTGATTGCTGACTTTCATAACGCCCGTGTAGACGCCAGCAACGCTTATTCCGGCACCACCAGTGGGGTACGGTTTCGGGTTGTTATTCCGGCAGCCTAGCTCACAAACTGGTCATTGCCCCCAACCTGTCGGTAGAACTGCTGGGCCGTACGGCCATTGCGAACCCCTTTGCTGGTGGCAAAACGTATGGCTTCTTTATGCAGGTTATCCCGGTCTGTTGCATCCGGAAACAGCGCATCTACAGCCTGCAGGTAAGCATCCTGAGAAAATGGATAGAACGACAGTTGCAAGCCAAAGCGATCAGCAAGAGACACTTTTTCTTCTATTGCTTCCCCCGGATGCACCTCACCATCTCTCGTCTCACTTTTGAGATTATCCGACATGAATTCGGGCATAAGGTGGCGACGATTGGACGTGGCGTAGACTCTTACATTTTCCGGGGGCAGCTCCAGTGAGCCCTCGAGCACGCTTTTCAGCGCCTTATAGCCAGTCTCACCCGTATCAAATGATAAGTCATCGCAGTAAATCACGAAGCGATAACTGAGATCACAAATATCATCAACAATTTCTGGCAGATTAACGAGATCGTCTTTGTCCATCTCAATCATCCGCAATCCCTGGCTTTGGTAACGATTCAGCAGCGCCTTGATCAGCGATGATTTGCCAGTTCCTCGCGCACCCCACAGCAAAGCATTATTGGATGGCTCACCGGCAAGAAAGCGCTCTGTGTTCCGAGCCAGTGCCTGCTGCTGACGTTCAATACCTATTAAATCATCCCATTGCACCGGATCCAGCCGCCGAATAGCTCGCAGCCCCAACCGATGGCGACGCCAGACTGCTGCTGGTGTCTCAGCCCAATCAACGCTTTCTGTCACTGACCTACCTCCCGTTCATATTTCTGAGCTCATCACGGCCACAGGCGGCACCTTCACATAAAAAGGCGATACCGGGCAGGCAAAGCCTGTAAGCACCAGCTACACTAAAATTCTGGCAACAATGGACTGCTGGCAATCCCATGAGCAAGTACATGCTTTTCCGTTTTACCATGTTTCCCGTTTGGCTGATATTACTCTGTGTTGCGATCGTAACCGCTCCATCCCGGGCCAGCACAGAGGTCAGTGCACAAGCCGACGCGCCTGTAACCATTGGTGTCGTGTCAGACGATAAACCCTACTCTTTTTTTGAAGATAAAGTTGCTGCCGGCTTTTCCGTAGACATTCTCAGAGAAGTATCTGTAAACAGCGGCCTGACCTTTCAGTTCCGCGCCGGAAGCTGGCCGGAGATCTACACCGCATTTATGCGCGGAGAGCTGGACGCAATCGAAGGTATTTCTTACCAACAGGATCGTGCCAATAAGATTCTGTTCAGCAAGCCTTACCATGTTCGTCAGACTTATCTGATGCAAGACAGCACCCGCCCTATAGGTGAAATAAAGTCAATCAGCGATTTGAAGGGTCTGAAAATCGGCATCATTGCTAATTCTTATTTCCGCAGCCTGCTCAATGAGAATGACATTAACGTAAGCATCTACGACTCAACGACAAGCCAGGTCCGCGCACTCGCATTCGGATGGGTAGACGCCATTATCGGACCACAGCTCAGCCTTAACTATCAGGCGAGTAAAGCCGGTTTTCGCTTTCTGGAAATAGCCGGCCCAGCTCCTTTAGGCAGATTCTCGGTAGAAGATTTTCGAATTGGTGTCCAAAAGGGCAAGCCTGAGCTATACCAAAAAATAGAGGCGGGACTGGAAGCCATTCCCGAGGCAAAAAAGAAAGAACTGCTGGAACGCTGGCAGGAGCTCGGCGGAGCCAGTATTGCCGAGATACCGAGTTTTACTCTGAACCCGGACCAACGTCAGTTTTTGGCAGAACTCGGCCCGGTACGAATTGGCCTTAGCTCCGATTATGCCCCATTCAGTTTCCGGGATAATGGCAAGTTTCAAG
>DATJDA010000269.1:0-8618 GCA_035497695.1 Marinobacter sp. | reverse complement strand
ACAAAGCCCCGAAAGCAGCCTGCAAGTCCTGGCGCAAATTATACGATGAGCTGAAAAACCTGGATTTCAGCCTATCGGAGCAGATCTATCTTGAGCGGGACATTCTGTTTCCAAGATTCCAGTTCTGACACAAACACAGGAGTGCCATCTCATGGCGTTCAAACAGCTTAAAAATCTGATTGAGTGGATTGTCGAGTATCACGAAGCCCTGGAGCAGCAATACACTCACCTGGCGGCCTCACAGCCAGATGAGAGAATGCGCATGGCACTGGAATTTCTGGCAAGCCGTGAAGCGCACCAGGCTGAGGCGATGGAAGATTATCTGCAAGATGCGGATGATGACCTGATGGAGATCTGGCTAAGAGACCCGCCCGCGTTCGAATCATCCAAAATCCAGGCGGGCGTTCCTGTGTGCGAAGGATGTCACAACGTTCAGGATGTATTGAAAAACATTCTGCAAGCTCACGCGAACCTCTCGCAGATGTATGAATTGCGGGCAAAACTCGCACGAACCTCTCGCGAGTCGGAACTGTTCAGCGGGCTGTTCAAAAGCCAGCAGGCCGAAGCAAGGCTGCAGTCACGGGACATTGCCCGCCTTGAAATATACTGAGTTCCAGGTGTGCAGAAACTGCCAAACGATCAACCCTCCTCTGCGGGGGTTGATTCGTTTTCGGCGATATAAGCCTGATAGACACGGATAGAAGCCTGTAGGCTTTCCCGGTAGGCTGCACCATACTGATTGCCCCCGGAATCCGCCTCACGAAGGGCAGCGCTGTACTGGCTCTCCCCCTGCTTTGCAAACTGTACTGCCGTGGGAACACCATCTCTGCCCGCAACAAAGGCAAGGCGTTCCCACTCTCTGGTTTCCGGGTCTTTCATAGGGCTCCTGTTTTGGCTTCACCGCATCTATTTTAATGGCTGGTGCATCATTGCCGGGGTACGCTCCTGCTCAACAATTCCGGTTCTTACCAGAAAATCACCAAAGTACTCTCCGGACTTGCGGGTTTCATGATACGCACGAAACAGCGGCCGCAATTCCGCCAGGATTGTATCTACGTCAATGTTTTCCCGGTACAACCGGTTCATGCGCTGGCCCGAGAAATCTGCACCCAAGTACAGATTATACCTGCCAATTGCTTTACCCGTCAGGGCAATTTCCCCCAAGTATGGCCGCGCACAACCATTCGGACAACCGGTTACACGTATATTGATGGCATCTGGCTCCAGGCCTTCGTCTTCCATTGTTCGCTCTATCTGATCAACGAATTCCGGCAGGAAGCGCTCAGATTCAGCCATTGCCAGACCACAGGTTGGAAACGCCACGCAGGCCATGGAGTGCTGTCGTACCGGCGTACTGCGGTTGCCGGCATCCAGCTTGTACTCTTCTACAATGGCGTCAATTGCAGCCTTCTGCTCAGGTGGTACGTTAGCGATTATCAGGTTCTGGTTACAGGTAATCCGAAACGAGCCTTTGTGAATCTCGGCAATTTTTCGCAACGCTGTGCGGGTTTGCCCGCGGTC
Organism: Marinobacter sp.; assembly: GCA_035497695.1. Lineage (GTDB taxonomy): Bacteria > Pseudomonadota > Gammaproteobacteria > Pseudomonadales > Oleiphilaceae > Marinobacter. The sequence goes on along the minus strand of DATJDA010000269.1, from coordinate 7,097 downwards.
CGTATCTGCTACCCGGCCTGTGGGAATAAGCAGTGTCAGGTGCTGATTGCCATCATCGCCTTCTACCCAGCCGAAACGATCACCGTTGCTGGTAAGGCTGAAACTGCGCGGCCTCTCGAACTCATGGCCATGATATTCCGCGAACTTCTCCCGAAACCAGTCCATGCCATGGTCATCGATGGTGTACTTGAAGCGCGCATGTGCGCGGTTGGTGCGCACGCCAAAGTCCCGCTGAATGGCACAAATTGCCTGACAGGCATCGACAATCTGCTCTTTTGGCACATACCCGGCCATTGTTGCTAACCGTGGATACGTAGCCGGATCACCATAGGTCAGGCCCATACCGCCGCCTACTACCACGTTAAACCCCAGAATCTGGCTATCCTCAACAATTGCAATCAGGCCGATATCATTAGCAAAAACATCGCAGTCATTTTCCGGGGGCACCGCTAGCGCAATTTTGAATTTTCGTGGCAGATACTTGTGGCCATAAAACGGCTCTTCTTCCTCACCCAGTTTCTGAACGCACTCATCACCCAGCCAGATTTCCGCATAAGCTGCCGACCGCCAGCGCAAACGATCACTGATCGCTAAAGACAGCTCATGAATCTCATTATGAAGGTGCGAACGGTGGGGGTTCACGTTGCTGATCACGTTCCGGTTCACATCACCACATGCGCCCCGGGTGTCCAGCCCCAGCGCAGCCACCTTCTGCATAAACTCCTGCATCTTTTCTTTGAAGACGCCGTGGAACTGGAATGTCTGCCGGGTGGTCAGCCGCAGCGTAGAGTTGGCGCACTCATCGGCGATACGATCCAGGCCAAGCCACTGCTCAGAGGTCAGCACGCCACCGGGCAAACGCAGCCGCACCATGAACTGATAAATGGGCTCCAGTTTCTGGCGGCGACGTTCATCGCGCAGATCACGGTCGTCCTGCTGATAGGTACCGTGAAACTTGGTCAGCTTGGTATCGTCTTCAGACAAAGCTCCGGTGGCACGGTCAGCAAGACCTTCCAGAATGGTACCGCGCAAATAATTGCTTTGTTGTTTAATCAGTTCGGCTTCAGGTAATTTCTCAGTCATCAGTACACATCCCGCTGGTAACGTTTATCCCGGTTTAGTTGGCGCAAATAGTCTTCGGCCTTGTCGCGGGTCATCTTTCCTTGCTCACTTACGATGTCGAGCAAGGCTTCATTTACGTCCGGTGCCATTTTGTCGGCATCGCCACACACATAAAGGCTGGCACCTTTTTCAAGCCAGGCCCACACCTCTGCCGCCCGCTCTCTGAGGCAGTGCTGAACGTAACGCTTGGTTTCCTGATCCCTGGAGAAAGCAACATCCAGCCGGGTCAACAAACCATCCCGCCGCCACTTCAGCCACTCGGTCTGATAAAGGAAATCCGTACGGAAGTGTTGAGCGCCAAAGATCAGCCAATTGGGGCCACTGGCGTCGCGCTCCTCCCGCTCCTGAAGGAAAGCACGGAACGGTGCGACCCCGGTACCCGGCCCGATCATGATAATTGGTTGAGCGTCGTTTTCCGGCAATACGAAGTTTTTGTTGCTATCAATATAAACCGATACCTCAGCACCCTCTGGCAGACGATCTGCCAGCCAGGTTGAGACAACCCCTTCGCGATCCCGGTCATGGCTGTGATAGCGCACGGCTGCTACGGTAATGTGCACTTCGTCATCGACAGATGCCTGGCTTGAGCTTATGGAATACAGCCGTGGCGGCAGTTTACGCAGCGTATTAACCAAGACCTGGGGCGTCAGCTCCGGTACTGGCCACTGCCGCACCAAATCAAGCAAATCCCGCCCCGTCATCCAGGCTCTCAGCTCGGTACTGTCGTCTGCCAGCGCCCGCAGTTCATCGCTGCCAACAAGCTCTGCCCACTGTTTCATTAGTGGTGGTGTCAGCAGAGTAATTTCCCGATGATGGGTCAAAGCATCAAACAGGGGTATACTCTGGCCGTCTTCCGTTACCTGTTGCCCCTCTGTAAACCCCAGAGTTTCCAGCAGCTCAGCAACCAGTACGGGGTTATTTTCAGCATAAATTCCAACGGAATCACCGGGTTTATACTGAAACCCGGAATCTTCCAGAGACAGCTCTATGTGGCGTACTTCCTTATCAGAACCGCGACCATTGAGCACCTGATTGGTAAGAATAGTGGCCCGGAACGGATTTTTACGGTGATAAGCCGAAGCCTGCGGAACTGCGGCGGTGGCCGTCTGTGTCGCTGACTGGGAAACTCCCCCCTCCAATGCCACTGCCTCCAGCACACGCTCAATCCACTCTTGCGCCAGATCATCGTAATCCACATCGCAGTCTGCCCGCGCTGCCAATGCAGAGGCTCCCAGCCCGGCCAGTGCCTGATCAAAGTCTTTGCCGGTCTTGCAGAAGTGCTCATAACTGGAATCGCCAAGACCAAGCACACTGTAACGAAGCTGCTTAATCGGCGAGGCCTTTTTTCCATGCAGAAACTCATAGAAATCCATTGCGTTGTCTGGTGGGTCACCCTCGCCCTGAGTCGACGTAACAATGGCAACAAACTGTTCATTCTTAAGCTGTTTAGGCTTGTAATCCGCCATATCGACAATTTTGGCCAACAGGCCCTTCTCAGCCGCTCGAGCCGCCATTTGCTCTGCAATACCTTCGGCATTACCGGTTTGTGAGCCGAACAGGATTGTTAATTCCGGGCCGGTTTGTGCTGCGACAGATACCACCGGAGCTGCAATTACCTGAGCACCGGGAATACCCGCAGCGCAGCGGCCCGCCAGATATCCGGACAACCAGAACACCTGATCGGTATTTAATCCGGAAAGGATACTGTTCAAGTGCTGTTGTTGATCCTCCGTAAGAGGAGACGAACTCAGATCAATCACCATGTAGAGCAACCAGTGTAAACAGTGGATGAAAGCTACCCGCTGAGCAGGAAACCAATAGGTCGTTTGCCGGTACTCTAAAAAATAAAATGGATAGTAATAAACCGAATTAAATTGGATACAATTATCGATTTTATCGATATATAGCCTATCTCACTGAACTGTAAGCCTTTTATGCTTATACATAAACGATATAACAAAAGTGATCTTTATTATTTTAAGTGCCCATCAAACTCCTTTATGCTGATCACAATACGAAATGCGTCCCGCATCGCGCTTACTTCAGCCGTTTTGGAAAGGAGTTTTCTATGTCGACATCAAAAGCAGGCCACAAACATCAGGTGGTCGTAATTGGGGCTGGTGCCGCCGGCACCAGCGTGGCTGCATCTTTGCTGCGGCAGCGGCCAGGGCTTGATGTCGCAATCATTGAGCCCAGCGATGTGCACTATTACCAACCCGCATTCACGCTGGTGGGTGGAGGTGCCTACTCTCTGGCTAAAACTGCCCGGCCGCAAGCCAGCACCCTGCCAAAAAAGGCCCGCTGGATACGCGCAGCAGCAACGAAACTCGATCCGGATAACAATCAGGTCCAACTTTCTGATGGTCGTGAAATCGGCTACGACATTCTGGTCGTTGCCCCTGGGCTGAAGCTGGACTGGGATAAGGTTGATGGGCTGCGGGACACCCTCGGAAGAAATGGCGTGTGCAGCAATTACGAACCGTCTCTGGCGGAATATACCTGGGAGTGCATACGCACATTCAAGGGCGGCAAGGCGTTGTTCACACAACCGCCAGCACCTATAAAATGCGCAGGAGCGCCGCAGAAAATTGCCTACCTGGCGGCAGACTATTTGCGTAAAAATCAGTTGGCCAATCGCAGCGAGGTGAAGTTTTACGCGGCAGCCGGGGCGTTATTCAGTGTGCCCGAGTTCGTAGCACCACTAAACCAGGTGGCCCGGCGCTACAACATTGGCGTATTTCTCAATCACAACCTTATTTCTGTTGACGGCGACAAACGCGAAGCAACCTTCCGGTTTACGGATAGCGACGGTGGCACCAGAGACACAACGGAATCGTTCGATATCCTGCATGTAACGCCGCCCCAGTGCGCCCCGGATTTTGTTAAAAACAGCCCGCTCGCCAATGCCGACGGCTGGGTCGATGTAGATCAGCATTCTCTTCAGCACGTGCGTTATGGCAACGTATTCAGCCTGGGTGACTGCAGCTCTTTACCAACCTCAAAAACGGCTGCAGCCATTCGCAAGCAATCGCCGGTAGCCGCTGCCAACATTCTTGCCCTGCTCGCAGCTACCGCACCGGAGGCCAAATACGACGGTTACACGTCCTGCCCGGTGGTTACCGGATACGGCAAGGTTATGCTGGCAGAGTTTATCTACGGCGGAAAAGTGACACCTACATTGCCGCTAAGCCCGTACAAAGAGTCGAGATTCTACTGGCAGGTTAAAAAGCGCTTCTTACCGCCATTTTATTTCGACTATATGCTGAAAGGAAAAGAGCGGGATATTGCCCACAAGCCATTACCCCCGAAGAACAAACTCACCGCAGGTGATGGCCAGCCGGCTACCAGGCATTCCTAACGCTCTGCCTGACCAAGCCGGTGTTGAATAAGATCCGCAAAGTGCCGCCACATACCAAGGCTGGTGAACAGCCAGGCTCCCCAGGCCAGCCACATGGTGACGCCTGGGATTATTAACAGAAAGTCTGTATGCAGTGCATCGGCAAGCCTGGTTGTTCCCGTTGTATACATTGCCAGCGGGAACACCAGGCTCCACAACTGGGGCTCATAGCGCAACTGATGATGCTTCAACACATGCCGCCAGAAGGTAAGCCCAAGTAACAGCGGAATCCACCAAGTGGCTACAGCCCAGAAAAACAGGGTGAACCCACGAAGGAATGGCAGAAAATCCATTAGCACACCGCCCTCATGGGCCCTGACAATCAGCGTAGAGCCTGCCAGCGTGGTTATGGCCACAGCGCCCATATTAATCCAGTAAGGGGGGCTAAGATTCTCCGGGCTTAGCTTGAGAAAGGTCAACCGATAGAAGATCAGGGTGATAATGGCGAGATAAAGCATGCAACCGATCATGAACATGCACAGGGCAAAGAACAGCCGCAAGTCTTCAGGGCCACTCCAGGGCACAATGGCGGTAAGAATAGCGACAGACTGAGTACTTACGGCGGCCAGAAGCCAGGCCCCGTTAATGCCCTCTTCCAGCGTTGGTTTGTCGCTGCGGATTGTTACCGAGATAAAGAACAGGTACATGATGCTAGACCACAAGCCCACCCCCAGCCACCAGAAAACTGTGGCAACATCAGCCCAGCCCAGCAAAATCTGAAACTGCGTACCAAGAATGCAGGTTCCCGCTACCAGCGTAAAAAATCCGGGACCACGGGCATGATCTACCATATCGCTAACCAATGACCGCGGGTAGCAGAATGCGCGGACAATGGTTAATGTGGATAACATGGCATAAGCAAGGCAATTAGCCGCAAGCAGAGCCAGTGCAATTTTTTCGTGATGAAGCAGGTGAGAGGCAATAGACGTGGCCCCGGTCGCCATAACAACGGCAAAATATCCGGGGAAAAGGCCCGCTGCGCCATCATCGCACAAAGTAATCAACTGCCTGGGCAGTGTTTTAGTGTTTGCCATTGTCTGCCCTTTGGTTGAACGCCTTCACCCGGAAGACTACCAGATGTTTCGCACTGAGCATGAGGAAAAATCGGTCTCAATATAATATTGGGGAAACCGTTTTCGGTAAATAAAACAGTTATGGGCAGACAACAATGACCAAAACACGAGTGGCCGCTCTGCAAATGCAGGGGCGCATGGCTGACATCCGTTACAATCTGGATCATGTACGGGAATTGCTCGATGAAGCGGTTCATCAGCAGGCCAGAGTGATTTCGGTTCCTGAGTTCTTTACCACCCCGATTGTTGAAAACCCACGGTTATGGGCCGCCAGCCTGCCACCTGAAAACGCTGCGCTGGATCTGCTTCGGGAATACGCTACCGATCACAACCTGTTGATTGGTGGCTCATATCTTGAACATCGGACACATCCGGCCGGTTCCGATGTGTTCAATTGCTACACTCTGGTACAACCAGATGGCACGGTGACCCGCCACGACAAGGACCTGCCTACCATGATTGAGAACGCCTACTACACTGGTGGCAGCGATGATGGCATTCATCAAACCTCCCTGGGGCGAGTGGGCACAGCCGTGTGCTGGGAAACCATTCGCACCCGCACAATTCATCGGCTGAAAGGCAAAACGGATTTTTTGATGACCGGCAGCCACTGGTGGTCGCCGCCGGATAACTGGCCCCTCGCGCGCCGTTTTATGACAACCATGGCAGAGATGAACGACCGGTATATGGAAGCTACGCCACCTGCGTTTGCCCGGATGCTCGGGATGGCCAACATTCACTCGGCACACTGTGGCACGCTGGAAGGAACTATTCCGTTAAGTCCTGCCGGATTACCATCACCCCGGTATCGGGGCGAGCTCATGGGAGAGGCCCAGATTATTGATAACCAGGGCAACCGGCTTGCCCGCAGGCATCGCCATGAAGGGCCAGGGGTTATCAGCGCCGATCTGGAGCTGACACCGGGAGAGCCGACACTGCCTACTCCGGACCGCTTCTGGATTCCGGATTTGGCCTGGCGTTTCCGATTCTTCTGGTGGCAGCAGAACGTGTGTGGCAGACAGTTATACCAAAAAGCCAAAGGGAATCGCTGGCTGATACCTCACTCAACGCCGTAGATACAACAAAGCCGGGAGTATTAAACCTTGCTAAAAGACACGCAGATTACTCAGCTTCGTACCGGCAGGCTTAGGCCCTTCAAAGGTACAGATATTCTGACTGGTATTTACAAAGAGGATGCACCATCGGCCTTTTTGTCGGCAAATGGCCTTGAAGGTGATGAGCAGGGTGATCGCAAAAACCACGGCGGTCCGGAAAAAGCGCTGCACCATTATGCATCTGACCATTACTCCTGGCTGAGAACTAACCTGCCCTCACCCGCCGCTGAACGCTGCCTGCCTGGAGCCTTTGGAGAAAACCTGGTTTCTGAAGGAGTAACCGAACGGGATATTTGTGTGGGCGACGTCTTCCAGCTTGGCGGGGCCGTGATAGAAGTTTCCCAGCCACGACAACCATGCTGGCGACTGAACCAATACTTTGGTATTCCG
>DATJDA010000268.1:0-2066 GCA_035497695.1 Marinobacter sp. | reverse complement strand
ACCGGCATTTCGATGAGACACAGGCATAGAACTCCCCTATTTCCTATTCTTAGAAGATACGAAACCCAAGCAAAGAACTCGAATACTAAAGGGATAAGCGGTAAAACTGGCAGGATTAACGGATGGCAATGCGCCGTTCATGTGAACGGCGTCACGTTAAGCTATCGAAAAACATAGCCTTTTGTCTGATCACACATTTATCGTATCTATCCGCAATTCCTTCGGCATGGAAAACACAATATTCTCTTTACGCCCCGCGATTTCTTCGGGCACGTCTCCGCCCAGCTCCTGCAAACGGGAGATAACAGCGCCCACCAAAACTTCTGGCGCTGATGCACCGGCGGTTACACCGACAATATTTACGCCTTCCAGCCATTGGGGGTCAATCTGTGCAGCTTCATCAATCAGGTAAGCGGGTGTACCCATTCGGTCTGCCAGTTCCCGAAGGCGGTTGGAGTTTGAGCTGTTTGGCGAGCCAACTACCAGCACCAGATCACAATCGGCCGCCAGCTTTTTCACCGCGTCCTGGCGATTTTGTGTGGCATAGCAAATGTCATCTTTTTTAGGGCCTTCAATCTTTGGGAAGCGGGCCCGCAAAGCATCAATAACCCGGGCGGTATCATCTACAGAGAGCGTAGTCTGGGTAACGTATGAGAGGTGGGATGGATCTCTTACATTCAGCGTTGCGACATCTGCTTCGTTTTCCACCAGATAGATATCACCATTTTTGCTGCGATCATACTGGCCCATGGTGCCTTCCACTTCAGGGTGGCCATGATGCCCAATAAGAACACACTCACGGCCCTCGCGACTATTGCGCGCCACTTCCATATGCACTTTTGTTACCAGTGGGCAGGTAGCATCAAAGACTCTCAGGCCCCGATTGGCTGCTTCATCTTTTACAGCACGGGAAACCCCATGAGCACTGAAGATAACCATCTGATCATCGGGCACTTCATGCAGCTCTTCAACGAAAATCGCACCGCGCTCACGCAGGTTATCCACCACAAACTTGTTATGAACTACCTCATGGCGTACATAGACCGGCGCACCAAACACATCCAGGGCACGATTTACGATATCGATAGCACGGTCAACACCTGCACAAAAACCGCGGGGGTTGGCAAGTCGGATATGCATGAACAGGGCCTCGCATATGATAAAGAAGCTGTATTGGGCTCAGCGTTTTAATTACACAGGTTCAACGTCGATGATTTCCACGTCAAAAATCAGTGTATGTCCTGCCAGCGGGTGATTGAAGTCCACTTGCACTTCGTCATCTTCCACGTGGCTGATTACACCTGGCAGCTCATGCTGACCAACATCGACAAAAGAAATCATTACCCCCGGCTCCAGAACCATGCCAGCACCAAACTCATGACGCTTGAACGGCTGCACGTTGTTTGGATTATGTTGTCCAAACGCTTTCTCGGGGGTTAGTTCGTAGCTTTTTTTATCTCCCGCCTTCATGCCAAACAAGTTAGCCTCAATGTGCACAGGCAGGCTTTCATCGCCTATTTCCAACGTGGCGGGGTCTTTATCAAAGTTGGAGTCGACCACCTGTCCGTCAAGGAGTTTCAGGGCAAAATGAAGTGTTACGCGGGTACCTTTGTCTATAGCAAGATCTTTCATGAGCGCTACTCACCCCTCTTGGCGTCCACGCCTGGTTCGGCGGGTTTACGGATAACATCAATAATCATCATGACAGCACCTATGGTTATGGCTGTGTCTGCCAGATTGAAAGCCGGGAAATGCCAGTTCTGCCAGTAGAAGTGCAGAAAGTCCACAACATACCCATGCACCACACGATCATATACATTACCCAGAGCACCGCCAAGAATCAGGGCGATGGCAACGGCGGTCCAGGTTTCGTGTTGCTGGAGATTCCTTAACCAGTGGATCAGAACACCACTGACGACAAGGGCCAGCACCACAAAAAACCAACGCTGCCAGCCAGCTGCCTGGGCCAGGAAGCTGAATGCAGCACCGGTGTTGTGCAACAGTGTCAGGTTGAACATCGGGAAAACCGGTACCGAATCACCGTAATTGAGCATGGCTGTAGCCAT
>DATJDA010000267.1:0-4212 GCA_035497695.1 Marinobacter sp. | reverse complement strand
TATCTCGCCGCCCGTGGCCGGTATGAGTTAAAAGATGCACTGTGGCGTGTGGCCAGACTGCCATCCATTTACGCATTTTTGGCGGCGGTTTTTCTGAACCTTTCAGGCTTTGATATTCCGGCGATCTTTGTTCCGTTTTTTGACAATATTCGCGGGGCTTACAGCATTCTCGGAATGATGATTATTGGCATGGGTATTATCAGCTTTAAGGGGCTTGCGGGTAATGTGCGTTTTACGGCCTTGGCATTCTTTGGCAAGTTTTTGGTGTGGCCATTGATGGCCATATTATTCTGGTGGTTGGATGCCAACGTTTTTGGCGTCTACGAGCCGGCTGTTCACAAAGCGATTTTCCTGATTTCCATTACCCCCATTGCCGCCAATACCGTGGTAATCGCGACCTTGCTAGATACCTCTCCCCGGCAGGCAGCGGGTACGGTATTGTTGTCCACGCTTTTTGCGCTGGCGTTCATTCCGGTGATGATTTCACTGGCGTTTTAGCTCTGCGTTACCTGCATATCAACGACTGCTTATTAGTGGGTTATGGTGCGTGGAACCTGATTGACATGGTGATGAGCTTCCAGAATATCGATCCGGGCATGACGAACAACGCTAATACCAGCTGTTATTGCCAGGGTGCCCATGATGGCCGCGACGATCAGGTCTGGCCAGGCACTGTGTGTGCCGAATACACCCATTGCGGCTACCATGACCGCCAAGTTACTGATTGCGTCATTCCGGCTGCATAGCCACACCGAGCGCATATCAGAATCGCCGTCCCGAAAACGAAAAAGTATAAGCGCAACGGCCAGGTTAACGATCAGCGCAAGCAGGCCTACTGTGCCCATGGTAAAAGGTTCCGGAGTGGTGCCCTGTTCCAATACCCAGAGCGCGCGCGCCCAGACTACTGAGCCAAATACGGTCATGGTAATACCTTTGACCATTGCCGCGCGGCCACGCCAGAGCATGCCCAGAGACAGAACCGAAAGCGATAGAATGTAGTTCGCGCTGTCACCGAAGAAGTCGATGGCATCTGCCATCAGAGAAACGGAACCAGACTGCAAGCTGGCCATACCTTCTACAAAAAACATAATCAGGTTCGCCCAGAGGGCAATCCAGAGCGCACGTCGAAAACCAGGAGCCGGAGCCTGAATTTCCGGGCCAGAGCAACTGCATGCCATAAACGCCTCCTTTTTTTACAGGCAGGACTGTATTAAAAACCCTGAAGCTACTACAGGGTCAATATCTGGCAGGCAATATTTTCACACGTTAGTTATTACCGGGGCCGTGGGTTCCGGGCACGTGATTCTCGTGGTCATCCTGGGTGCGATGAAGATCTTCGAGTTCAGAACTGAGCCCTCCAAGAATGCCGCAATCCTGAACAGTGCCTGCATCCGAGCAGGCTTTTTGCAACTGCTGCAGTGTTCTTTCAAGATTTGTAAGCTCTTTCAGACGGTCACGTACATGTTTCAGGTGTCGGGCCAGAAGCGCATCTACATCGTGACAGTCGGCCTCCGGGTGCTCGGAAAGGCGGATCAACTCCCGTATTTCTTCCTGGGCCATGTCAAGATTACGGCAGCGCTTGATGAATAAAAGACGATCCAGGTGCGCATTGCGGTACGAGCGGTAGCCACTGGCATCCCGGTCGGGCTTGGGTAGCAGGCCAATCTTCTCGTAGTACCGGATGGTTTCCACCGGAACGGATGAATGCCTGGATATCTCGCCAATTTTCATCGCATTTTTACTTCCTGATCAAGCCCGCACTCAGCCGAACCGTTATAACTCGTCAGACTATGATTTTTGCTCACGCACCAGAGCTGTGAGATCTTTACTGATCATTTCCGCTGTCAGATCTGAGCGAAACAGCAGGCGCACGTTACCTGCTCCATCAAATACATAAACCGCGGCACTATGAGACACCTCATAATTACCGAAAGCATCTGGTTCTTCGTAGCCAAATGTTGTGCGATAACGCTTGGCTAGTTTTCGTAATGCAGGCTCGTCACCGGTTACGCCGGCAACGCGCTCACCGAAAAAGCTCACGTAATTGCGGAGCCGCTCGGGCGTATCCCGTTCGGGGTCTACACTGACAAAAAAGGTGGTGACATCTTTCTGCAATTCTTCCGGCATTTGCCTGACTGCTTTGCTCAGATTGCTCAGAGTCGTCGGACAGACATCCGGGCAGGAAGTAAATCCAAAAAACAGCAGGCGTACCTGGCCTGCAGAGTCGGCCTCAGTAACTGTATTGCCGGTTTCGTCAGTAAGACTGAACTCGAGATCGGGCATGAGACCACTGATGTTTTTGCCATTCCAGTGTTCCTGGCTTTGCGCGCAGCCTGTTAACAACAGGACAAGCACCGACAGAACGATATTCGATAACCAGAGTCTTGTCTGGGTGCAGTGGGCCGGTGTCATAGCGATGCTCCTCCGGTTGCCGGTAGTGGCGTTGTGAACTTGCCATCTTCGTGCATGGTTCTGCGCAGAATAATCAGAATTCCGAGAGCGCTCATCATGGCGGGCGGAATCCAGGTAATCAGGCCGCCAAGTAGCTGGTCCATTTCCGGTGGGAAAGGCCAGGCGCGGCCGCACACTTCATAAAAGTCATAAATCATGCCCCGGGAGAACACAATTGAGGCGCCAAGTACCATCTGGGGAACCGCAACCACCGCCAGCAAAAACATGCGCCAGCGATAGCTCAGCGACTTGGTGATAGCCGGTGGGCGGGAATCGAAAATCAGCCACCAGAACAGCAAGCCATCCAGTAACATGCTCCAGTTCATAACCCAGTACAGATCGCGGCTCAGCATGGCATCGAAATGCACCACCGGCCAGAGCCAGAAATAAATCAGACCAACAAACAGAAACGAGGCAATAGCCGGCTGCTGCAGTGTGTGATAAAGCCAGCCAACAGGCGTGAACAAAAGCCGGGTTTTTTCGCCTGTCTGGCTGTGCCAGTAGCGTATTACCGGGAGTGGATTCGAAAGCGCAATCAGGAATGGGCCTAAGTGGTGAAGGATCAGGTGCTGGCCCCGATGAATAAAGAACATATATTGAGAGTAGTAGTCAAAGCGTGTCTGCATAACGCCGTAGCACAGCATCAGCCCGATCATGAAGGTAATGATTCTGCCTGAGCCCGGGCGCGTCTCTTTCGGCATGTTTTGCAGCCCAACGCCATAAAAAACAAGTACAAGTATGAAGCTGAGTAGAGTCAGTGGTGAAAAGTCATAGGGCAACAGGTAGCTAATGCCGGTCATGAAAACTACTCTTTATATGCAGATACGGGAAACAGCATTATCTTTTTTATTCGTCTCCCGTTGAGTTTTACCTCCTTGGCGCGGGATTTCAAGGCTGGAGACAGATATGTTTGTTGACGGAGACAAAGTATGACCCGGTTTAATGATTCTATTCCTTTGCCTTTAGTGATCATTTTCGATTGGCACGGCACTCTGGTTGATACCCACGATGCCATGTTCAGCGCGATGGAGGATATGCTGCCAAAACTGGAAGAACTGGGCCTGGTTGAGCGGTTGCTGTCAGAGGATGAGTGCCGCACACCAGATGATGCCAGGCTGGTGCGCTATATCCGCATTTTCAGGCGTCTGCACCCGCGAATTCTGGCCGAGCGACGAGTCTCCCGAACCGATATCTTCAATGCCGTTTTTGGTGATGACAATGAAGCCAAATTAATAGCACATAAAGCCTACAACGAAGCTTACCGGCGCTACTTCGGCCAGGTGAAGCCTTTTCAGCCAGGTGCCTGGGAGTATCTGTCTGCGCTCAAGGCTATGGGTATCCGGCTGGCCGTGTCGACCAATCGCAATCGTGAGTTTCTCGCTAAAGAGCTTGCAACCGTAGATGAAGGGCGTTGGCAGAACTTGTTTGATGCCACCGTATGCGCTGATGACGTAACCAGGTACAAACCAGCCCCGGAGGTTTTGTTCCGGGTACTGGAGGAGCTTGAATTGCCGGCAAACGGGAGTGCCTGGTATATCGGTGATAGCTACGTGGATATGCTGACGGCTACCCGGGCCGGCGTGTCGGGAATATTCTATAACGGCGCCTCCTGGGAACCTGAACGTATAGAAAGCTGGTTCTCCTTTCGGGATAAACCGGCGGCTGTACTGGACAGCTTTGAAGATCTTTTTGATTTGCTTGCTTTGCTGGAGCGCAGCAATCCGGATGCGTTTCTGCAGACCGTTGCCAGCGTCCGACCCA
>DATJDA010000266.1:0-6906 GCA_035497695.1 Marinobacter sp. | reverse complement strand
CTCATTGGAAGTCTGTCCCGCGCGCTGCTGGTGGCATGGCAGTTTGATCGGGTGGTGGAAACCTCTGTGTGGCCTGGCATTTTTCTGCAGGGGTTGCGGGTAGACCTTATTATTGCCGGTATGGCGGTGGCACCGTTAGTGTTGCTCATGCCATTTATCGGGCACCGTTTTAGCTGGACTGCCTGGAAACGTGTGACGGGAGTGTGGGCGCTGATCGTCGTTTTCGTATTCCTGTTCATGGAGCTGTCAACGCCAACCTTTATCATGGAATACGATACCCGACCCAACCGACTGTTTTTCGAGTATCTGAGCTACCCAAAAGAAGTGTTGAGCATGCTTTGGGAGGGCTATCTACTGACGGTAACGGTAGGAGTTGGTCTGTGTATTTTGCTGACGGCTCTGTTCGCCTGGTTCATGCGGCCATGGTCGCGGGAGACCAACTCTGGCAGCTATCGTAAGACAATGCTGGTATGGCCAATCGTGATTGTCGCGGTGTTTTTCAGTATTCGCTCTACCACTGGCCATCGCCCGGCCAATCCGGCGATGTTTGCACTGACCTCCGACGCTCTGGTGAATTCCCTGATTATCAACTCTGCCTGGTCGGTGGCATTCTCCATCTATAATCTCAAGCATGAGAAAAATGCAGGGGATATTTACGGCCAGATGGCACTGTCCGACATACTGGACGAAGTTGAGAGCGCACCCTGGCTTAGGGGCTCTGAATTCAACTCTGAAACGTTTCCGACACTACACCACCAGACCCCTGTAAAAAAGAGATCACGCCCCCTTAATCTGGTGATTGTTCTGGAAGAAAGCCTGGGCGCCACCTTTGTTGAATCTCTGGGTGGCAGGCCTGTCACACCGCACCTGGAAGCCCTGAAAGACTCGGGCTGGTGGTTCGAGAATCTGTATGCAACCGGCACTCGGTCTGTTCGGGGCATCGAGGCGGTGGTCTCTGGATTTCCGCCCTCTCCGGCGCGCAGTGTAGTAAAGCTGTCGCTGTCTCAAACAGGCTTTTTTACACTCGGGGAGTTGTTAAAACAACAAGGTTATAACACCGGTTTTATCTACGGTGGAGAAGCCCACTTTGACAATATGCGCAGCTTTTTCACCGGCAACGGCATTGACACAATCATAGACCAGAAGGATTACGTCAATCCCACATTCACCGGGAGCTGGGGGGTCAGCGATGAAGATCTGTTTGCAAAAGCGCACGAAGATCTTCAGCAGTTGCATGCCTCTGGAGTACCATTTTTCCGTCTGGTTTTTTCCTCCTCAAACCACTCACCATTCGAATACCCTGATAACCGAATTGCGCCGCTTGATGAAGCGAAAAACACCGTTAACAATGCCGTTAAATATGCAGATTATGCACTGGGGGAATTTATAGATAATGCGCGAAACAGCGCTTACTGGAAAGACACACTATTCCTCATCGTCGCAGATCACGATGCCAGAGTGTGGGGTGACGAACTGGTGCCAATCAAAAATTTCCAGATCCCAGGGCTGATACTCGGAGCAGACATTGAAAGCCGGCGAATCAAAACGGTGGTAAGCCAGATTGATCTTGCACCAACACTGCTTTCACTTATGGGTATAGCCAGTGAGCACCCGATGATCGGTCGCGATCTGGCGAGATTTCCAGATGAACCTGGCCGGGCGATTATGCAGTTTTTTGATTATTACGCATGGATGGACAACCGCTTCAACGTGACTGTCTTGCGTCCAGATAAAAAGCCTCTGGCCGGAATCTATTCCCGGGAATCTGGAAGCACCCGATATCTGGCCGATGAACCGGAAAAGCCTGTGGTAAGAAGAACACTGGCCCATGCTCTCCTGCCCCTGAAACTTTACCGGGAACAGGCCTACGGATTACCGGAACAGCGTAACGGAGAATAACAGCAGCAGAGAGCGAATTTCTATTCAGACGGAATTATCAGTATGAATAAGAAACTCCGTACCCTCATTGTTTGACCGGGCAATTTCCAGATCCCAACCTAAGCGCTCACAAACCAGCCGGACAATCAGCAACCCAAAGGTGGTGTTGCTGAACTCCCCGGTTGTCGAGGTAATAGGGCCGGGCGTTCCAACGGCGCTCAACCGCTCAGTCACACGATCAGGAAGCCCGACACCAAAGTCCCGCACCGAGATGGTGCCTCCGGTTAATCGAACCTCAACGTTTGACGCCGTGTGGCGCAGAGCATTCTGCAATAAATTGCGCAATAACATTCGCGCCAGCACAGGGTGGGCTGTTACTTTCAGCCCGGGCCTATCGTTGTAAACGGAGATCCGACCGGCATAGTCCGGATTACCGTGTTCCAGATCATCAATTGTGTGCTGGACCACATTCTGCAATACAAACGTTTTGACTTCGCCACCGGATTCCTCACTGCGTGCAAGTTCAAGCAGGACTTCGGTATCGTCTTTCATAATTTGCATGGCCCGACGGATGCGGGCGACGGTTTTCTGATCTGCCTCCGACAGGGTTTGGCGCTGTTCCAGTACATTCAAGGCACCGCTCATAACCGCCAGCGGCGTACGAAGCTCATGGCTGGCCAGCTTTACAAACGACTTCTCCCGCTCGATGTGGTGCTCAAGCGCCACTAGGAAACGATTAAACGCCTCGGCAATATCACAAAACTCCTGATCCCGATAATCAATAGCGACTTGCCTCATCGTCGATCCCGGTACCGTGCCCTGAACTTCACGGGTGAGTTTCCTGAAGGGCCGCACAAGATATCGGGCACTTGTACGCGCAACAAAGAATCCGATAAGGAACATGAGGCCGGCTACGCTGACGAGAACAAGCTGAACCAGAATCATGCGATTTTCCATAATACTGATGTCCTGGGCCAGAAAGAGCTTTCCATCAGGCTCTTCGAGTTGTTCACCGTAGATCAGTAATGTTGTCTCCCCCACTTCAATTTCTTCGGAAAACGGCATTGCCCGGCCTCGAAAGTAATTTGGAAGTACCGCTTCCTCCTCCCCCTGCGGCAGGAAAATCGCCTCAAGCCGTGCGGTTTTTATAGGTTGAAAATTTCCTTGCTGCAGTTGCTTCGCAAAGAATTCTGCATCTGCCGTCAGCTCAAGTCTCAAAATGGTGCCTTCAACATCCTCAACAAATAATTCAACAACAAACATGGAAATGGCAGTGGTAGCCGCAATCAGAAAAAACAGGGTCCGGGTTAATCGTGTGGTCAGAGATGACTTCATGGTGTTTCGGGATTCCCGTTTGCAGGGGGTTCCAGACGGTACCCCCGCCCGTGAATCGTTTTCACCAGACCGCTACCCAGACCCGCCTGCAAAGATTTGCGAAGTGTGTATATATGGGTTCGAAGGCTGTTACCTTCAGTCTCACCATGATGTGCCCCCCATAATGCATCACTGAGTGCTTCGTGGCTAAGAAAGCTGGGGTGCGCCCGGACCAGTAGCTCAAACAAGCGCGCTGGCGTGCCGGACAACGCCACTTTCGACCCTTGCAATTCAACTTCCAGCGTACCCGGATCAAACCGGATATCCCCAGCCATCAGAACCGGCCTTTTTGGTGCGTGGCGACGATGCAACGCTTCAATCCGCAATTGTAACTCGCGCAATTCGAACGGCTTCACGAGGTAATCATCTGCACCGCAATCAAACCCCTTTTCTTTGTCGCTCAAAGCACTCAAAGCGGTCATCAGTATGACGGGAGTCTGACACCGCAAGTCTTGCCGGATACGCCGACAGATATCAAAACCATTGACGCCGGGCAGCATCAGATCAAGTACGATTACGTCATAGCTTTGCGTGGCCAGCAGATGCAAGGCGGTCAAACCGTCTGCGGCGAAGTCCAGCGTGTAACGATCGTCGCCAAGAAACTCGTACAGATTTTCGGCAAGGTCAACCTGGTCTTCGACAATCAGCAATTTGAGCGGTGATCGGAGAAACGTTTGGTCAGGTGTCATTCGAACGAACTCCGTTAGCATCAGACATTGACTGCTGATCATGAAATGATCCCTTAATGACCAGCAACTGATAGCGATCGTTTGCCATAACCTTGTGCGCTGAATGGGATAAATCAGCCACCTTTTTGTCTGACCAGGTTTTCGGAACCACAACGTAAAAGCGTTGAAATTCACGTAATTTCTGTAAGCTTTTCAACTCGTCCCCAGTCAATTCCAAAGCCGTTCCGTTTGAATAGAACTGCGCCGAAAATGGCAGATCGTTCAGATAAATCAACGGGCTGTCATCAGCGAGTTTGATCTGTTGATAATAGCTCACCAGCTCTTTCTCTGTTTTTAGTGACGCCCAGCCTGCAGCGGTCAAACCCACAAACACCGTCAACAAAACCGGCACAATGGCTACCATGCCACCCAGGATTTCAGGTAACCAACCGGACTCACATTCCGAAGCCCACCGGCCAATAAGTATCGCTGTAAATGGCAATGAGGGCAGTATATACGTCCAAAGGGTATTCCCTGCAAACGTAAAGAACAGCATGGGTGCCAACGCACTCATCAACAGAAAGCTTAACCCCGGATTTGATACTGTCTCGCGCACAACGCTGTTGTTTCCGCGCCGGAACCAGGTGAGCACAAGGCCCATCAGTGCGATAATTCCCCAGGGAAACGAGGCCCACAACCAGAACACCCAGATCATGCCTTTAGGCTGATTATGGGCACTGCCATATAGGTCGCCAGCCCAGCCGGGGTCCAGAAACCTGCGAAAATGTTCTCCCACAATAAAGTAATCCAGAAAGCCTGGGGTTTTGAGTTCTGCAAGCAGGTACCAGGGGCAGCTCAGCACCACGGTCACCAACGTGCCTCTCCACCAGGGCAGTCGTCGCAGATCAGCAACTTTCCGCCCTGAGAAGATCAGCCACAATACGATCGGAATGCCGGTCAGGATCAGCGCCAGCGGTCCTTTTGACAACAGTCCTGTCACCAGCCCGAGAAAGAAAAGCCATCGCCACGGATTGCCCTCTCCGGACATCACCAGACAGAAACTGACCAGAGTGAGGGTTGTACCCAGTGCCAGAAAAGGATCGGTCATTACCGCGCCGGCACTGATATAAGTAAGGCCCATGGTTGCAAAAATCAGACTACTCCATTGAGCCACCCGATCGCTCCAGAGTTGCCGCGCCAGCCTCCAGACCAGCCAAACCATGGCAAGTGTTGCCAGCCAGGACGGGAAACGCAGCGAAAATTCCGACACCCCCAATAACCTGATGGCCGCCGCCTGGGCCCAGAACGATAACGGTGGTTTACCCCAAAAAGGCACGCCAGGTTCAAACCAGGGCGTAATCCAGTCGCCGGTTTCAGCCATCAGGCGGGCAATTTCCGCGTAGCGGGGCTCCGTGGTGTCGACAAAAGGAAACAACCACATACCAATAAAACGGCTAATCAATACGGCGGCCAATACCAGCAACCAAAGATTAAACCGCTTTGACATGACGCGTCTCCAGTGATGCACGGCTGATTTGCTGGCGCACAGTGTCCCGGCTATCAATCACCTCTTCGGTCAGGTACACCGGCCGCTGCTTGGACTCCATATAGGTTTTGCCGACATACTCACCAACGATGCCGACACTCATCAGCTGAATACCCCCCAGAAAGCTGATCACAGCGACAAGTGACGGATAACCACTGGTAACATCACCAAGCAATATGGCTTTGATCACAATCCATAGTCCGAAGGCCGCCCCCAAACTGGCAGCAATTAGCCCTATAACGGTCGCCCAGCGCAAAGGCGACACAGAAAACGAGGTCAGCCCCTCAAGAGCCAAACCAACCAGTGCGGGATAATCCCATTTTGTTTCGCCGGCCACCCTGGGCTCACGGTCGTACTGAATGACCCGGGTGGGCATGCCGATCCAGGCAAATAAACCCTTCATATAGCGATTGCGCTCTTTCAGTACCAACAGAGCATTAACGGCTTTTCGACTCATCAGCCGGAAGTCGCCGGTATCTACCGGAATATCCGTGCGACTGGTCAAATTCAACAACCGGTAAAAGAGGTGGGCACTCCACCGTTTGAACAGGGTTTCGCCAGCCCTTGAGCGACGCTGCATCAGGACAACATCAGCGCCGGACTGCCAGCTCGAGATCATCGCCGGAATCTGCTCGGGCGGATCTTGTAAATCCGCATCCAGCACAATCACCGCATCACCCCTGGCATGCTCAAGCCCCGCAGTCATTGCAGCTTCCTTACCGAAATTTCGACTCAGCTTGATCAAACAGATGCCAGACGTTCGACCGATGACGCTACGAATATACTCAGCGCTGCCATCCTCACTGCCATCGTCAACCAGCACAACCTCCCAGCGCAGATCGAGCCCGGCAAGAATCGGGAGAACCCGTTCGAAAAACAGCGGCAGCATCGGGCGCTCGTTGAATACCGGCACCACAAGGGATAGCAACGGCTTTTCAAACGGAGCGACGGGCAGTTCAAATCGTTTGTTCATGGAACACCAGCCTTTGGTAGACGATATAATTCAATGCCGCGACAAGGCCTGTGGTTACGACCTGGGACAGCATGACGGGGAGTGCGAGAACGCGATGGAGCAGATAGAAAAAAACGAGATTGCAGAACCAGGCAACGAAGCAGGAGCTAATATAACGCCATAAGATGCATCTGTGAGGGGCCGCATTGCGAAACGCCAGCCGCCGCTGGAGGCCGTAGTTCAGCGCGGCTCCAGATATGCTTCCGGTGGCAGTTGCCAGTGTTGGCTCAAGCCCGGTGCCAATCAGAATGGCCATAACAAACCAGTGGAACAGCGTGGCGAGTCCACCGGCCAACATGAACCCATACAACTGCCGAGATAGGACTGCGTCCATGACAAAAACCACCCGTTTGACGACTTGAATAGTCGGCCTGACATTGAGCGGGTACCTTAACCCGCCCCATGTCATGGCTTTGTTGAGGTTTTAT
>DATJDA010000265.1:0-10157 GCA_035497695.1 Marinobacter sp. | reverse complement strand
ATCTCGTTCATGATCTCACGATCAAACCGCTCCTCCCGATAGGCACTAAGTACCCGGGGTTGCAGTTCCTTTTGACAGTAGGCGCGCGCCGCATCACTGATCTGACGCTCTTCCTGACTAAGTTGCCCGGTAAAATGCAGGGGATCTTCCCAGTTAAATTTTGATGACTGCGACATATCCAATCTCCGATATTTGATTGAGGATGGCTTTGCCCGGTAAGGAAGTCGCGATCGCGGGAAAGACACCATCAGAACAACAAGCATAGTTGATCAGGTATTATATGAATATGATCAGACTCGGATCCCGCGCCATGCGCAGGCCGCTGTATTATTCTGAATGTATCGTTAGCCAGATGCTTTACCGCCTCTTTATTTATTCAAAGGCTTCCCGGCCGGAAGTGTTATCCCAACCACCCCCTAACGCTTTATACAAATCAACCGTCGCTACCAGTCGCGCCACGCGCAACTGCACCAGTTGATCACGGGTCTGAAACAGGGTGCGCTGGGCTTCCAGTAAGGTCAGCAGTTCATCACCGCCTTCTTTATAGCGCAATTCTGTCAACTCAAGCGTGCGGGCGGCGCGCGCGCTTACGGTTTGTTGCAGCTCTTCGCGATGTCTGGTGGTCTGAACGCGATCGAGGGCGTCGTCGGTTTCCTGCAACGCTACGAGGACAGTACTGCGATAGTTTTCGACCAGCTCCAGTCTCTGGGATTCACTGATGGCCTTCCGGGCATCAATGCGCCCGCCATCAAACAGGTTCTGGGCCAGTGTCAGACTCCAGCCAGCGGTTCTCACAGGGTCGGTCAGGTTGAGCAGGCTGGTAGTGCCAAGCCCTGCATTCAGCCCAAGGGAGAACGCTGGCAAAAAAGCGGTTCGCGCCTGTTCTACATTGGCATCGGCGGCTTGCAGCCGAGCCTCCTCCCGGGCCAAGTCCGGCCGGCGGGTGAGCAGCTCCGAGGGCAAGCCCGCGTTAATTGACGGCAGAGCCATGGTCAGCAGCGTATCGCCAGCACCTTTTACTTCAAACCCCAACGGCGAGGCGCCCACCAATACGGCCAGTGCAGAGCGGGTTTGCCGGTATTGCAGTTGCAAGGGCACAAGGCTGGCGCGCTGGTTTAACACTTCCGTTTGCTGGCGCAGTTGCTCCGCACGGCTGGCTGCGCCATTGCGATAGCGTGCGTCAACAATCTGTTCAATCCGCTCTGCAATGCGCAGGTTTTCCTCTGCTACCCGCAGTTGCTCTTCCAGCCCAAGTAACTGAAACCATGTGGTAGCTACACCGCTGGCCAGGGTCAGGCGTACGGTATCGTAATCAAACACGGTCGCCTGGTAGGTGGCTTCGGCGGCATTTCGGCTGGCAGCAAGATTGCCCCACAAATCCAGTTCATAACGGGCGCTCAGGCCCACAGAAGTAGATTTGTTGTGTTCGGACAGTCCACGACCATCACTGATCCGGGAGCCTGTACTGGCGTTCAGGTCTAGCGATGGCAACAAACTGCTACCGGCAATTCGTGCCTGTTGTTCCGCCTGAAACACGCGTTCGGCCGTGGCTGCCAGATCAGAGCTTTGTGTAAATGCGTGACTAATGAGCCGATCCAGTTCATCGGAACCAAAGGCTTGCCACCAAAGCCTGTCGGGCGGCAAGTTGCTTTCAGCGATGTCCCTTGGTGCGTTCCAGTTTTCCGTAAGCTGAGGCACAGGCCGCTCAATCGGTTGCGTGGTGGCACAGCCGGTAAGGGCTATCACGGCAGCCGCCAGCATCAGCGCCCGGAACACATACGTGTGTTTGTTCATAAGCATGCTATTACTCACTATTCCGCCGCCAGTGCGGTTACCGGATCCAGCCGTGCGGCTTTTCGTGCGGGCAGAAAGCCAAACAGCAGGCCAGTACCAAACGCACATCCAAAGGCCAGGAGTACCGGCATCAATGAATAACTTACCGGTGTGCCGAAATGAGCCACCAGTGCCGCAGCACCCAGCCCAAGCCCAACACCAATTACCCCACCCAAGGCCGAAACGGCCAGTGCTTCCAGTAAAAACTGCTGCAGAATATGCCGGGCGCGGGCACCCGTCGCCATGCGAATGCCTATCTCCCGGGTACGCTCTGTCACGCTTACCAGCATGATGTTCATTACACCGATACCGCCTACCAATAAGGATATTGCCGCGACGGACCCAAGTAACCAGGTAAGGGTATCCTGAGTTTCGGAGACGGTATCAATGAGTGAGGCCATGTTGTAAATCTGAAAATCCTCCACTCCGTGCCGTTGTAATAATAACTGGCTTACCTGTGCCTGAACTTCACCCATCAGGGTCGTGTCATCGACAGCTATGGTTACGTTGCGAAGATGTCGCTGGCCAAAAATGCGCATACTGCCGGTGGTGTAAGGCACCAGTACCACGTCGTCCTGATCCTGTCCCATGGGAGATGCACCACGCTCGCTCATCACGCCTATTACCTGAAACAGCACCTTGTTCATCAGAATATAGCGCCCGACCGGGTCGGTCTGGCCAAATAAAGCTTTAGCGGTACTCTTGCCCAGAACCGCCACCGACGCGTACTCACCTTCATCAGCCTGATCAAAAAAGCTGCCTTGCGCTACCGGCCACTGACGCACTGCCGGGAACTGCCACGAGGTGGCATTTACCTCTGCCTGATGATCAGCATTGTCGTAACGCAAAGTTTGGCTGCCGGTGAGCTCCGGAATCGCTGCGATAATATTTGGTAAGGTATTAATCGCATGGACATCTTCCGGCACCAGCGTGGCAATGTTCCAGCCTCCCCGCTTGCCGGGAACACCCGGGCGCACCAGCAACAGGTTGCTGCCCATGGCACTGATCCGATCGACCACTTCTTCTCGGGCACCGTCACCAATGGCCAGCATTGTGATAACGGACGCTACACCAATCACAATACCCAGCAGCGTTAGCGCAGTGCGAAACAGATTACCGGTCATAGAGCCTATGGCGGTCCGGGCACCCTGATACAGCTCCCGGACAATCGAGGGGTTGTGCTTCAAGGGTTGTCGCTCGAGAGCACCAGCGTTTATCAGGTCCGTCGGGCCAGGGTCACTGACAATCTCACCGTCCGCAATTTCAATCTGACGATGAGCATGTGCAGCGACGTTGCTGTCGTGAGTAATCAGAATGATGGTATAGCCTTCTTCCGACAGCTCTTTCAGCAATGTCATGACCTCGCGGCCACTATGGCTGTCGAGGGCGCCGGTAGGCTCGTCCGCGAGGATAATCTGACCGCCATTCATCAGCGCTCTGGCGATCGACACTCGCTGTTGCTGCCCGCCAGAAAGCTGGCCGGGCCGATGGTCCATGCGATCATCCAGCCCCAGGCGCTGCAACAGTGCCGCCGCCCTTTCGTGCCGTTCACTGGCGCGCAGGCTGGCGTAACTGGCAGGCATTTCCACATTGGCGCTGGCTGAGATTCCCGGCAGCAGATTGTAGCTCTGAAATACAAAACCGAAGGCTTCCCGCCGCAGTCGGGCCAGGCCATCGCTGTTCAGTTTCGATACGTCATGCCCATCAAACCAGTACTGACCAGTAGATGGCCGGTCAAGACATCCGAGGATATTCATCAGGGTGGATTTGCCAGAACCAGACGCGCCCATAATGGCAACAAACTCGCCGCGCCGGATGGTCAGGTTGATTCCGCGCAATACCGGCACAGCCAGGTCACCGTTAACATAGGTGCGGGTAATATCCCGCAACTCGATCAATGGTTGCGACACAGTTATAGCCTCATCCCGCCGACGCGGCGCGAACCGTTAGCATTATTTACGCCCGCCCCACGGCCAGACCCGCTCACAACCTGTTCACCTTCCTTAAGGCCGTCCAGAATTTCCGCCTGCACCCGGTTGGTAACGCCCACCGTCACTTCTCTTTGCTCGGTCTGACCATTGCTGCCCAGCACCTGAACGGTAGTTATCGGGCCATTTCGGTTCAGTGCAGTTACCGGTATCAACAGTGCATCCTGCGCCTGGGCATTCACAAAGAACACCTGCGCGGTCATTTGTGTCATCAATCGGCCCTGCGGATTTGGCACCTCGAACACTGCGTTATAAAGCACTACGTTGTTCTCAACCACGGGTGTAGGCTCCAGCCGGTCCAGCCGGCTTTCCCAGCGTTGCTGCTGGCTGCCGAGGGTGGTGAAATATACCGGCAAGCCAGGCGTTAGCTTGCTGATATCCGCTTCAGACACCTGCGCCTCAACGGTCATGGCCGATAAGTCAGCAATGCGCATCAGCACCGGAGCCTGCTGGTTAACGTTGAGGGTCTGGCCCTGTCGGGCATCGATGGAAACCACAGTACCGTCCATGGGCGCATAAATGCGGGCATATTCCAGATTGGCTTCTTCTGCACGCAGGGTTGAGTTGGTTTGTGCGATCTGAGCGTTGATCGCCTCAATTTGTGCTTTTGCGGATTGCAGGGTTGCTTCAGAAATCTGTGCTGACTCTCGGCTGGTGGCCTCTTCCCGAAGCAAATTTTGCTGCCGGCGATTCTGGATTTCCGCCAGCGTGAGCTGAGCTTCCCGCTCCATCAATTGCGCTTTCTGGTTACGAAGCTGGGCACGGATTGCATCTACCCGAGCCAGGTACAGAGTGGGATCAATCTCCGCCAGAAGATCGTTCTTCTTTACCTCATCGCCAACCCGTACGTGAAGCACCTTGAGCTGCCCGGACACCTGCGCCCCAACATCTACATAATCGCGGGGCTGGAGCACACCGGTGGCGGTAACCAGATCTTCCAGATCTCCGCGCTCAACTTTCACCGTCAGCACGGCTGGCTGCGTCTGGCTGTCCCGCTGGAACCACCAGACAACAGCGATTGCGGCAACCACAACCAGCAGCAAGGGCCAAACGAATCTTTTCGGGGACACAGCATGAGCAGGGAAAACCATGAATACCTCGTAACAACATCCAATCAGCACGCTCACGTACAGAACACAATGAGCTGATGGGGGATTATGAGCACTATTGGCGGCGCATGGCATGCCTTTGTGGCTACTTTACGTAAACTTTACGCAGGGTGGTGGCGAACGCATCAAAAGCTGCCGTCTACAAAGCCAGAACCACCCACGTACTTTCCCCTACATAAATTTATTGTGATCATTCTTTTCCAGGTTCATGCTATTTATCGGTAAACAATCTGGGGCAACACAATGTTTGGATCGCCAAGATTAATTTACGCCTGCTTCACTGCCGCAACTCTTGTACTGGGACTGGCTCTGCTTTTGCTACACCCCTTTTGGCTCTGGCCCTGGTCTATTCTGCTAGTGCTGGTTTTAGTGGGTGCCTGGGACCTGCAGTCCAGGCACAACGTGTTGCGCAATTACCCAATACTGGGGCATCTCCGCTATATGCTTGAGTTTGTTCGCCCTGAATTACGCCAGTATTTCTTTGAGTCCAACCAAAGCGGACGCCCCTTCAACCGGGAGCAGCGGGAAATTGTCAACCTGCGTGCCGATGGATTTCCAGATACCGAGCCCTTTGGCACAACTCGCGATATTGAAGGTGCCGGATTCGATTTTGCCCAGCATTCCATCGCGCCAAAGCAGGTTGACGAGTGTTACGCTCGAATTATGATCGGCGGACCACAGTGCAAAAAGCCCTATGACTCATCCAGATTAAACATCTCTGCAATGAGTTTTGGGGCTTTATCCAGCCACGCCATCATGGCGATGAACCAGGGTGCAAAGCTTGGCAATTTTGCCCAAGACACGGGAGAAGGCGCAATCAGCCCCTATCACAAGATTTACGACGGTGATCTGATTTGGGAAATTGGTAGCGGTTATTTTGGTTGTCGCACAAAAGAGGGGGCCTTTGATCCGGACGAGTTCAAAAAGAAAGCTCTGTCAGATCAGGTAAAAATGATTGAGATAAAGCTGTCTCAGGGCGCCAAGCCAGGCCATGGTGGTTTGCTACCTGCGGCCAAGGTAACTCATGAGATAGCCAGAACCCGCGGAATAGAAGAAGGCAAAGACTGCCAGTCTCCGGCACAGCACACCGAGTTCAGCACTCCCGCCGGGCTGATGCAATTTATAGCACGTTTAAGGAACCTTTGCGGAGGCAAGCCGGTGGGCTTCAAACTTTGTCTCGGCAAGCAAGATGAATTCATGGGCCTTTGCAAAGCCATGCTGGAAACCGGTATTCAGCCAGACTTCATTACCGTTGACGGTGCAGAAGGCGGAACCGGTGCCGCGCCGGCAGAGTTCGAAGATTTTATTGGCACCTACATCAACGAAGCCCTGCCATTTGTCCATAATTGCCTGACCGGCATTGGCAAACGTGATGAAATTACCATTATTGCCAGCGGCAAAGTGGCTTTGGGTTTTGACATGGTGACAAAGCTGGCTCTCGGTGCTGACATGTGCAATTCCGCCCGCGCATTTATGTTTTCAGTAGGGTGCATTCAGGCGCAACGCTGCCACACTAACACCTGCCCCACGGGAGTAGCGACGCAAAATCCTGCACGTGCAAGATCTCTTCATGTGCCTTCCAAAGCTGTGCGCGTGCGAAATTTCCACGATGCCACCGTTAAATCTTTTCTGGAACTGACCGGCGCTCTTGGTTTTGAATCGCCGGATTTACTGCGCCCGGAGCATATTTTCCATCGGCCAGAGTATGGCCCTGCCTTCACCTACCGGGATTTTAATCCGCTGGTTGAACCCGGGGATTTCCTTAGTGGAAAACTGCCTGAGGCTTACGCCCGCAACTGGGAGGTGGCGGACGCAAACCGGTTTTAAGCTAAAAGCCTCTCGGTAAAATTAAGGTCTGAGTCGTCGTCCAGGGTGCCCAGCTTTGCTATGCCAGCCTCGGGACTATCGGCAGAAACCGCCGCTAACATCTGCTGGCCCCTCGACTTCACTCACAGCGCTCCTGTTGAATGAGGAGATGCGACCAGCCATGTGGATGAAGCGCACAGCTAAATCACTGCGCCTTCACCGTTCATCTCATGCAGTAGTTTTTTGCAAAAAATCGGTAGGTTTTTGCTATCAGTGCGTTAATTTTTAGTCTAACTTGTTCGTAACAATATAAGTAAAAATGTAACTTCCGAAGCAAAAATCTCGCACAGCACCTCGATTCAAAGTGCTGTGGTTTCCGAAATACCAAAAACAACAGCACAGACCGGAGAGTTTCGATGACAAAATTACGCATGGCGCTCGCTACCGCGGCGCTTTCATTGGGGATGGTCGGAGGCGCTATAGCAGACTCCGTCACTTTCGGCGTTCAGGCACCGATTACTGGCGAGTACGCCAACGAAGGCCAGGGCATGGAAAAAGCCGTCAAGCTGATTGCCAAACAGCTTAATGAGGCCGGAGGCTTGTTGGGCAAAGAAGTTAAAGTCGTGTCCTGCGACGATGAAGGTAAAGCCACCCAGGCAGCTCTGTGCGGCCGGGATCTTGCCAACCAGGAAGTGTTTGCGGTTATTGGCAGTTACACTTCTGGCGCTACCGCTGCATCCCAGCCAGTACTGGCCCGGGCCAACATTCTGCAAACCAGTGATGGAACCGCAGAGCAACTGACCCAGAAAGGTTACAAGCTGTTTTTCCGGAATGCGCCACCCAACAGTGCTGAGGCCGAATTTACCGGTGATTACCTGGTAAATGCCAAGAAGTACAAACGCATCGCCATCATTAAAGATCACTCCAGCTTCGCCAAAGGCCTGGGTGAGGCAACCGCGGCAGCCATTAAGAAGGAAGGCGGCAACATTATTTTTGACGGATTTATTACTGCTGGCTCTCAGGATTACCGGTCTATTCTGACCAAAATCAAGTCAGAAAATCCAGACGTCATCTACTTCTCCGGTTACTACTCGGACGGCGGCCTGATTCGCGCTCAGCAAGCGTCACTGGGCATTAAAGCAGACTTCGTAGGCGGTGATGCCAACCAGAACGTCAAGTTTGCAGAGATCGCCGGTAATGCCGCAGAAGGGACCGTTATTATCAACGTACCGGCACCTGAAAATCTGCCATACCCGGAAGCCAAAGAGTTTCTGAAAGATTATCAGGACGCCTACGGTGAGACCCCCCCAAGCATCTTCACCCTGACCAATACCGATGGTATGCGCGCCATCGTAAAAGCCGTTCAGGAAACCAAGAGCTTTGACCCGTACAAGGTTGCCGCTTATCTGCACGAACTGCGTGATTTCCCTGGCTTTACGGGCCCACTGGGCTTTGATGGCAACGGCGAGCGTTTAGGCAGTGCCTTCCAGGCCTTCGAAATTCAGGCCGACAATTCCTACAAAACTATCTACCCGCAACCGTAGCTGCAACAGAGCATGAGAGTGCAACAAAACCACGGTAATCCGTGGTTTTGTTGTGTCCCGGTCGCTGTCTGACAGAGGTCAAATATTGATGGATATATTCCTGCAACAGCTCGTTAACGGGTTAACAGTAGGAAGCATCTATGCGCTGATTGCTCTCGGTTACACCATGGTTTACGGCATCCTGAAACTGATCAATTTCGCCCATGGCGATCTGGCAATTCTGGGTGCGTTTATCGGCTTAACCGTGATTACCAGTTTAGCAGGCAGTGGTGGTGCCCCTGCCAACTGGATTGTAATTGTCGCGTTTGTGCTAGCGGTTCTGATGGTCGCTATCGCCGGGGTGCTTCTTGAGTTTACGGCCTATCGGCCACTGCGTAATGCTCATCGGCTCTCAGCCGTGGTCTCCGCGCTGGGTGCGTCGATGTTTATCCAGAACGGCATTATGCTGATCTGGAGCCCGCAAACACTCACTTTCCCTGAAGGAATTATGCCTGAGACCACCTACCATTTTGGTAGTGTGATTATCAGCGCCACGCAGATATTTATTGTCGCGATTTCATTCGTATTAATGCTCGCGCTTTATTTGTACGTGAATAAAACCCGCTTTGGCACAGCAATCCGAGCGTCAGCTATTGATCAGGATGCTGCCCGCCTGATGGGCATTAATGTGAACAAGGTGATCGCCAGTGTCTTCATTCTTGGCCCCGCACTGGGCGCCATCGGCGGCTTGTTTATAGGCATTTATTACCGTCAGGCGGTATTCGATATGGGCTGGATTTATGGCCTGAATGCCTTTATTGCAGCCATTATCGGCGGCATCGGCAATATTCCCGGCGCGATGATTGGCGGCTTGCTGCTTGGCCTGTTCAGCTCTCTGGCCAGTGGTTATATCTCCAGCACCTGGCAGCAGGCAATTGTATTTGGCCTGCTTATTCTGATCTTGCTGGTACGCCCCACCGGCATTCTTGGCGAACGGGTGGCGGACAAGGTATGAAACTATCTGTTAATCGATATGTGGGTGCTGTGTTATGGATTGCCGCGCTACTGGTACCGGTAATTGCCAGCAATAGCTGGATCAGCATTCTCTCTGTCTTTGCCATCTATGCCGTGGTTGCACTCAGTACCGATGTGGTTCTGGGCCGTGCCGGCATGTATGACATGGGCCATGCGGTGTACTTTGGCGTTGGCGCCTACGTTACCGCCATCCTGAACGTGCAGTATGATGTTCCTATTCTCTGGACCATGCCTATTGCGGTCGTGGTTTCAGCACTTGTCGGTATCATTCTCGCAGCACCCATTGTGAAACTGCGGGGCGATTATCTGCTCGTTGCCACCATCGGCTTTAACGAGATTTTCCGAATGGTGTTAATTAACGACGTGGGTGGTGTAACCGGCGGGCCAGACGGCATTTTCAATATTGGTGCCCCCAGTGTTTTCGGCTATCAGATAAACAGTCAGGGCGGGCATTTCCTGGTCAACTGGGTATTGCTTGGCGTTGTGCTGGTACTGATGAACAACCTTGAGAAGAGCCGGCTTGGCCGGGTGTTCCGCTATCTCAAAGAAGATGAGCTGGCGGCGACGACCCTGGGCGTGAATGCGCGCCACTATAAAATACTGGCCTTTGGATTAGGTGCCGGCCTTGCCGGAGCAGCCGGTACGCTGTTTGCCAGTGAGCTGTCATTGGTCGGCCCCGATTCGTTTGTGTTTATGCAGTCGGTGACACTGTTTGCCATCGTTATCGTTGGTGGTCAGGCGTCTATTCCCGGTGTTCTTCTGGGTACAGTGCTGATGTTTGTGGTTCCGCAGGTGTTCCGTGATCTGGCTGAATATCGTTATCTGATCTTCGGTCTGGCCATGATTGTTGTCATGGTGCTGCG
>DATJDA010000264.1:0-25174 GCA_035497695.1 Marinobacter sp. | reverse complement strand
GTCTGATTACCCCCTATATGTTTTTACCCATTGGTTTCGGCGGTATTTATCTGAATGAGATTCTGATGGCAAAAATCGCGGTCAATGGGGTGGACACCCATGGGCTCGGCGTAATGAAAGCCATGGCCTTGCCCGCACTGGGTATGCTCTGCGGTTTACTGGTTGCGGTTTTCTTCAGTTACCGGGGCGACCGTCAATACAATATGGAAGCCATTACCCGTACTGAGCGGGTGGATGTCAGCTATAACTCTCGCACCCTGGTTATGGCATTGGTCGCTATTGCTGTCTCATTCATCGTTCAGTTGTGGCTGAACTCTATGATTCTTGGCGCTTTGGCGGGTTTTCTGCTTTTTAATCTGTCGGGTGTAGTGAAGTGGAAAGAAGCCGACGACCTGTTCACAGAAGGCATGAAGATGTTGGCCATGATCGGCTTTATCATGATTGCCGCCTCGGGTTTTGCCGAGGTTATGCGGCAGACTGGTGAGATTACAACTCTGGTACAAAGCTCTGTGGAACTTATTGGCAACAGCAAGGCTATGGCGGCTCTGCTCATGCTGCTGGTCGGTTTACTGATTACCCTCGGTATTGGCTCCTCTTTTTCAACCATTCCCATTATCGCAGCCTTGTATGTGCCACTGGCTTTGCAAATGGGCTTTAGCCCCCTGGCCATTGTTGCGCTGGTTGGTACGGCGGGCGCTCTGGGAGATGCCGGTTCACCGGCGTCAGATTCGACACTCGGCCCTACAGCGGGTTTGAACGTAGACGGCCAGCACAATCATATCTGGGATACCGTAGTGCCTACGTTCTTACACTACAACTTGCCGTTGCTGGGTTTTGGCTGGGTGGCAGCGATGATTCTCTGACCACCCAAAACGACCGGTGTTCGCCCGCCTGATAACAATTAAGCAACGTCTCTGACCTGAACAACATTGGGATCGTTTGCGTGTTCCAGCAACAGTCTCCGAACCCGGTCTTGCCACAGGCGGCCAAATTCCAGTTCCTGTTCAGGCGTTGCCTGACCACCCAGCACCAGCGGAATCAACGACTGCTGTGCCGGATCAGACGGAACAGAGCTGGTATCGAACGTTACTTCAACTTCCTTAAAAGTATCGTTACGGCGAAGGCGAATACCCCGCACACCCTTACTGGCATAGTGCAACAGGTTATTGCGGGCATGACGACCAGCAAGGCCTTTGAACCCATTAGCTGCCGCTGCACCGGTTATCAACGTTAATACCTGCGCGATAACTCCGGTGACACCGGAATCTTCGGCGTCATCAAAATAAACGCTAATGTTGCCGCGCTCAGGTGTCTCATCACCATACAGCCTCTTAAGTGCTGCAACTGTGCACAACCAGGCACCGGCAACCGTTGGGCACGAGTGGCCTGCCAACCGCACCGCGTCTGTATAACGATATTCAAGAATACCGTCCTCAGATGCACCCAAAAGCCTGGCCAGACCATCGTATACGCGCAGTGGTGGAACCTGATCAAAGAAAGCCAGCGTTGCCATCTATGCCTCCAGTTGGTCCACAATAACGAAATCAATCACGATGGCGCCTGGCGCCCGCTGCTGATAAATCACCTGCACACCCTCGCCATAACGCTGCTTCATCTGGCCGAGCAAAGGGATCGGATCATGGTCGTTAACAAAGCGCATAGCCTCACCCGGCTGCAACGCATCCAATGCTCCAAAAATAGCAGAATGGCGGAACCGATGGGCAATAGCGCGAGCATCGAACGGGTAGGAAGCATACTCGGGAACGTCAGCTTGAGTGGTCATGGAGGACCTCGAGGGTAAGTAGTGAATGTGTGTGGAGCGAGTCGGAACAGCAAGCAATGCCCTGACCACTTCAATTCATGCATTCAGTATACTACTTATAAAAATTCTGCCTCGCAATACTGATAAATACGAAAAAGGCTCAGATCTGAAGATCTGAACCTCCACACCTGCAAAGGAAAACACTCAGAAGAAGATCAAGAGGGCGCATGAATCAGTCTTCATCCACTGACTTGAAGAACACAACCTGCTTAACGGTATGATCATCGTCATTACCAAGCCTGTTCACCCGTGTATCCAGATGAATATCTTCAGGCTCGGTCATTTCCGTGTCAGATATTGCATCGGTATAGCCACAGGCCACGCACTCACGCACCTGCCTGCCATCGTCGGTATGGTGCATGGTGATCTTGTCCAGTTCCGAACAGCGCGGGCACATGGCACCAGCAATAAAGCGTTTGGTGTATCTCATAACGTAACTCCGGTGGTAAGGAGCTCCGACGGCCAGCATAGTCATCGGAGCACATGGAATCAGGCGGCGTCATCCGTAATGCCGGATTGCCTTAGCAGGGCATCCACTTTCGGTTCACGCCCACGAAAAGCCTTGAACAGCTCCATGGGCTCCCGGGAGCCGCCCTTCTCAAGGATATTATGGAGAAACGCGCTACCGGTGTCCGGATCAAAGATACCATTCTCCTCAAACATCGAGAAGGCATCGGCTGCTAACACCTCTGCCCACTTGTAACTGTAATACCCTGCCGCATAGCCGCCGGCAAAAATATGAGAGAAGGCATTTGGAAAACGATTAAACTCCGGTGCATCAACTACGGCAACTTCTTCCCGGATTTTGCGGTACGTATCCAGAGGATTGGTCGGGGCCTGATCGGTAAACTCTGCGTGCAAGCGAAAATCAAACAGCGAAAACTCCAACTGCCGGATCATCGCCATGCCGGACTGGAAATTTTTAGCCGCCAGCAGTTTTTGCAGTAAGTCTTCCGGCAATGGCTCTCCCGTTTCGTGGTGCGAAGCGATCAATGCCAGAGACTCCGGATGCCAGCACCAGTTCTCCAAAAACTGGCTGGGTAACTCAACCGCGTCCCATGCCACACCATTAATACCCGACACGTCCCGCACTTCCACCTGGGTCAGCATATGATGCAGGCCATGGCCGAACTCATGAAATAACGTTGTTACTTCATCGTGCGTGAGCAGTGACGGCTTGTCATTCACCGGTGCCGTAAAATTACAGGTAAGAAAAGCCACCGGTAGCTGCAAATGCCCGCTCTGATTACGCCAACGAACCCGGCAATCCGCCATCCAGGCGCCACCCCGCTTGCCCTGGCGGGCAAACAGATCGAGATAAAACCACGCCAGGGTCTCACCATTACGGCTGACGCAATAAGCGGTAACATCCGGGTGCCAGGTTTCCACCTCAGGTTTGGCTTCAACCTGAATACCAAACAATTGCTCTGCAACACGGAATAACCCCGGAATCACCTTGTCCACAGGAAACCACGGACGCAAGGTTTCTGGCGAAATATCATAGCGTTGCTGGCGCAGTTTTTCGCTGTAGTAGCCGATATCCCAGGCTTGCAGATCGGCCAGGCCGTACTCCTCTTTGGCAAAGGCCTTGAGTTCAGCAATCTCTCTTTCAGCAATCGGCTTTGATTTCACCGCCAGCCGGTTCAGAAACTCCAGAACTTCGTCTGTGGTACGAGCCATTTTGGTGGCCAGCGAGCGTTCAGCGTAGTTATTAAAACCAAGCAACTGGGCCAACCCATGGCGACGCTTAAGAATCTCCGCCATAACCGGTGTATTGTCCCACTGACCGGCATTCGGGCCCTGATCAGAGGCCCGGGTTACAAACGCCTCGTATACTTCACGACGCAATTCGCGGTTATCGCAGTAAGTCATTACCGGGAAGAAACTGGGGAAATCGAGTGTAACCACGTAACCATCAAGTTCCTTCTGGCGGGCCGCCTCTTTGGCACCCTCAATGGCCGATTCCGGGATGCCCGCAAGCTCAACTACATCAACTATATGCCGGTACCAGTTCTGAGTTGCATCCAGTACGTTGTCGCTATAACGATTAGATAATTCTGCCAGCTCCCGGGTCAGCGCAGCGTACTGCTTTTTCTCATCTTCAGGCAGATCAACACCACCCAAGTGAAAATCCCGAAGAGTGTTATCGATTGATTTGCGCTGGTCTTCCGTCAGATCCTGAAAGTCATCCCTTGCAGCAAGCTTTTTGTAAGCATTACACAGCGCCTCGTTTTGACTAAGTTCCGTGCCGTACTCCGTCAGCTTTTCCAAGCAGCTCTTGTATACTTTGCGCAAGTCATCGTTGTTCATCACACCGTTAAGGTGTGAGATCACAGACCAGGCGTTACTCAACTCATCTTCCTGTGCCTGCATAGGCTGGGCAAGGGTATCCCAGGTGGGATCATCATTTTGCGCCAGGCTCGCCATCTTCACGCGATTCGTGCTGATGATCTGGTCGATCGCCGCTTCCATGTGTTCAATGCGGATATGATCAAACTTTGGTAACAGATCGTCCGTCAGTAGCGGGTTATTCATAAGTCCCCTTTTCAGCTATAAATTTGTGAGGTAGCTTGGTTGTCTGAACACTTGCTAGGCAGTGGCTGAGAGAGAACGTTGCCAAAACTGTGCGAAGCCATGGATGGCGAAGCCCAAGCGCCACATGGATGTGCTCGAGCGTGTTTTGGCAACGTTCTCTCTCAGCCGCTCCCCCAGCTTTCGGGTAAACGCTATAAAGGTATATGTAATGGCTAACGTACGTTCTCACAAGGGTACCACACCAATTTTCGGCGAGCGTAGCTGGGTAGACCCCAGCGCGGTGGTGATTGGCGATGTTCAAATGGGCGACGATTGCTCGGTATGGCCGATGACCGTTATCCGCGGTGATATGCATAAAATCCGTATCGGCAGCCGCTGCAGCATTCAGGATGGCTCGGTTTTACACATCACCCACGCCAGCGACTACAACCCGGGCGGTTATCCGCTTACGCTCGGAGACGATGTTACCGTTGGCCATAAAGCACTGCTACATGGCTGCACCATTGGCAGCCGCGTACTGGTTGGCATGGGTTGCATCATCATGGATGGAGCCGTGGTAGAGGATGACGTTATTGTAGGCGCTGGCTGCCTGGTGCCACCAGGGAAAACCCTCCAGTCCGGTTATCTTTACGTTGGTTCGCCAGCGAAGCAGGTGCGGGCCCTGAGCGAAAAGGAACTCACTTTCTTCAAATATACCGCGGCAAATTACGTGAAACTCAAGAATGAGTATCTGGTTACCGAGGACCGCCCAGCCTGACTATTCGATATGTCAGCCTCTTGAAATAAATTTCGCCAACCCTATAACAGCTTATGGCAAGAGTTCACGGATAACCATACGGTTGGCGCCACCGGTATGGGGCTGTTCCGCGATCGAAGCTGGTAACTATCATTCAGATTCGTTTTCGTGAAAGGAGAAAATTCCTATGAGCAATCTCACTCGCTGGAACCCGGTCAATGAGTTTGAAGACCTGATAA
The DNA here is from genome assembly GCA_035497695.1 of Marinobacter sp. GTDB lineage: Bacteria > Pseudomonadota > Gammaproteobacteria > Pseudomonadales > Oleiphilaceae > Marinobacter. Next base: position 19,842 of record DATJDA010000264.1, on the reverse strand, counting down.
GCCGGTACAATCGCATGCTCGGCCTGAACAATCGCAACGAGGGTAAAGATGTATTCAGCCGCACCGATTGGGCTCCAGCCGTCGATATTAAAGAAACCGACCAGGCTTTCACTATTGAGGCAGAGTTGCCAGGCCTGGCCAAGCAAGATGTCAAAGTAACCGTACACGATGGTGTGCTCAGCATCGAAGGTGAGCGCAAGCATGAAGAAGAGACGAAAGACAAGAAACACCACCGTATTGAGCGTTATTACGGGAGTTTCAAACGTCGCTTCACATTGCCCGATAACGTTAATGAGGACAGTGTAAAGGCATCGTTCAAAGACGGCCTTCTTACGCTCACCATACAAAAAGCTGAGCCGGAAAAACCGAAAGCAATTGAAGTAGAAGTTAAGTAAGGGAAGATTGAACCCACGGATGGTCGTAATGCCGGGCCTATGCCCGGCATTACGCTGATATTGAACAACAAATTTTAAGGCATAACTTCAATCGGTAGTTGATTTGTTTTCACTGCATCTGCACAGGCAGGGTTGCGGATCGCAATCTCCACCCGCCTGTTAAGTGCCCGGTTCTCGGGCGAGTCATTGGGAGCCAGAGGGTTGGTCTCCGCTCTGCCTGCAGCCACAACGCGCTCGGCCGGAATCTTTCGATTCAATACTAACTCATGAACCACAGATACCGCCCGGGCGGCGGACAAGTCCCAGTTGGAGCGATATCGACTGCTCGAAATAGGCCGGTCATCGGTATAGCCAGACACGAGAACATCTCCGGTGCAGGCCGCCAGCACATCAACCACTCGCTCAATTATGGGTACCATTTTTGGTTTGATGGCGGCTTCACCTGAACGAAACGTTGCTTCTTCAGAGAACCGGATTACCACTTTGTGCGGATCATAATTAACACTTAATGCACCAGAGGTCACTTCGGGCTCGAGCTCCTGAACCAGCCGGCTCGCCAGCTCAATAACACCTGCAGACACTTTGGTCGGGGCAGCGCCCTCAGCACGTTCGTCGATAAATTCCGGCTCTCTGGTTTCGGTCTCACTGGGTTCTGGCAAGGATACGGTATCGGACTCAATCAGAGTCAGGGGAGAACCACCAACACCGTCAGCCAGCACGTTACCCGAACCAAAGGCTACAGACATGGAATTGGCCATGGCACGGTACTTTTCCACGTCCAGTTCTGCAAATGACAACAGCAGAATAAAAAATGTCAGCAGCAAGGTTGCCAGATCGGCAAAGGTGACAATCCAGGCGGGGACCTGATTGCCGGGGCGGCGCTTTCTATTCTGCCGGATAAACGCCAATGTCAGGACTCCCGCTCCGGCGTAAGGCCCGTGCGCTGGTCAGGATGTACGAATGACGACAGTAATTCCGTCATAACCCGCGGATTTTCACCTCGCATAATGTTCTTGATTGAGGTGATGATCAGCACCTGATTGCGGGTTTCATCTTCTGCCTTCAGTTGCAGCTTGTCTGCCAGAGGCAGAGCGATCAACTGGGAAATAAACGCACCATACAAGGTTGTCAGCAGGGCGATTGCCATAGCAGGGCCGATAGATGAGGGGTCGTCCAGGTTATTCAGCATCTGAACAAGCCCTACCAGGGTACCAAGCATGCCCAGGGCCGGTGCCGACTCACCAATGCCCCGGAATACCCGCTCTGCCACTTCATAACGTTCGCCGGTTTGCTGTGCTTCCTGGGCAAGCGCCTCTTCCACCAGCTCGGGGGGGTGCCCGTCTACGCAAAGGTTTATGGCTTTTTGCAGAAAATCATTGTCAGTTTGGTGGTTTTCCAGCCCCAGGATACCTTCTTTGCGCACCACCATTGCCAGCGCACTCACCTCTCGTATTAGCCCGGCAGGCGTGGCTACCCGATCGGTGAAGGCAGCGCTTATCGCCAGCCGGAAGGCGTTAGTCACCGATGTCATGCGGAATTTGATCAGGGTGACAGCAAAGGTACCACCCAGCACAATGGCCAATCCGGGCAAGTTGATAAAGGTGAGTAACGAGGCATTAGCCAACATGGCCAGGCCAACAATCAAAACACCTGCTACCAGCCCTACGAGAGTAAGAATATCCATGGCAAACCCTTACGGAAGTTGTTCCTGAGCATAGACCAAAGACCCGGTGCCGGCTCAACCGTTACGCAATTCCTCAATAACCGACGCCGTTTCAGGTGTCACCCCGCGCCATATCCGGAAGGATTCAGCAGCCTGTTCCACCAACATACCCAGGCCATCAACGGCTGTTGCTGCGCCCTGCCCGAGGGCCCATTGATTAAAACGGGTGGTCTCTGAAGAGTACATCATGTCGTAAGCCAGAGTGTCGGCACTGATCACATTTGCTGAAAGCGGGGGCAGGTCGCCCTGCAGGCTGGCACTGGTGCCATTTATAATAATATCAAAGGGTTGGAACAACTTATCAAACCCACAAGCGATGAGCTCGGTATTACCGGCCGTGCTGGTGAACAACTCTGCCAGCACCTCAGCCTTCTCAACCGTCCGATTGGCAATGGTTAACGAGGCCGGCTGCTGCGCCAGAACAGGACCGAGTACCCCACGTACGGCGCCACCCGCTCCTAATAACAAGATACGCGCGCCACGAAGCGTTACTCCATGGTTTGTAGTGAGATCCCGAACCAGACCCTGGCCGTCGGTGTTGTCGGCTATCAGCAGCCCGCTATCGTTATAATAAAGCGTATTGGCTGCGCCGGCTTTTTCCGCACGGTCAGCCCGGCGGTCTGCAAGCTGCCAGGCCTGCTCTTTGAAGGGCACCGTGACGTTGACACCTTTACCACCGTGCTCAAAAAATTGCTGCAGGGTTTCTGCAAACCTGTCCAGAGGTGCCTGGATGGCCGTATACTCAACCGGCTCACCTGTCTGGCTGGCGAACAAGCTGTGGATCCTCGGTGATTTACTGTGGCTGACAGGGTGCCCGATTACTGCGTAACGATCATTTCTCATTCTCGATTCCCAGCCAGTCACGACCCGACAGGAAGAATTCCGTTAACCTGGCCTCTTCCGTGCCTGGCTCCTCTACCCGGTTGTAATCCCAGCGTACCAGTGACGGCAAAGACATCAGAATTGACTCGGTACGGCCGCCAGACTGAAGTCCGAACAACGTACCACGGTCATACACCAGATTGAATTCAACATAACGCCCGCGACGATAAAGCTGGAAATTCCGCTGCTGATCGCCATAACTCTGACTCCGGCGACGGCGAACGATAGGCTCATAGGCCTCTATGTAACTGTCACCAACAGATTGCATAAAAGCAAAGTCCCGATCAAAGTCACCGGTGTTGTAATCATCAAAAAACAGACCACCTATGCCCCGGGGTTCATTCCGGTGTGGCAGGTAGAAGTAATCATCACACCAGCGTTTGAAACGTGCGTAAGTGTCACTGCCAAATGGGTCGCAGGCTGCCTTTGCTGTCTCATGCCAATGCACGCAATCGTCTTCAAACCCGTAATATGGCGTCAGATCGTAACCACCACCAAACCAGTACACCGGCTCTGCATTTTCGGGCGTGGCGATGAAGAACCGCACGTTAGCGTGTGACGTTGGTACATAGGGATTATGCGGATGAATCACCAGGGAAACGCCCATAGCCTGCCACGAAGCTCCCGCCAGATGAGGGCGGTGGGCAGTAGCCGAAGCAGGCATGCTGTCACCGGTAACCTCTGAAAAGTTCACCCCGCCTTTTTCAAACACGTTACCCTCGGTAATAACCCGGGTAGTACCACCACCGCCGTCGGGACGATCCCAGCTATCACGGATAAATTTTGCCTTACCGTCCACCGCTTCCAGGCGTGAGCAGATCGTCTCCTGCAAATTCATCAGGTAGTTTCTTACGGCATTGCTATCGGGTTGGTGGGGCATACATTCTCCTAGCGAAGCTGCTGACCAGTGACAATATCGATAATACGGCTGGGTTTGGGGTTGCCACCGAGTTCACCCGGTACAATCCAGTCCAGCTGATTTTCAAAATAACGGGAAACCTGGGCGATATTACGGGCTGGCTCCTCACCAGCCGGATTGCAGGAGGTAGAAACCAGAGGCATGTCTGCAGCAATGCACAGGGCCCGGACAACCGGATGATCGCTTACGCGAACCGCAATTGTACTGTGGGCGCCACGCACCCATGCAGGAATCTGCTGATTTATATCCGGCAACAGGCAGGTGACCGGACCCGGCCAATGACTCTCTGCCTTACGTTGCAGATGTTCAGGTAACAGATCAAGCAAAAACCGCACTTGCTGCACCGAAGACGCCACCAGAATCATGCCTTTCTCTACGGGGCGATTTTTCAGTGCCAGAATTCGCTCAACGGCGGATTGGTTCCAAGGATCACAGCCCAGGCCCCAGACAGCTTCGGTAGGGTAGGCGATGACACCGCCTTGTTGCAGAATTTGACGTGCACGCAGAAGCTGCCCATCGGTAAGGGGTTCAAAAACGGCCATATTGATATCGCCAGGCATAAATCAAAACGAATAATCACAACCAGCTCAGGTAATGCGCTGAAATCCTCCCGGTGCTGAACTCACCAGCCCCTGCAGCTCCAGAAGCAGCAACGACTGCATGAGCTGATCGGCCGGGAGGCCAGTCACGGAGCTCAGTGCGTCTGTTGATTGCGGATCATACCCTAAAGCTTCAAATACCGCGATTTCCCGGCTATCCAGGCCCGCCAGTTCTCCTGCGGTATCTGCCTGATTGCCGCTCTGGCAAGCCTGTGCTTCTTCCGGACCTGCCGTAGCCCCGTGCATAGACCACCAGATATCCAGCTCTTCCAGAATATGGTCCACCGTTTCTACCAGTTGTGCGCCCTGTCGAATAAGGTGGTGGCAGCCCTTGGCCACCGGGCTGTGCACCGAACCGGGGATGGCAAATACCTCTCGCCCCTGCTCCAGAGCCAGCCGTGCCGTAATCAGGGAACCGCTTTTCAAGCCCGCTTCTACCACCAGAATGCCACGACTCAGACCACTGATAATACGGTTTCGGCGTGGAAAATGGCCGGCCCTTGCTGGCGTGCCTGGAGGATATTCAGACACCAATACGCCATGCTCGATGATTCGCTCGCCAAGACGCTGGTGCTGAGCAGGGTAAATTCTGTCAATACCCGATCCGATCACCGCAATGGACGGAAACCCCGCATCCAGTGCACCCGCATGGGCCGCGCCGTCTATGCCCAACGCAAGGCCACTGGTAATAACAAGTTTTCGAGCACTTAACTCTGCGGAAAACCGGCGGGCGTGGTCCAGTCCGGCGCGGGTGGCATTCCGGCTGCCAATAACAGCAATCTGATCCCGGCCAAGCAGGGCAGAATCACCCAGGGTGTATAACACCAGCGGCGCATCGTGAATGTGCCGAAGCGCTTCAGGATAGTTCCCGCAAGCCATGGTCAAAATACCAACACCAAGGCGCTCGCAGTTACGCAGAGTGTCCAGCGCTTTCGCGACCACCGAATCACCCGGGTCTTGTCGCTGCCAGGCCTGAATACTCATGACTGCCGGCGCTGAGAACCCGAGTGCTTTAAGCGTGGCAGCATTCATGGCAAGTACGTCAGTCAGTACCGGGGTCGCCGAACGCACTGCGCGCTGCTGGCGTATGCCAAATTTTGGCAAGCCGGTAAGAAAGACCCAGGGTGCAGCAGGGGAGGAGAAAAAGTCTACAGGCCCAAGGTGGGCAGAAATACCAGAACTGGCCGGATTGGTCACAACATCATCCCTGAAAATGAAAAAAGCCGGACCATCCTGGCCCGGCCATTATCTTAGCCTGACATATTACCGTATCAAGGGTTGGTTACCTTGTCACCCACGGAAAGTGCGCGGGTAGCCTGCAATATCAAACCATAGCTCACCTTTTCATAAGCCTGAAATATCATCATCAGGCCAGCGCGCTCAGAGGGCAACTCGATGATTTCTTTGGTAATGGGGTCACGCACCATGTTGCCACTTTTCAGTATGGCCAACACGTTGCCAGATTCCACACCATCTCGCGTGCCGCGGTTAACCACAACAACATCATACTGGCCTATCTGGCTAACGCCGGCATCAACAGCAATCATCTGGCCAGTAACCTGCTCTGCCGGTGCATTGGGGATGAAGCTGGTTGAAAGCGGACGATTGACATTGGTCAGCAAGCGATCACCAATACGGATTTCCTGGTTTGACTTGGTCAGCCTCAAGGTCAGTACATCACCGTTTTCGGCAATAACATCACCAGAACCAATGCTACGGGCTTCCAGCCCCAGGAACTCTCCGGTTACCGGATCAACAAATTCTTTGGTACGGCGGAAGATGCCTACTTTGTCTGCAGGCTTCCCGCCACGGGCGTACACGCGATCACCTGAGCCAGTAATAATCCGGCCATCCTCACCCTCCAGCACATAGGGGGCACCGCTCAGCACTTCCGGCTCAACAATGCGGGTATCTGTCAGAAAGCTGCTGATTGCATCCAGCGGAATGGCTGGGATGGGTGTATCAAGTGATTCAGAACGCACCTGAGGGGACAGTTTTACAACATCACTGGATGCCACTTTGGTAACACGGGGTTTGCCGTCAATGTACACAAGGGCAAGACGATCACCAGGGTAGATCAGGTGAGGGTTGGCCACTTGTGGGTTGACGTGCCAGATTTCCGGCCAGGACCAGGGATTGTTCAGAAAACGACCCGAGATATCCCAGAGAGTGTCACCCTTAACAACAGTGTAGCGCTCGGGATGATCAGATCTCAGCTCCGGGGCAGCCTGAGCCCAGGAGGTAAACAGCAGCGTAATAGCCGCCAGAGCGTACAGCAGTTTCCTCATTTGTAAGTCCTTGATCGCGTGCCTTGGTCTTTGCATTCTGTTGGATGCAGCTTAATTTCTTTGTTATTACGGTTACTATAGAAGAAGTCTCGGAATTTGTGATGTTATCTTTTGTTCTTCCAGTAAATTCTAACCTGATTGTGAAAGATTTTAACTATTAACTGATCAGTTTGTACTCAATCGCCGAATTGTTAGATAATAGCTTAATTGCGCCAGCAACACCGGCAAATGGTTGAATGCTGCTCATTCGCCCCGATCATATTAGATAAAGGGCGGATATTTTCACAGTACGCCGTCGCATTTTGGTGATTGCTTTCAATTATATGCAGTTTACTTGCACTTGGTTGCAAAATGTTACACAAACTGGAATCACTTACGCATAAAGCCCGTTATTAAGGTTAGAAAGTACAATCGACATGATACTAGACATTCTTGAATACCCGGATCCCCGCCTGCGCACCCTTGCCAAACCGGTAAGTGAGGTGACTGACGACATCCGGAAGCTGATCGACGACATGTTCGAGACCATGTACGATGCACCCGGCATTGGCCTGGCAGCCACTCAGGTGAACGTGCACAAACAAATCATTGTTATGGATCTGTCTGACGAGAAAAACGAGCCTCGGGTATTTATTAACCCTGAAATTGAGGTACTGGACGGCGATCTGGAAACCATGCAGGAAGGTTGCCTGTCAGTACCCGGTTTTTATGAAGACGTTGATCGCATTGAACACTGCCTGATTCGCGCACTTGACCGTGATGGCAAGCCTTTCGAAATAGAAGCCAGAGGCTTGCTGGCGGTTTGCATCCAGCATGAGGTTGATCACCTGAACGGCAAGCTGTTTGTCGATTACCTCAGCACCCTCAAACGCAACCGGATTCGTAAAAAACTGGAAAAGCTGCAAAAAAACAGCGCATAAGTTCACCAATCGGGAAACCCGGTCGTCACAAAGCGGGTAGGCCGTCAGGACAGCCAGGCATAGAGGAAACCGGGTTATAGCCCGGTTTTTCCGTATTAAACGAAACAGAGACATCAGAACCGTGCGACTCATTTTTGCTGGAACCCCGGATTTTGCTGCCGTTGCGCTGAAGGCCCTGCTGGGCACCCGGCACACGCTGGTTGGCGTGTATTCCCAGCCAGACAGGCCGGCGGGCCGAGGTCGCAAATTAATACCCAGCCCGGTCAAGCAGGTGGCACTTGATGCCGGTATCCCGGTTTTCCAGCCAGAAAGCCTGAGAACAGAAGAGGCACAAAAGGATCTGGCCAGCCTGAACGCCGACGTAATGATTGTTGCTGCCTATGGGTTGATTCTGCCAAAAAGTGTTCTGTCTCTTCCTGTCCACGGATGCCTGAATATTCATGCTTCCCTGCTGCCACGCTGGCGGGGTGCCGCACCCATTCACCGCGCCATTGCCGCTGGCGACCGTGAGACCGGGATTACGATTATGCAGATGGACGAAGGGCTGGATACCGGAGCCATGCTGTTAAAAGTATCTACTCCTGTCAAAGCCGATGACACCGGCGGTAGCCTTCATGATCGTTTAGCGGTGATGGGTGGCGACGCCATTGTTGAAGCACTCGAATTGCTGGAAAAGGGCAAGCTGACGCCCGTAGCCCAAAACGATGAGCTTGCCTGTTATGCCCATAAACTGTCCAAGGAAGAAGGGCATATCAACTGGGCCAGTGAGGCGAAAACTATCGAGCGCATGATCCGTGCCTTTAATCCCTGGCCTGGCACCTATGCCGATTTCGATCAGCAACGGATACGAATTCATCAGGCCGTTGTACTTGCCGAAGACAGTAATCGGTCTCCGGGTACGGTAATTCGTCGTGAGCGGGAGGGCATTGATATTGCCTGCGGTACCGGCACCCTTCGCATCACTCAACTGCAACTGCCGGGTTCGCGGGCCCAGAGCGCGAATGATCTGATCAACGGCGGCAAGCAACTGTTGTTGCCCGGACAGGAGCTCCGCTGACATGGACAACCATAATCAACCGCTGCGGGCTGTTGCAGCCGAAGTGCTGCTGGCGGTGGAAAATGGCCAGTCGCTGTCACAATGCCTGCCTCCTGCGCTAAGCCGCCTTACTCCAGACGAGCGGCCGGCATTGCAAGCCTTGTGTTATGGCACCTGCCGCTGGTTTCACCGCCTGGACAGCGAGCTGCAGAGCCGTTTGAAAAAACCTCTGCGTATACCAGACCGGGTTGTTCACCACCTGATGCTGGTGGCTCTGTTCCAGTTGCGATTCAGCCAGCAGGCACCCTACGCCATACTGAACGAATCTGTTGAGGCCTGTCGTGCGCTCGATAAGCCCCACCTCACCGGGCTGGTAAATGGCGTGTTACGTGCTGCCGAGCGCGAGGGTGCGCCAGAGCCGGCAAACGATGCCAGCCGTTATAGCCACCCAGGCTGGATTGTTGAGAAGCTGCGTCACAACTGGCCGGATGACTGGCCGGCCATTCTTGATGGCAATAATGCCCAGGCTCCCATGACTCTCAGAGTGAATGCTCTGCGGTTTAGCCGGGATGAGTATCTTGGCCTGCTCTATGAGGCCGGCATCGGTGCTGCTGCCACCCGGTTCTCGCCTTTCGGGATTCAGCTTGCCCATCCGGTTTCGGTAGATCAGTTGCCCTGGTTTTCAGACGGAGCCGTCAGTGTTCAGGATGAAGCCGCCCAGCTATGCACTACCTTGCTTGATCTCGCTCCCGGTCAGAGAGTGCTGGATGCCTGCGCGGCTCCGGGTGGCAAGACCTGTGCAATTCTGGAGGCCTGCGAAGAATTAGCCCAGGTGATTGCTATTGATGAATCTGCCAGCCGGCTGCCACGGGTGCAGGAAAATCTGGACCGGCTCGATCTGCAGGCAACGCTGATTCAGGCCGACGCCGCCGATACAGCGCAATGGTGGGATGGCCAGCCCTTCGACCGGATTCTGCTGGACGTTCCCTGCAGCGCGAGCGGCGTTATCCGGCGCCATCCGGATATTAAACTGCTACGCCGGGAATCGGACATTGTTCCCCTTGCCACCATCCAGCTTGGCCTGCTTGATGCCATGTGGTCCATCCTTAAACCTGGTGGGCGGCTGGTGTACGCAACCTGTTCTGTGTTCCCTCAGGAAAACCATCGTATAATCCAACGATTCTGCAAACAGCAAAGCAATGCTGTTCTCATTGAACCAGATGTGGCCTGGGGCAGAAATATGGGCGCGGGGCGGCAACTGTTCCCCGATCCGACCAGTCATGACGGCTTTTTTTATGCCGTACTGGAGAAACCCGAACCATGAAGATTCTGATACTCGGTGCCGGTCAGGTAGGAGGCACTCTGGCCGAAAATCTGGCCAATGAAGCAAACGACATCACCGTGGTCGATAGCGACGGAGTACGGCTAAGGGAACTTCAGGACCGCCTGGATATCCGCACGGTGCATGGAAAGGCGTCGTATCCCACAGTGCTTCGCAAGGCCGGTGCGGATGATGCCGAACTACTGATTGCGGTTACCAGTAGCGATGAAACCAATATGGTTGCCTGCCAGGTTGCCAAGCTTCTCTTCAATCCGCCCAAGATAATCAGCCGCGTACGCGCCGGGGCCTATCTCGCCCGCAGTGAGTTGTTTGGAGAAGCCCCGGGTGCCTTTCCTATTGACGTGACCATCAGCCCTGAGCATCTGGTAACCAGCCACATTACTCGCCTTATTGAGCACCCAGGTGCACTGCAGGTACTGGAATTCTCCAAAGGGCTGGTCCAACTGGTAGCCATACGCGCAACCCAGGGCGGGCCTCTGGTTGGTAAAGAGCTCTCTTATCTGCGCACGCTTATGCCTCGTATCGATACCCGGGTAGCAGCTATTTTTCGCAGGGACAGGGCCATCAAGCCCCAGGGCGACACAGTGATTGAAGATGGCGATGAAGTGTTCTTTATCGCCGGAGCAGACCATATCCGCTCGGTAATGAGTGAGCTGCAACCGCTGGTGAAAAACTACAAGCGCGTTTTTATATGTGGTGGTGGCAACATCGGTCAGCGGCTGGCTCAGACTCTTGAAAGCAGCTATCAGGTAAAACTGCTGGAACGAAACCCCGAGCGCTGCATTATGCTTTCTGAAAATCTGCGTAAAACCGTTGTGCTCGAAGGCAATGGTGCAGACAAAGATATCCTGTTGGAAGAAAACATCGAAAACACCGACGTTTTCTGCGCGGTTACCAATGATGACGAAGCCAACATCATGGCATCTCTGCTCGCCAAGCGCCTGGGCGCACGTAAAGTGTTCACGCTGATTAACAATCCGGACTACGTAGATCTGATACAGGGTGGCGACATAGACGTTGCCATTTCACCTCAGCAAATTACCACTGGCAGCCTGCTGGCCCATGTGCGCCGTGGCGACGTAGTAAACGTTCACTCATTGCGCCGGGGTGCAGCGGAAGCCATCGAGGCGGTTGCCCACGGCGACCATAAAACATCCAGGGTCATCGGCAAGCGCCTTGATGAAATCGACCTGCCCGACGGTGCAACTATCGGCGCTATCGTGCGCCTTAGTGAGGTGCTCATTGCCCACGATCACCTGCGGATACAACCAAACGATCACGTGATCTTGTTCCTGGTCGACAAAACCCGGGTGCGCGAGGTCGAAAAATTGTTCGCCCTGGGGTTCGGTTTCTTCTGATTAAAAACCAACGCTGCAAAGGCCACTTAGAAATACTGCTTTAGCAAGCGTATAATGCGTATTTTTTCAACGCGCTCCGAAAGCTGTCGGGGCACTACACACAGACAGATTAACAGGCAGGCGTCGTGACAGATAAGGTAACAATCAATACAACTCCCGACATCAAAACCTTTCAGGGTTTGATTCTTGCCCTGCAGAATTTCTGGGGGCAGCACGGCTGTGTAGTGCTTCAACCACTGGATATGGAAGTAGGTGCCGGCACCTTTCACCCGGCCACTTTCCTGCGGGCTATCGGGCCGGAAACCTGGAATGCTGCCTATGTACAGCCAAGTCGCCGGCCTACCGACGGACGCTACGGCGAAAATCCGAACCGGCTGCAGCATTATTATCAGTTTCAGGTTGTTCTCAAGCCTTCGCCAGACAACATTCAGGAGCTTTATCTCGACTCCCTGAAAGCCCTGGGTCTGGACCCGCTGGTACACGACATTCGCTTTGTTGAGGATAACTGGGAATCCCCCACCTTGGGCGCCTGGGGACTGGGCTGGGAAATCTGGCTGAATGGCATGGAAGTGACCCAGTTCACCTATTTTCAGCAGGCCGGCGGCCTTGAGTGTTACCCGGTTACCGGTGAGCTCACCTATGGTCTTGAGCGTCTCGCCATGTACATACAGGGCGTAAACAGCGTATACGATCTGGCCTGGACCGAAGGCCCTGATGGTGTCGTCACCTATGGCGATGTGTTCCATCAGCAAGAAGTGGAAATGTCTACCTACAACTTCGAGCAGGCCGATACCGAATTTCTGTTTCACAGCTTTGATGTATACGAACGTGAAAGCACCCGGCTGGTTGAGATAGGACTGCCACTGCCCGCTTATGAACAGGTATTGAAAGCCTCTCACACCTTCAACTTGCTGGATGCCCGTCACGCCATTTCAGTAACCGAACGCCAGCGCTTTATTTTGCGGGTTCGCACGCTGGCCCGTACTGTCGCCCAAGCCTACTTCAACAGCCGTCGCAAACTTGACTTCCCTCTGGCACCGGAGGCGCTGCGCCAGGAAGTGCTGGCAGCCGCGAAAGCCGCTGACGAGAAGGTTCAAAGCAAGAACAGCAAAAATGCGAACAAGGCACAGCAGGAACAAGGAAACGCATAATCATGGCAACACAGGATTTTCTGGTTGAACTGGGTACTGAAGAACTGCCTCCGAAAGCACTCAAGTCGCTGTCTGATGCGTTTACACAAGGTATCGTCAAGGGCCTCGAAGAAGCAGGCGTTGCCTTCGGTAAAGTCGAAGCTTTTGCAGCACCTCGTCGCCTGGCCGTTCGTATTCGCGACCTGGCCGATGCCCAGCCGGATAAGCCTATTGAAAAAAGAGGCCCGGCCGTTGCCGCCGCGTTTGATGACGCCGGTAATCCGACCCGTGCACTGACCGGATTTGCCACCTCTCTGGGAGTAACCCCCGATCAGCTCGACACTCTGGAATCTGATAAGGGTGCATGGGTCGTCTACCGCACGGTTGAACAGGGAAAGTCGACCCTGGAACTGATGCCCGAACTGGTCGAACACTCACTGGCCGCTTTACCTATACCCAAGCGGATGCGCTGGGGTGCCCACAAAACCGAATTTGTTCGTCCGGTGCACTGGCTGGTGATGCTCTTTGGTAACAAGATCATTAATGTTCCTGTTATGGGCCTGACACCTGACAACAAAACCTGGGGCCATCGATTCCACTGTCCAAAGTCTCTTATTATTCCAACGCCCGGCGATTACGAAGTCGTCCTGAAGGAAGAAGGCTTTGTTATTGCGGATTTTGGTCAGCGCCGGGAATTGATTCGCACGGGCGTTATCGAGCTGGCACAGAAAGAGGCCGGCAGCAAAGCAGTCATTGATGAAGACCTGCTGGATGAAGTAACGGGCCTGACGGAATGGCCAATACCCTTGATGGGGCGCTTCGAAGAACGTTTTCTGGAGGTGCCTGCAGAGGCACTGATCTCCTCCATGAAGGAGCACCAGAAATACTTCCACGTTGTCGATACAGACGGCAAAATGCTGCCCCTGTTCATTACCGTTGCCAATATCGAGAGTAAAGACCCGGCGCAGGTCATCTCCGGAAATGAAAAAGTTATTCGTCCACGGCTTGCGGACGCCGCATTCTTCTATAAAACCGACCGGAAAACCCGCCTTGAGGATCGTATTGATCAGCTCAGGCCAATCGTGTTCCAGAATACCCTTGGTAGCCTGTACGACAAGTCGGTACGGGTGGCCGTACTGGCCAGAAAGATCGCGGTTGCCATTGGCAGTGACCCAGCACTGGCCGAGCGCGCTGCCATGCTGGCCAAAACAGATCTTTGCACAGAAATGGTGCTCGAATTTACTGACCTGCAGGGCATTATGGGCCAGTACTATGCATCTCACGATGGCGAGCCGGATGAAGTGGCCAGGGCTTTAAATGAACAGTACATGCCACACTTTTCCGGTGACGAACTGCCAACCACGCTGACCGGCTGCGCTCTGGCGATTGCCGATCGCCTGGACTCACTGGTCGGCCTGTTCGGTATCAACCAGCCACCCTCCGGCACTCGTGATCCCTTTGCCTTGCGCCGTGCATCACTGGGTGTGCTTCGTATTATTATTGAACGGGAGTTGCCGCTGGATCTGCAAACCTGTTGCGAATGGGCTGAAGAAAACTTCACCGTGCTCACCGAAACCAACACCGCTACCGCCGTTGTCAATTACATGCTGGAGCGCTTTCGTGCCTATTACGATGAGCAGGGTATTGGCGCGGAAGTCTATCTTGCCGTGCACGCCCGTCGCCCAACCCGGCCCCTGGATTTTGATCGCCGCGTAAAAGCCGTAGAGGCCTTCCGCCAGTTACCCGAAGCCCAGGCACTGGCCGAAGCCAACAAGCGGGTATCTAACATCCTGACCAAACAGGGCGGTGATAACATTGGTGAATTGGTGAACTCCGATCTGCTACAGGATGCGGCCGAAAAAACCCTGGCCGAACAACTCAGCCAACAAGCAGAAAAGGTGTTGCCACTGTTTGATAAAGGTGACTACGCAGGCGCGCTAAGCTCTCTTGCCAACCTGCATGACCCTGTGGATAACTTCTTTGACGCCGTGATGGTGATGGCAGACGACGAAGCTATACGCAACAACCGTCTGGCATTGCTTAACCAACTGCACAACCTGTTCTTGCGGGTTGCTGATATCTCTGTGCTACCCAACCAGTAGCCGTGTAAGGGTGATGGTTTCCGGTCAGAAAACACGGACCATCGCCCTGAAATGTTTGCCAGTCTGCGGGACTGAATCAGCAGATTTACCGACACCGGGCTGTCAGCAAACTGCTAGCAAAAATTACGCAGGCTCGTATAATAGCGGCCTTGAATAAATCGGCGTGTGGCGCAGCTTGGTAGCGCACTTCGTTCGGGACGAAGGGGTCGCAGGTTCAAATCCTGCCACGCCGACCATTTCCGCACCTTTCCCGCTTTGGTTTTTTTCCAACGATCGTTCTTCCATCCTTGCTGAGGTTGCCCCGTTTACCCTCCGACATCTGTCGAAATCCTTCTTACAAAAATACACATTTATTAGGAACCTACAAACATTGACTTTAAGCAAGAGCTCACCCTAGTATCACTGGACAACACTGTTTAAATGGATTAAGTGGCCTTTGCGTGCGAAAAAACTTACCTGTTACCAATAACGAACAAAAAGTTCGACCGGATCAGAAATTAGTTTCATCCACCGATCTGAAGGGAATCATTAAGCATTGCAACGATACTCTTGTTGAAATCAGTGGGTTTTCCCGCGAAGAGCTGATCGGCCAGCCCCATAACATTGTCCGCCACCCCGACATGCCCAGTTCCGTTTATGAAAACCTCTGGTCTCACCTGAAAGCCGGGCAGCCCTGGATGGGGCTGGTTAAAAACCGCTGCAAAAACGGCGATTATTATTGGGTCAGTGCGTACATCACACCGGTTACCGAAAACGGAAAAGTTGTCGGCTACGAGTCTGTTCGTTCGTGCCCAAACCGGGAAGACATCGCTCGGGCAGCCAGGCTTTATGCGGATATAGGAGACGGAAAAGCTGCTACCCCCTTGTGGCAAAAGCTCGACCTCAGCAGTCTGTTCCTGGCCGTGATTGTCATTACAGGTGCACTGTCCTTTTTTGCCGGCGCTACGCTGATTTCAGAGCTTGTATTGGTGGCTGGCGCAATTGGCTATGGCCTCTGGTGCTATTTGAGCCGCCGAAAGATGATGAGCGTCATTTCCGAAACATTAAGCAAGAGTTTTACCAGCGATATCGCGGCCCGAAGTTACACCGATAACAGTTTGCCACTGGGCCGGATCAGGGTCGCTATTATGGCTCAGCGTGCTCATTTGGATGCGGCACTGACCCGGCTGGAAGCCTCATCGAGAGAGATGCAGGAATATTCTGCCAGGGGGCTGATAATTGCTTCTGAAACCCAGGAGACTCTCAGGAATCAGCAGGCGGAAACCGAGTTGGTTGCCACAGCGGTTCACGAAATGTCGCAGACTATTGGCGAGGTGTCATCGAATGTGCAGGTTACCGCAGATAATGCCGAAGCGGCGCGATCACTCGCCCATGAAGGCCGATCAATCGTCAGATCAACCCGGGAGGCCATTGAGAAACTCAAACAAGCCGTGGATGACATCGGTCATGCGGTTGGCGAGTTGTCTGAGCAGACTGGGCAAATTGTATCCGCTGCAGGAATTATCGAAGCGATTGCCGATCAAACTAACCTCCTGGCATTGAATGCGGCAATCGAGGCAGCTCGTGCCGGAGAGCACGGCCGGGGATTTGCCGTTGTTGCAGACGAGGTTCGCAGCCTCGCCAGACGCACACAGGATTCCACAGGCGACATTCACAACATTGTGAATGAGCTGATCAAACGTTCGGAACAGTCGGTAAATAAAGCCAATGATGGCGGCCGCGCCGCTGATTCCGGACTGGAAAAAATGCTCATTGCCGAGAAAACCCTTGATGATATTGCTGAGGGTGTCAGCAATATTGCTGAAATGGCGCTGCAGATGGCGGCTGCGGTGGAAGAGCAGGCTCAGGTATCTGACCAGATTAATCAACAGGTAGACAACATTTCAGCTTTGGCTTCCCGCAACTTTGATAAGGGCAAAGAATCTACCCGCTACGTTCAGGAAACCGAGCAAATTGCTGCAAACCTTCATGAACTGGTTGTGCGGTTCAAATAGTCATTACCGCGAAGGCTCACGATCAGTTCAACCTGATCCTCAAGGGGCCTTTGATATCCCGGAGGCGAGTGTTCCTGTCCATCCTCCTGGATCGGCGTTACCAGAATGCTATAGGGATCAATGCCGGAATCGGCCGGGTATTCAGTGCTTGCTACCAGTCGGTGACCACTTTCATCCGGGTACCAGACCAGGGTGAAATCGTCGTCCACCACCACTTCAAAATTCTCACCCACACGCTGTGCATGGGCAACCGGAACCCGGTCTTTGTATACGGTACTGTCGTTCACGTGATAGCCGGCAACCCGGAGGTTTCCGGTGGCATCCACATGCAGATGAAAGCGTACCCGAATGGCTGCTTCGGCTATCTCAAGGAGTTCTTCCTCGGTGTACAGGGTGCCGTCTCCCAGTCTGGAGGGCCAGAGTGCCAATAACGCTGTGCTGGCGGCAGTACTGAGCACACTGGCACTGATGCGCGCCGCCATGGCCCAGCCTTTTGCCAGTCTCATGGCCGAGCCAGAGATCAAGCTCAAGGGCTGCAAGCCGTTCGTACCAGGGCTGGTGATTGTGTCAGGGGCTCCGGGGGCAGCTCAATTGCCGGTGGTTCCGGCGTGTAATCCAGCCTCGGCGGTGGTGACAGGTTATCGGAACGGGCGTAAGCAGTGCCCCTTGAAGGGAAAGCCTGCCGGTCACCGAACCGTTTTTCGAAGGCGGGTCTGCTATTTTGGTCACGTCCGTGTTTCCACAAAGTATTAATCGGCACAATCCAAGCCTGAGGTGTGATTGAATGTACCCGAATGGCCGGGCTGATCCAAGCCTGTATTGAGCTTAGTTTCAGAACCGTCGCAGGCCCGGGCTCTACTGTTAAGGGTGTCCGTACATGTCTGGGCGCAGGAGGCCAGCCCAAGAAGAGATAACTGGTACCTACAGCAAATGCTCAATCGGCAAAAACGCGAATATCGAAACCATCATACGTTTCAGCAACCCGGTTCCCGGATCATGGCTGTGGCGGATCTCTTCACCGCCATTGCGTTCAATCCACTGTAAATCACCCCCTTCATCCAGCACCAGTTCATAAGCGGTTATCCGGACTTGTTCTTCAAAGTGGTTTTCCACCACCTGGGTCAGTTTCGGGCTCTCAATCACGAAGCCCAGTTCGGTATTGGTATGAACCGACCGGGGATCAAAGTTGAACGAACCGACGAACAGTCGCTCGCCATCAACCGTGAACGTTTTGGCATGCAGGCTGGAAGAGGAGCTGCCCATCAAATTGCCCTGCAGCTTGCGCTCCACAGGCTCCTCTCCGGGTATTTTACGCAACTCAAACAGTTGTACCCCGGCTTCCAGCAGTGGTTTGCGGTATTTCGCGTAACCGGCGTGCACCATGGCTACGTCGTTGGCTTCCAGAGAGTTGGTGAGCACCCGAACATGAACACCCTGGCGCTCCAGTTCGCGGAACATTTCTACACCGGCTTTGGTGGGGATGAAGTAAGGAGAAACCAATGTGATAGAGTATTCGGGCCTGCCCATGGCTTCTACCAGTTGCCGGCTCATTAACCCATTCTTTGGCTTTTTCCCGAGCACCTTGGCAGGGTCGTCGCTCACCATTGAAACCGGCGCCCAGGTAAAATCCAGATTGCCCGCCAGTAATTTCTTCAGAAACTCCGAGTCTTCCACCGCACAAACGTATTGGCTGGCCTCCGAACTGATACCGCACTTTCTGGCGGTTTCAACCACCTTTGCCAGATCATTCGCACTGGTCGTTGGTAAAATGGTCGCCGCCGGGTAGGACGAAGCGCTCGCCCAGTAGCGGTCGAAGTCGTCAGAAAGCTCACTCACCACAGGGCCAATGGCCAGCACATCAAGATCGGCAAATAACGCTCCCTGGCCGGCCCCGAAATATTCATCAGCTACGTTACGCCCTCCGATAATCGTGGCCTGATTGTCTGCCGTGAATGATTTGTTGTGCATTCGGTGATTCAGACGTGGAAAGCTGGTGAAGTACCCAATCCACTTGGGGCTTCGCACAACAAACGGATTAAACAGGCGAACCTCGATATTTGGATGGGTATCCAACGCTGCCAGCGACTCATCGAGCCCGGAAATGCCGTTGTCGTCCAGCAAAAGACGTACCCGGACACCGCGCTCAGCAGCGCGATACAGTGCATTAAGCAACATCGTACCGGTGATGTCGTTCTGCCAGATATAATACTGGATATCCAGAGTGGCATCGGCACCGTCTGCCAGCAGCGCCCGTGCAGCAAAAGCGTCGTGGGCATTTTTGAGCAGCACAACTCCACTGTTGCCCTGGTGTGTTTCCAACAGCGGAGTAATCGCCCTGCCCAGACGAGTATCTGCGGTTTGTTTCGCAGGAATAGATGCGCTTTCAACGCGATCCGTCAGTGGGGGCAAGGCACACCCGCCAATAGTCAGTAGTGTGGCCAAAATAATGATCACTCCCGGACAATACCGCCTGGGCCAGTTCAGCAATTGAATGACTCCTCCCCATCACCCGAATAAGCATAACAGCTATTTGGTCGTTTTTTTGATCTTGATCAAACTGATAGTTATAAGCTTATGCCGACGATTGAATACTTTGGTACTTGAGGGCATGGTGAAAGCTGCGCTTCCTGTATTAAGCGCCTGGAGAAAGAAGCAATGAAACCATTACTGGCTACACTTATCATTATTTTCGGGCTGAGCTTTAACGCTTCGGCGGAAGATGTTCTGTCGCTGACCGCTCAGGAAACCTACGATCTGGTTCAGAAACAGGGTGACCAACTGCTATTTGTTGATGTTCGGGATCCGGTCGAGATCATGTTTATTGGCTTCACCGATGCCGTAGACACAAACATTCCATTCATGCTCGCTGACCGTAAACATTTCCTTGCAGATAAAGGCCGGTTTGTTATGAATCCCAACCCGGACTTTGCAGCCAGTATTGAACGGGCTCTTAAGAATAAAGGGCTCACCAGGGACGCGCTGATTATCACCATGTGTCGCTCTGGTGCCACTCGCGGCAAACCCAGCGCAGAATATCTTCTGAAGCATGGTTTCAGCAACGTAAAATACATCGATCACGGTTTTCAGGGGAGTAGTGCAAAAGAGGGTAAAAAAGCCGGGATGAGAATTGTGAATGGCTGGCAGAATGATGGTC
>DATJDA010000263.1:0-16658 GCA_035497695.1 Marinobacter sp. | reverse complement strand
GCACCACGGGTGTAGCCAAGGGCGCCATGCTTACCCACGGCAATCTGGTGGCTAACCTGCTACAGGTTCGTCCGATGATGGAAGACACGGTTGTTGAGGGGCAAGAAATAGTGATTGCGCCTCTGCCGCTCTACCACATCTATTCGTTCACGCTGAACTGCGGGATTATGCTGGAAGCCGGCGGCCATAATATTCTTATTCCAAATCCGCGTGATATCCCAGGCTTCGTCAAAGAGCTGGGAAACCACAAATTTACGGCTTTTCTTGGTTTGAATACCTTGTTTGTTGCCCTGTGCAACAACGATGATTTCAAGAAGCTGGACTTCAGCCATCTGAAACTGACATCGTCTGGCGGTATGGCGCTAACCAACTCGGCTGCCAAACTGTGGCAGCGGGTAACGGGCTGTGAGATTTCTGAAGGTTACGGCATGACAGAAACGTCGCCCGTGGTCACGTTTAACCCTCACAGTGCCATACAAATCGGTACGATCGGCTTGCCCATTCCTTCTACCCAAGTAAAAACCATTGATGAAGATGGCAATGAAACACCCCTGGGCGAGCCTGGTGAGTTGTGCGTAAGAGGCCCACAGGTAATGCGTGGGTACTGGCAGCGCCCCGAAGACACCCGGGAGTCTTTTACTGAAGATGGCTTCATCAAAACCGGCGATATTGCGCTGATACAGGAAGATGGTTACATCCGTATTGTTGACCGCAAAAAGGACATGATCATTGTCTCCGGATTTAACGTCTACCCGAACGAAATTGAAGACGTAGTAAGCAGTCACCCGAAGGTGATTGAGTGTGCAGCGGTAGGCGTGGAAGACAGCAAGAGTGGTGAAGCGATTAAGGTTTTCCTTGTAGCTACGGCTGAGGGCGTATCAGAGAATGAGCTGAAAGAGTTCTGCCGTGAACGTCTTACCGCATACAAAGTACCTAAATATTTCGAATTCCGCGACGAGCTGCCCAAGACCAACGTAGGCAAAATCCTGCGTCGGGAATTGCGCGACGAAGCTAACAAGAAGTAATACAGATTTGGCTGCTGGTCAGTTCGCTGGCCAGTAGTTTTATTCTGAAACCTCGTTTAGGCGGGGTTTTTGATTTTATGCGATACCCTTTCCCGATAGACTGTCGCCATTCCCCTGAACATTGACACTGAATGAGAGCAGTTCTGCAATTCAATGACACACGCGCCTACCGATATTTCAAGCACTTCTGGCTCTGAGCAAAACAGTAAAGCCGCTGTGAAAGCCATACTGGAGCAGTTGGATGCCTGTAATCAGCAGGAGGCCGCCCGAATTGTGAGACTGGTGGCCGGCACCAAGGGCAATCCGGGGCAGAAAGATCTTGAAAAGCTGACTGGTTGGTTGCAGCGGGGGCTTGAGAAGGCTCAGCAGCGGCAAGCTTTGCACAAGCCGGTAAGTTTTCCAGATGGGTTGCCTGTGTCTGAACGGGTGGATGACATCTGGGATGCCATCAAGAACAATCAGGTGGTTATCATTGCCGGCGAAACGGGTTCAGGAAAAACAACCCAGATTCCCAAAATATGTATGAATAACGGCCGCGGTATTCGTGGTTTGATTGGCCATACCCAGCCCCGGCGAATAGCCGCCCGCAGTGTCGCAGCGCGGATTGCCGAAGAAATAGGTGAGCAGACCGGCCAGCAAATCGGGTATCAGGTACGCTTTACCGACAACACCTCGGAGCAATCCCGCGTTAAGGTGATGACCGACGGCATCTTGCTGGCAGAAATTCAGCACGATCGGTTTCTTGACCGCTACGACACGCTGATTATTGATGAGGCGCACGAGCGCAGCCTGAATATCGATTTTTTGCTCGGCTACCTTCGCCAGATGCTTCCGAAGCGCCCGGATCTTAAGGTAATTATTACCTCCGCCACCATCGAGGTGGAGCGTTTCAGTGAGTTCTTCAATAATGCACCGGTTATTGAGGTGAGTGGCCGGACCTACCCAGTGGATATTCAGTACCGGCCTCTGGCGGGAGAAGACGACGACAGGGATCAGAGCTGGGCCGATAGCGTGCTGGCGGTATTGGGTGAAATAGAACACCACGAACGTTCACAAAAGCTGCCCCCTGGCGACGTGCTGGTGTTTTTGCCCGGAGAGCGGGAGATCCGAAATCTAAGTAAGGTTCTGCGCCATGAAGAGCTGAAGCATACGGAAGTGTTGCCTCTGTACTCCCGGCTGAGCAATCAGGAACAGAACCGGGTGTTTCAGTCTCATCGGGGCCGCAGGCTGGTGTTGTCTACAAACGTTGCAGAAACATCTCTTACCGTGCCGGGTATCCGCTATGTGATTGACACTGGTGTTGCCCGTATCAGCCGTTACAGCGTTCGCTCAAAAATTCAGCGTTTGCCCATTGAGCCTGTCTCCCAGGCCAGCGCCAATCAGCGAGCAGGGCGGTGTGGCCGGGTAGCACCTGGCATTTGCTTCCGGTTGTACGACGAAGCTGACTTTATCAATCGCCCTGAATACACAGATCCGGAGATTCTGCGCACAAATCTTGCCTCTGTTATTTTGCAAATGGCCACCTCTGGCCTGGGTGAAATACGGCATTTTCCGTTCCTGGAAGCTCCCGATCGCCGTCAGATTAATGATGGTTACAAATTGCTTGAGGAGCTGGGTGCCGTAGATGGTAAACGCCGGGTAACCAGGCTCGGCAGAACTATGGCGAGATTGCCTTTGGACCCACGCCTGGCGCGAATGCTGGTCACCTCGGCAGATCATGGCAGTCTGACAGAAACCCTGATTATCATTGCCGGTTTGAGCGTGCAGGATCCAAGAGAGAGGCCCCAGGATAAACAACAGGCGGCGGATCAGGCTCACGCTCCGTTCAATGATAAAGAGTCTGATTTTGTCACCTTGCTGAATATCTGGAATTTCTACGAAGAGCAGCGCCAGGAGCTCTCCCAGAATCAGATGAAAAAAGTCTGTCAGAAACATTTTCTGAGCTGGATGCGTATGCGGGAATGGCGTGACACGCACCGCCAGCTCAGGCTTATCTGTAAAGAACAGAAACTGAATTCGAATCAGGACGCTGCCAACTATGAAGCCTTGCACAAAGCCATTCTGGCGGGTTTGTTGGGGCAAGTAGCCGTTAAGGTTGAGAATAAGGAATATTTGGCTACCCGAAATCGGAAAGTATTGATTTTTCCCGGATCAAAGGTGGCGAAAACCGCTCCCAAGTGGATAGTGGCCACAGAAATTGTTGAAACCAGCCGTGTGTTTGCCCGTATGGTGGCGGCTATTCAGCCTGAATGGATTGAGCCATTGGCAGCCCACGTAGTTAAACACCATTATTTTGAGCCACACTGGGAGCAAAAGCGGGCTCAGGTAATGGGTTATGAAACTATCTCATTGTATGGGCTGGATATTGTTACCAGGCGGCCCATTGCCTATAGCAAAATTGACCCGGTAGAGTGTCGGAATTTGTTTATTCGCAGAGCATTGGTTGAGGGTGAATACAACTCCAAAGCACCCTTTATAGCCAGTAACCGTGGAATGCTGGATACCGTTGAAAATCTTGAGAAGAAAACCCGGCGCCGCGATCTGTTGGTTGATGATGAAACGCTGGTCGCTTTTTATGATCATCGCCTGCCGGCGGATATTGTTAGTGGCCGACATTTTGAGAGCTGGTGGAAGGGCCTTCCGGCAGGGGAAATTAACGCTCTGGAATTGACAGAGGATGACATTCTTCAGCGGCCGGTTGATAGGATGGCCGGTGAGCTTTACCCGGATTATCTGGAATGGGAAGGCATCCGGTATCCACTGAGCTACGAATTTGAGCCGGCCAGCGAACGAGATGGTGTAACCCTGCAGGTTCCGCTAATGGCCCTTAAACAGCTTCCGGCTCGCCGGCTGGAATGGTTGGTGCCCGGGCTATTGCGGGAAAAGTGTATCGCGTTGGTAAAAGGTTTGCCAAAAGCTCTGCGAAGAAATTTCGTGCCGGTTCCGGATTTTGTTGATGCTGCACTGGCTGGCATGCAACCGTCCAATGCGCCACTGACAATAGAGCTGGGTGAACAGTTACGCCGGATGACCGGTGTGCGGATTGACCCGGAAGCCTGGTCAGAATCGGAACTGCCCCGTCATTTGCGAATGAATCTGAAGGTTTTGGGTGATGGTGGCAAGGCCATCGCCGAAAGCCGTGAAACGGCGAGTCTTCAGGGCCAGCTTGAAGGCAAAGCAAAAGAGGCTTTGGCCTCCGTTACCAGTGAAGACAAAGCCGGCGAACCGGAACCCTCTTATCCTGACTGGCAGTTTGGTAACGTTCCCCAACAGGTGCAGACAGAGAAAGGCGGCATGCAAATCACCGTCTACCCCGCGCTGGAAGACCTCGGTAAGCTCGTTCGGGAAACTCGCTGTCTGGATGCGCTGGTGGCAGAGGATACCAGCCGTAAAGGAATTGCACGGCTGATTATTAACCGGTTTGGGCGAACTCTGGAAGATCTGGAACGCAAACTACCGAGATTCCGCCAGTCTGCGCTAATGTTTGCACCGGTTGGGCAGGCGAAAGTCCTGCTTGATGATTTGCTTCTCGCAACCGCAATACAGCATTTTCTTGGGCAGGAGTTACCCGCCAGTGCCGAACAATTTAACGGCTTGTTTGACCAGCATCGTGGAGATTTTATACCGGCACTGGAGGCAGCTGACGAGCGCTTGTATCAGGCCATGTGCGGGTATCAGGAAATTGCAAAACAGTTAAAGGGAAAGATCAGTCTGGCCCTTGCCAACAGTATGGCGGACATAAAATTTCAGTTGCAGAATCTGATCTATCCGGGCTTTCTGGTGGCGACTCCAACGCAATGGTTGTCTGAATTCGGGCGTTATTTTGAGGCGGCCCTGATCCGGCTGGAAAAAATGCCCCGGGAAATGGGCAGGGAGCGTGAATTCCTGCATATTATGGAGCCGCTTTGGTCCCGGTATGCCAAAAAGCGGGATGAACACCAACGCCAGGGAGTGCGTGATCCGGAGCTGATCACCTATCGCTGGATGCTTGAAGAGTACCGTGTGTCATTCTTTGCCCAGCAACTAGGCACCGCGATGACGGTGTCGGTAAAGCGGCTCCAGCGTCAGTGGGATATCACGCGAATATAAACCATCAGGCAAAACCTGAAGATTGTGTTAGTATTTCTGGCACAACTATCCATAAATCTTTTGATTTCATTACCATGACGTGGGGTTAGCGTGATTAAAGCCGTCATTAGCGGAACAGGTCTGTATACGCCGCCAGCAATTATTGAGAACGATGAACTGGTTGCAGCGTTTAACCAGTACATTGAGCTGTACAACGCAGAGCATGCTGAGCGCATCGCCAGTGGCGATCTGGAACCACTACAGCCGTCTTCGTCTGCCTTTATCGAAAAAGCGTCTGGCATCAAGCGCCGTCATGTGATCGACAAAGAGGGTATTCTTGACCCCACACGTATGGCCCCCCGGATTCCAGAGCGGAGTAACGACGAGCCCTCGGTTCAATGCGAAATGGCAGTGGTGGCATGTAATGAGGCATTGGCCCAGGCAGGCAAAACCGCTGCTGACGTAGATGCCGTTATCATTGCCTGCTCGAACATGCAGCGCCCATACCCGGCAATTTCGGTTGAAGTGCAACACGCCCTTGGCATAAACGGCTTTGCCTATGACATGAACGTAGCCTGCAGTTCGGCTACCTTCGGGCTTCAGGCCGCGGTGAACTCTGTTGAAAATGGCTCTGCGCGGGCGGTACTCGTGGTCAGCCCCGAGATTTGCTCCGGGCATCTCAATTTCCGTGAACGCGACAGCCATTTCATTTTTGGTGATGCCTGTACGGCCATTCTGGTTGAGCGGGAAGAAGACACCAGCCCGGGCCAGGGTTTTGAAATTCTTGGAATTACTTTAAAAACCCAGTTTTCCAACAACATCCGGAACAATTTTGGTTTTCTGAATCGTGCCGACGAATCTGGCATTAACCAGCCAGATAAACTATTTGTGCAGCAGGGCCGTAAGGTTTTTAAAGAAGTGTCGCCACTGGTTGCAGAAACCATTCAGGCACAGCTTCAGAGCTTGTCACTGGCGCCTTCTGACCTTAGCCGGTTGTGGTTGCATCAGGCGAACCTGAATATGAATCACCTGATTGCCCGAAAAATTCTGGGCCGTGATGCCACCGAAGAAGAAGCTCCGGTTATTCTGGATGAGTACGCTAATACCAGCTCTGCAGGCTCTATCATCGCCTTTCATAAACATAAAGATGACCTCAAAGCCGGCGATCTGGGTGTGATTTGCTCATTTGGTGCTGGATATTCCATCGGTAGCGTTGTTATTCGCCGCCGCTAGTCGCCATTTCAGGGTTTTAATCAACCGCTGCAGATTGAGCAAGAGCATCTGATGACACAATTCTTAACCCGACGCTGGGCTTTTGCTCTGTTTCTGACGGCTTTTCTGGGAGGGCCGTCTGTTGGCCCTGTAGCTGCACAAACTGTGCAGGAGCCAGCCCCGAAAAGCTCAGCCCCGGTCTATCCCGGCGATCCCTATGAAGATTGGAATCGCAAGGTGTTCACCTTTAACGACACGGTTGACCGGCTGGCTCTGAGGCCAGTGGCGCAGGCGTATCGCAATATCACTCCGGATATAATAGATCGTGCGGTTACCAATTTTTTCAATAACCTTCAGGAAGTGCGGAATTTTACCAATAGTTTGCTACAACTTAAGGGTGAGGCCGCGATTGTGGCGGCAGGACGGTTTACCTACAACACGGTTTTTGGCCTTGCCGGGCTGTTTGATGTGGCCACGGCGTTTGATTTACCTGAGCGCCCGGAAGACTTCGGCCAGACACTCGGGTATTGGGGCGTAGGTTCCGGGCCTTACCTGATGGTGCCGTTCCTTGGGCCCTCAAACCCGCGGGACTTCACCGGGCTGGGCATCGATGGGTTTGTGTTGCCGTCCCCCTGGGATAAGGCGCATAGCCCTGAAACGTACTATGCCTTTGCATTACAGGTAGTGGATAAACGGGCCGATTATATTCCGGCAGAAGGATTCATTTCCGGAGACAGGTATACTTTTATACGGAATGCCTATTTGCAGCGTCGGGAATTCCTGATTAACGATGGTAAAGTGACTAATGATCCATTTGCCAGCGACGACGATGACGATCTGATGCTCGAGGATTTCTGAACCAGGTAGCACCATGCTCAAGGACCCGAAGATCAACAAGTTTCGCAAGATGATGGCCGAGGCACCAACTTATGAGGTGTGGAAAGCGGCTGCGTTGGAACTGGATTATCTTGAAGGTAATTTTGAATGGAAAGAAGGTCTTGCATCCGATCTGTATTTCTATGAATTGATCTACGACAGGCTGAGTAACCTCAAACAGTACCGGCAACAGAATGATTTTGAGCGCCTCAAGCGGGCATTGCGAGAGGGGCTGCATCACGACGTCGGCAACATTGCCAATCCCGCGTTATACACCCACTCCTACGTAGGCACCAAACACCTGGTTGAGGAATATATCACCCAGGTGTGTGAGGCTCTGGACTTTCTGTGTGATCACCCGGTTCCGGGGTTCTCAATCAATCAGAAATTTCAGTTTTTCCGTGACACGCTCACCAGTTATGGTCGTACTACCCTGTTATTAAGCGGTGGAGCAACTCTTGGCATATTTCATTTCGGTGTTATTAAAGCGTTGTGGGAAAAAGGATTGCTGCCCCAGGTGATAACCGGCTCGAGTATTGGTGCCATTATTGCTGCCATGCTGGGTGTGCATACCGATGCAGAAATACCAGAAATGCTGATACCGGAAAACCATAATCTTAATGCCTGGAAGTGGCGTGGATTATTAAGTGCGATGCGCGGGGAGGGGCTGATGGATCAGGATCAGTTGCGTTCCTGCCTGAGATCCAATATTGGCGAGTATACCTTTGAGGAAGCGTTCGAGCGTACCGGCCGGTCTATCAATATAAGTGTTTCATCAATGCACGAGCACCAGAAAGCCCGCCTGCTGTGTGGCTATACATCTCCGTATATTCTGGTGTGGAGTGCGGCACTTGCCAGTGCGGCGGTGCCGGGGATTTATCCGCCGGTAACGCTCATGAAAAAAGATCTTAACCAGAACGTGTTGCCGTACATGCCCAGGCTCAAATTTGTAGACGGTTCGGTTGTCAGTGATTTGCCCATTGATCGGCTAATGCACCTGTACGATGTTAATTTTACCATTGTGAGCCAGACCAATCCCCATGTTGTGCCATTCCTGAACAGGCGCGGGCATGACGAAAAGTTGTCGCTGGCCAAATTGCCTTTGCATTTGATGAAGTCGGAACTGATGTTCCACGGGCGGGGCATATTTGACTATCTGCGCAAGCGGGTTCAGCCAGAGTTGCTGCGCCAGGTATCCGGACAGCTATACACCATTATGGCTCAACGATATTCAGGAGATGTGACAATAGCACCTACTTATCGGTTTAAAGATTATGCCCGGATGCTGTCTAATCCTGATCCCGCGTATATACGTGAGATGATTTTGGCCGGTGAGCGGGCAACCTGGCCAAAAATTTCCATGATCCGTTCCCATGCGCGTATTTCCAAAACCCTGGAGCGCTGTGTAAAGCGACTTAAACTACAAAGCCTGCGTACCGCAAATCTGAAGCTGATAAGCAATGCCGATTCCTGAACCCCATTAGATGACACGCTCACAAGCCGGACGGTATGATACCCCGATATCACACCGGGCCTGATTAACGGCTGGTTGATCAGGCACCCGAGCACCAGACTGGATATCCATGTATTACGACTTTTTCGGCTTTCGTGAACCTCCGTTCTCCATAGCCCCTGATCCCCGATATCTCTACCTGAGTGAGCGCCATAAAGAGGCGCTGGCACACCTTATGTATGGTGTTGAGGGGCAGGGTGGTTTTATTGTGATCACCGGCGAGGTGGGCACAGGTAAAACGACCGTTTCCCGGTGCTTCATCGAGAATGCGCCGGGCCATGCGGATATTGCCCTGATTCTTAATCCGCGGCTTTCAGCCCGGGAATTGCTTTCCTCGGTTTGTGATGAGATGGAAATTCCCCACGATGCAGGTGCCAGCATCAAGGTGCTTGTTGATCTCATTAACCGGGATTTGCTGAAAGCCCATGCTGCGGGTCGGCACAAGGTGCTGATGATTGATGAGGCCCAGAATCTGTCTGCAGATGTACTGGAGCAACTACGCCTGTTGACCAATCTGGAAACAGCAGAAAAAAAGCTATTACAGATCGTTCTTCTCGGGCAACCTGAGTTACAGCAGATGCTGGCACTGCCACAGCTTCGGCAGTTAAACCAGCGGGTAACGGCTCGGTACCATCTGGATGCAATCAGCAAGACAGAAATATCCGCGTATTTACGCTACCGCTTAAGCGTTGCAGGAGCCCGCGGGAATATCTTTTCACCCAGTGCGATTCAAGCGCTCTATCGTGCAAGTAATGGTATTCCCCGGCTGATTAATCTAATCAGTGATCGTGCTCTGCTTGGTGCCTACGCTGAGGGTGAGCACGAAATTACCACAACCCACATTCGCCAGGCTGCTAAAGAAGTAAATGGTCATTTGTCTGGCTCTGCCGCAGAAAATGCCATGAAACGGAACCGGTATCTTATGGTGGCCGCCTCGGTATTGTTTGCGGTGATTGTAGCTGCATGGGTGATCCAGAATGGTGCAGTAGAAAAAGCCAAACCTGTCGTCTTGTCTGGAACAGAGCTTCTTCATGGCCAGATTGACCGCACCGGGGCAGAAGCCTCAACCATTGCACCTGCACCTGCACCTGAATCTGTAGCAACACTACCGGCATTTGATTTCTCCATGCAGGCCGGTAATCTGAGCAGCGCTTTTCGAGAATTGTTTGGGGTCTGGGGGCAGAGCTATCAGCCAGAGCAATTTCCCATAGCCTGCGATTACGCCCGTGAGGTGAACCTGAGTTGTCTGGAAAGACAGGGCAGTCGCCGCAGCCTCGAGTTTATCAACCGGCCGGCTATTCTCAGGGTGCAGGATGAAACCGGGAATCGCGGGTACGTGGTGCTGCTCACGTTGAGTGAAGATTCAGCCGGTATTGCTCAGGCCGGTGGCGTCAAACAGATTTCATTTGCCAGTCTTGAGCCTTACTGGTTTGGTGACTACCGGATACTGTGGCAATTACCAGACTATCAGACTGACAACAGCCTTTATGACATCGCAACTGGCGAGCAGTTGTGGCTCAGTTCGCGGATGATGGAACTGGCTGAAAACCTGGGAGGATCAAGTAGCGAGCGTGCGCGGATTAAACGCCTGCCGGCTGAGGCGCAGATACGCTGGTACCAGGGGTTGAAGGGGCTGACCGTAGACGGCATAGCCGGTGCCATGACCATCATTCAGATTCACAACGATCTGAACGCGGCTGTTCCCCGGTTGCTGCCTTCGCAGCCCACGGGAAGAGGGTAGTCTATGTCTTACATCCTGGACGCACTTCGTAAATCCGAAACTGAGCGCCGTCAGGGGAAAATACCCGATCTCGGTCAGCAGGTTCAGTTGATACATCAGCCCCGGAAAAAGCGGATATCTCCGGTGGTGTGGATTGCCGTCGCGCTGGTAATAAATGCACTTGTTCTGGCTGTGGTGTTCTGGCCAGCAAAATCAGAAATTCAGCTCGGCGGCCTGGTAAGCAGCGGCAATCCTTCTGTGGTACCTCAAACAGACGCATCTTCTGAAAATACAGCCCCCGCATCCAGTGTGCCTGCGCCCCGCGAGGCCCGGAGCGAATCTGAGTTAGCGAATAAAATCCCTGAGCCAAGCGTATCCGTCATGGCTCCGGAGCCTTCTGTTGAAACTCCGATCAGCGAGCGGCCAACAATTATTGTCCCTTCACCGCCTGTTGCGAGAGAGCCGCAGCCTTTGCCCGACACCCAGCCGTCTGGCAGGGTACCCCACCTGGTGGAGTTGCCACTATCTTTCCAGAAGAGCATTCCGGATCTGATGTTTAACAGCCATATTTATGGTTCAGAGCCTTCGGCCAGGCGGGTGATGATCAATAATAATTACCTGCGCCGCGGCGATACTTTTTCCGGAATTAAGGTGGAGGATATAACCGAAGATGGTGTTGTACTCAGCAAACACGGCCAGCGCTTCCGGGTTGGTATTGTTCGTGACTGGGTGAGCCCCCGCTGATGTCCCTGACCGATGAGATCAAACAGCAGATTCAAAAAGGCTACCGCGATGTTCTCGCTGGCAAAGAGGTTCGGGCCCGTTATGGCCAGCGGCTGATGATTGCAGAAATCGCTCGGTATATGGGTGAGATAAAAGACAATGACGGGCAGCGCACGTCGCCCCCGGCTACCTGCGTTGTTGAAGCCGGTACAGGTACGGGTAAAACACTCGCCTATCTGCTTGCGGCGATACCGGTGGCAAAAGCGCTCGGCAAAACTCTGGTGATATCAACGGCAACCGTAGCCTTGCAAGATCAGATCGTACTGAAAGACCTGCCCGATCTTAAAAAACACAGCAAAATGGATTTCACCTGGAGCCTGGCCAAAGGCAGGGGCCGTTATTTATGCATGTCAAAACTTGAAGGCCGGCTGCATGAAGAAGGTAATACCGACAGCGACACCATGCCCTTGTTTTTACTGGATGGGCCTAAGGGTGAAGAGCCCGGAACGCGCGCGTTCTTTGAGGAGATGCTGGCAACTTACGCTTCCAGAAGCTGGGACGGCGACCGTGACCACTGGCCTGAGCAAATCCCTGACGATGTTTGGCGACAGGTAACCACCGACCACCGTCAATGCACCAACCGCCATTGCAGTTATTTTGATAGCTGTGCGTTCTTCGAGGCCCGCAAAGGGCTGGACACAGCCGATGTTGTTGTAGCAAACCACGATCTTGTGCTGGCCGACCTTGTGCTTGGTGGCGGTGCGATTCTTCCGGAACCGGAAAACGTACTATTCATTTTCGACGAGGCTCATCACCTGCCAGACAAGGCGCTGAATCATTTTGCAGCTTCTGTTCCGCTCAACTCTACCCAACAGTGGTTGAAACAACTGGCTCAGACTCTGACCAAAATGCTGCCACACCTTCCACCAGCCACGCAGGGCGCAAAGTTGCTGGACAGAATCAGCACGGCTTCCCGAGATGTTGATCTGGTACTTACCCGGGTATATGACGAAGCTGAACAGAATACTGGCTGGGATTTCAACGAGGAACGGCGTACTGCCCAGTGGCGTTATCCGGAAGGCGAATTGCCCGATGCGCTGGCTGAACTGGCAGGTGAGGCGCGTATTGTTACTGCCAATCTGGCCCGCCATCTGGGTTCTCTGGCGGATGAATTACAGGGTGCTTTTGATGAACGAAAAGAGCACGAAATCGATCGGGATACGGCGGAATCCTGGTACCCGGTGATTGGTGCCTTCCACAGCCGCGCTGAAGATCAGCTCAGGCTTTGGGTGGCCTGGAATGAGCAGGTGGTCAGTGCAGATCAAAAGGGTAGCGAGGGTGACCAGACTGCCACTAACGAGTTGTCCGAAAGTGCCGAAGAACCGGAAGCCATGGCAGATCGGCGTCGCAGCCCGCCGCCAGCACGCTGGATTGTGAAGCAGCGCTGGGAGCACGCAGAGGACATCACCCTGTACAGTTCGCCGGTGCTGGCAGACAACCTGCTATACAGCAGGCTTTGGTCCAGAGCTTATGGTGCAGTGCTTACCAGTGCCACGCTGACTGCTCTTGGCAGTTTTGACCGCTTGAGAATCAGAGCCGGCCTGCCAGCGGCCAGCCGTTATCTTGTGGTACCCAGCTCATTCCATTACCACAAAATGGCCACTGTAGAAATGCCAGCCATGCCGGTTATGCCCACAGATGAAGGCTTTACCGACGCATTGGTAGCCCGCCTTCCGGATTTGTGGGCTGGCGAAACCGCCACGCTGGTCCTGTTTACCTCTCGCCGACAGATGCAACAGGTACGGGATACGCTGGCGCCTGACTACCCGGACCTGATTATTACCCAGGACGACATGGCCAAGGGGGAAGTGTTGCGCCAGCACTGTGAGCGCATAGATGCGGGCCGGTCAAGTGTGCTGTTTGGTGTGGCCAGCTTTGCAGAGGGCATTGATCTGCCCGGAAAATACCTGCACCACGTCGTGATTACCCGGCTGCCATTCTCCGTGCCAGACGATCCTATTGAAGCCAGCCTGGCTGAATGGGTTAGTCAGCGTGGTGGTAATCCGTTTATGGAAATCACCGTACCCGATGCGTCGATCAAACTGGTTCAGGCGGTTGGGCGTTTGTTGCGTACGGAACAGGATACCGGGAGGGTGACGATTCTGGACCGCCGTATAGTGGCCAGACGTTACGGCCAACTACTGCTGGATGCCTTGCCGCCGTTCCGACGGGTCATTGAACGCTGAATTGCTGACTTCCTATCCAAAAAAAAAGAGCCAACCCATGTGGGATGACTCTTATCGAAGGGGATTCTTACGAACCCGGGCGTCGAATTAACGCAGAACAAGAAATCTGAAGGCCTGAAGTTTCAGAATTCGTAATGAGGCTTTCCCTCATCGTTGGGATAATAATAGGGGGTAAAAGGCGTAAAGGGATCGTCCAAAGGGCGTAGAAGGCTTAGAAAGTTAAAGTGAACTGTGATATTCATCACAAAACGATGGCGTTGATTTATCCTCCCAGCAATCCAAGTTCCCGGGCCCGGGCAAGCGCCTCGGTGCGCCGGCCCACGCCCAGCTTGCCATACAGGTTACGAATATGCGCTTTAACGGTGGCCGGGGCAACGTCCATTCTGGCGGCAATTTCTTTATTTGCGAAACCTTCGTTAATTAACGCAAGCACTTCCATTTCCCGTTGGCTGAGCGGTTCCTGAAGATTTGAAGTCTCTTTGCCGGAATTTTCCACTGGTAAGGGGGGGGGCGAGACTACCGGTTCTGCTTGTTTCTGTTTCTGCTCCCTGAGCATTGTCAGAATTGACCGGTTCCAGGCTCCAGGGGTTTTTAATTCTGGCAGGTTCAGCAACAGTTTTCGCAAACTCTGACTTTCTTCTGCAAATAAACGCATAAAACCTGCTTCTCTTGCTTTGACTACTGCCCGGGTCAGCATTTCCCGGGCTTCTGCGTCTTGTTTACGGGCCGCCAGCGATTCTCCGTAAACCAACAGGATTTCTACCAAATGACGATTGTGAGCGTCCCGTTCGGCATCTGGAATCAAGCTGGCAAGTATGTCCTGAGCCTGCTCCGGATTGCCCATAGCCAGCATAACTCGTGCGGTGCTGATCAGATTCTGCTCCCGATTCAATGGGTTGGTAAAGCTGGCATCATCTGGAGAGCCCAGACACTCCATGGCTTTCTCTACGTGCCCGGTTGCGAGGTAGCAGCGAGCGAGAAGCGCAGAGCTGGCGGGCGGCTCAAATACGATGTTGTCTCTGCGTTTTTTACCAACCGATGCCGCATCCTCCAGCACGTCTATGGCCTCTTGCAGGCGACCTTCGCTGAAGGCAAGGTGGCCACGAACGTATTGAATAATCACGTGTTGCCCTGGCTCAGTCCCCTTGTCTACATGTTCTAGCAAAGGTGCCAGATAGGTTGCAGCCAGTTGAGGCTGGTTACGTTCCAGATAAATCTCTGTCAACGCACTGTTTTGCCAGCAGGAGATGAGCCGTGGCTGGCTTGGGTCTGCGTAGTGCTGGTCTACCCAGGCCCGCACATCTGTGCAGGTTGTAAGGGCTACGTCTATATCGCCACGGTTGTACTGTATCCAGGCTAATAACCCTCCGCTGGATAACACGGTGCTGGGTTTTCGTTCCACATGGCCAAAGCGTATGGCCGATTGCAGAGCATCCTCGGCACCAGCCAGATCGCCTTTACCGTAATGGTCCAGGCCAACGCCGTAATAGGTCACCGACTTAAGCGGAATCTGGGTATGGTCGATATCCTTTAATACCTGCCGGGTCAGATCGCTGGCACTCTTGTCATCGTTGCGGGTTCTGGCCAGATAAGAGCGGATCAGGGAGATTTCACTTTGCAGCCCAAGGGCGCCTTCGGCATCGGGATGGGAATCGGCGACCTGACAATCGAGAACGTTTTCCAGGGAATTCAGCAAGGGTTCCAGTGTATCCACTCGATTGGCAAAGAACAGACCCCAAACCCTCAGCATTTGCAGTTGCGGATTGTCATCCAGTAATTCCTGTGGCAGCGCGTCTATCCAGTCAAGAACAGGCAGGTGGTAACCACCGTGAATCAGATTATTACCATGCTCAGCAAGTACGTCTGCCAGCCAGAGCCACTTTTTGTTGTGCACAATCTGTGCGATAGCATCTTGTACAAGCCCGTGGTCCAGTAGCCATTCAATGGTTTTCTCGCGCAATTGCGCGGCTCGTTCCGGCTCCTTCTGATTGATGCGCTGAAGCAGGGCGTCGCGGAACAGATCGTGGTAACGGAACCATTCATTGTTGGTGTCCAGAGGGATCAGAAACAGATTTTGGGTAAGCAGTTGCTCCAGTCGCTTCTGGCTGTCCTCTTGTTCCCGGATGGCGTCGCACAGCGAAGCGCAAAGCCGCGGGCAGCAAGCGGTGTCCAAAAGAAACCTGGCCAGTGCTTCCGGCTGTTGATCGAGCACTTCAGTTAACACATAGTCGCTGATATATCGCTCATCAATATTCAGGTGTGCGCCTTCAGAGCGCCCTGATTTTCCGCCGCCAGACAGTGCCGAGAGCTGCATGGCTGCCACCCAGCCTTCTGTGCGCCGACAAATTATGCGGATTTCTTCTTCCGGAAGCGCCAGCCCCATGGTGTCGTGGAAAAACGCCCGGCATTCGTCTTCAGAGAATGCCAGCAGGCCGGGATGAATGTCCTGAACCCAGCGCCGCACACGCCACCGGCCAAGAGGCAAGGGCGGTTCAGTACGGGATGCCAGGGTTACCGTAACACCGGGCGGTAAATAATCGACAAAATATGCAAATTGACGTTGAATGTTGTTACTGTGAATAAAATGAAAATCATCGAGCACCAGTGACCAGGCGCTGCCATCGGCGGCTAGCACGTTCATTAAACCGGTTATTGTTGCCGTTACACTGTCTTCAGAATTTTGGTTGAGTTGTTTTTTGCAGTCATCCAGGCCGGCGAGCCCTGCATGCTCAAAGGCTCCGATCAGGTATTGCCAGAAACGCCGTGGCTCATCATCGTGTTCATCCAGTGACAGCCACGCTGCGGGTGCCGGGTTGCGGGCGCACCACTGGGCCACCAGCGTAGTCTTGCCGAAGCCAGCCGGAGCGATGACCAGATTTAGCCTTTTTGGGGAGCTGGAATCCAGAAGGGAACTCAGCCGGTCGCGTCGGACCGCGCGCGGGTCTGATGTGGGCCGGAGAAACTTGGTGGTAAGCAGCATTTGTTCCCTGGACGCTGAAAATATTGACAAAAAAGTGTCGAAAATGTGTTGATACCGATTGTGTGCTTTGCCACGGCCAAGTCAAGGGCCAGGATGGCGAAGTATTGAGTCATTGCCTGCGTAAATGCATTTTTGGTCTAAACTGATAAAAAGATATTATCTATTCCAAAAGGGTATGAAAAAATCGTTTTTATGCGTATTCTTTAAGATTGACCAATCACGGAGCAGCAGACTCAATGAAATTACAACAGTTGCGCTATATATGGGAAGTTGCCCATCACGATCTTAATGTGTC
>DATJDA010000262.1:0-10830 GCA_035497695.1 Marinobacter sp. | reverse complement strand
TTGTATGCAGCGGAAGCGCCGGATGGTGCGGCCTTTATACGGGTGGTAAATGCCTCTGTCAGAGGTAGTCTCCCGGAGGTCCGGGTTGGAGGCAAATCAATCAGCGATATCGAGCCAGTAACTGCAAGCTCTTATATTTACCTTCCGGAAGGCAGCTACAAACTGACCGTTGGCGATAAAGCCGAGCCACTGACGATGGAAAAAAATCAGTTTTATACCGCCATTGTACTGAGCACTGGCGAACTGAAAATCCTGAAAGATAAAGCGTTTAAAAATCCCCGTAAGGCGTTGGTTTCATTTTATAACCTGACCGATGAAAGTGGCATTGGCCTGAAGACATCCGATGGCAAGGTGTCGGTGATCGATCCTGTCGGCTCTCTGGAGGTTTCCAGCCGTGAAATTAACGCAGTGAAGGTGTCCCTGGGTGCGTTTAGCAATGGTGAGCCTATTGCACAGGCGTCTCCTGTCAGTCTTCAGCGTGGCAAGGTATTCAGTTTTTTCATCGTAGACACCGGTGGTAGCCCCAGGTTGATCGTGACTGAGAACCGTGTGGACACATCGGCGTGATGGCAACGTGAAATTCGCACCTGAACCCACGAACAGAACCTTGGTGGAGAGAGTGGTCATGATTCGGTGTTATGCGGCATTACGCCGCCTTGCTTTGCACGTTAGTGTCGGACTCGCTTTGCTGACGGGCAGTATCACAGTGGGTGCCGCCCCGGAAATCAGGTTGCCGGAATACAACGTGCAGATCCGAAGCCAGTTATGTCCGCTCGCCTCTCAGCCAGAGGCATACGATTCCAACTATCTGAAGAATTTTAAAATGCTTGTGCAGGGGCGCGATGGCTGGTTGTTCCGGTCTGAGGCAGAATTGCCCGAACAGTTCGGGCCAGGCCCTGAGGGGTTGCATGATCTGGAACGGTTTGCCCGTTATCTGAAGCAGGCAGCCGGTACAGAGCTGGTTTTGGTCT
The DNA here is from genome assembly GCA_035497695.1 of Marinobacter sp. Classification (GTDB taxonomy): domain Bacteria; phylum Pseudomonadota; class Gammaproteobacteria; order Pseudomonadales; family Oleiphilaceae; genus Marinobacter. Next base: position 9,859 of record DATJDA010000262.1, on the reverse strand, counting down.
ATCAGCCTACAAAAGGCCTGGTGCACCCGAACAAACTACCGGAACACCTGTCCGTACCATTTTCCTGGACCTATGCCAGAAGCAACTATCTGGATTCACTCGCAAAGTTCCGTCAAGCGGGATTAGTGGTGCCAGATCTTGGCCCCCTGCTCAACGAGCCAGATCAGAAGAAGGCCTATTATTTCAAGCGGGACCATCACTGGACACCCTACGGAGCCCGTCGCACAGCCCGTCTGGTGGCAGACCGCATTAAGCAAATGGATGTATACCAGTCTTTGCCGAAGAAGGAATTCGAGACCCGGCGAATTGGTCTTATTGACCGGGATGGAACCTTGCAGGATGCCGCACGTCGCATCTGCGGCCAGGCATGGCCAACCCAGTACGTGGATGAATACCGGACGGAAATTAAAGGCGATGTCTCCGGGCAGGAAGAAGGTGCGCTGTTTGGTGAAGAAGCTCTGCCTCCAATCACACTGGTGGGCACCAGTAACAGTAAAGGCGCCGAAGACTTTAATTTTGTCGGCTCGCTGGAAGAATTTCTCGGTGTCGACATACTCAATGCCGCTGTCGCTGGCGGGAGCTACGACGGCTCCATGTTTGAGTATCTGATGTCAGACAGCTTCCAGAATTCCCCACCCAAAATCCTGATCTGGGAGGTGCCGGCTTATCACGCCCTCGATAGTAAAGAGTTTTACCGGCAGATTGTTCCGATGGTGAGTAATGGCTGCGAGGGACAGCCAGCAGTACTGGAAAAAACCAGCCGCATTAAAGCCGGCATAAATGAAGTGCTTTACAACGGTGGCGGGCAGTTTATTGAGTTGCCAAGCAGTCAGTACATGATTGACTTGCAGTTCAGCGATCCGTCCATAAAGGAAATCGACGCATTTATCTGGTTTGTTTTTGGCCGGAAAGATCGCGTAGACCCTGACTATCCATCACGTATCGAAACCAATGGGCGCTTCATGTTTGAGCTGCCAACCGGACTTAGCTGGGATGATCAACAGTTTATGTCGCTGGATCTGGAGCTAAAGCCAGAACAGCTCAGCGACGGGCTGACGGTGACTGCAAAGGTTTGTCGTCGTCAGGACATATGAATTACCTGCGATCGCAATAGGGAGGTGATATGAACAACCGCCGTATAACGATTCCCAACCGGGCGATGCACATTATGTTGTTTACAGTGCTGGCGACATCAGTCGCCGTGGCTTCGGTTCAGGCGGCACAGTGCTCTCAGTCGGGACTTCGTGCACCCATTGGATACTATCAGCCTCCGAAATCAGAGGAGTCAGGGTCCTATCACTGCGAAGTCATCCCACCCAGCGTGGGAGCCATGAATTTCACCAGCAAATACAAGGGCAGTGATAGTGCTCGCAACGAGCTTAATGAAAAGGCTCGTGAGGCTTATCTCGAGGCATCAAAAACAGTTCGCAGGCTTGAAAAAGAAGTGATTTCTTCGGCCGACGACTACCAGATAGATGGTGACGGACCAGAAGCCCGGGACTGCGTACTTAATAATCTGAACGGCTGGGCCCAGGCTAATGCCCTTCTTCCCGAGGACATTAATCAAGTCGGTCAGGCTGTCCGGAAGTGGGGGCTGGCGGCTGCGGCGAATGCCTATTTAAGAGTAAAGCTTATTTCTCCCCCTGACAGCCTCGATCCGAAAAAAACCGCCAGAATTGAAGCCTGGTTTCTGCAGGTAGCGAAGGGTGTGCGCGACTATTACTCCAACCGGGACCCCAAAAAAGTCAACAATCATGATTATTGGGCAGCCTGGGCAGTCATGGTTACTGCCGTCGCGACTGGAAATTGTGACGACTGGGCCTGGTCACTGCAAAAATTTGACGAAGCGATGGCACAGATAACCACTGACGGATATCTCCCAAAAGAGCTTAGTCGCCGCGACAGAGCGCTGGAGTATCTGAATTACGCCATGCAGCCACTAACAATGATGGCGATATTCGCGGAAGTAAATGGTGTGTCTGTCCCTGAACAGGATTGGATGGCATTCAACAAACTGGCCCAGAACGTCGTGGATGGGTTGGAAGACCCGTCAAAGATTGAAGCTATTACCGGATACCCACAGATTACCAAAGGGCTTTATACCGAGTGGGGACTGGCCTGGATGCGGCCCTGGACTAAGACCTGGGGCAGCCTTGAGGGGATGGAAGGATTTCTGGATGAGTATGGCCCGATGACCAGTACCCGGCTGGGTGGTGATATCGAGTTCCTGTACAGAATTGGTCCTCGATGGACAGCGGAATATGCACCGCACCCACCAAAAGACGTTCACTTTGAAGACTGAAAGAAAACCTTGCCATGCCATTGCATGGATTGCCAAACCCCTGGTGCAGCAGCACCGGGAGTCTAATCAAAGAACGAAAGGAGCAGAGTTATGATTCCAGTCATACTGTCAGGCGGTTCAGGTTCCCGGCTTTGGCCATTATCACGGCAAGCCTACCCCAAACAGTTTCTGCCATTGCTGAGCAAAGACAGCATGTTTCAACAAACTCTGGCGAGATTACCCAAAGTTGATGTTGAGCCACCAATTGTTGTTGCAAACGAAGAGCACAGGTTTCTGGTTCGGGAGCAGCTGAACATGGTTGGCCAGAAGCCGCAGGCAATTGTATTGGAACCCTTTGGTCGCAATACCGCTCCGGCTGTAGCAATGGCGGCTATTCTGGTTGCCCGGAAAAATCCGGCAGGCATCATGCTCGTTCTGCCGGCGGACCATTCGATTACCCAGGCTGAGGTGTTTCACCAGGCTATAGCGAAAGGCCTGGATGTTGCCAGTGAGGGTGGTCTTGTTTTGTTTGGTACTACACCAGACCGGCCCGAAACCGGCTATGGCTATATTGCTGCGGCTGCCACAGGCCATGACCTCTCCGCATCACGGCCGGTACAGAAGTTTATTGAAAAACCGGACCAGGCGACTGCGCAACGGTTGCTGGAGGAAGGCGGCTATTTCTGGAATAGCGGCATGTTTATGTTCCGCGCCGATGCCTATCTGCGTGAACTGAAAATGCACAGCCGTGATATTTACGACACCGTACTACTGGCAGCACGTAACCTTGAAGAGGATATGGGCTTTACCCGGATTCCCGCAGAAATTTTTGAGCATTGCCCGAACGACTCTATTGACTATGCCGTTATGGAAAAGACCAGCCGGGCTGCGCTGGTACCGCTGGATGCAGGCTGGAGCGATCTTGGTGCATGGTCTTCCATCTGGGACGTCAGCGATAAAGACGAGCGTCACAACGCAGTGTACGGTGATGTCTGCATGGAGGACAGTTCCGGTTGCCTGGTTCATGCGCCGGACAAGCTGGTAGCTATGATTGGCGTAGACGATCTGGTGGTAGTTGATACCAAGGATGCGTTAATGATTGCGCGCCGGGACAGGGTTCAGGAGGTGAAAAACATAGTAACGCGGCTGAACGCGCAAAAACGCACAGAAACCTGTGTCCACCGGGAAGTATTCCGGCCGTGGGGCAGTTATGACAGCATTGATAGCGGCAACCGGTTTCAGGTTAAGAGAATTACCGTTAAACCAGGTGAAAGGCTGTCTCTGCAGAAGCACCATCACCGTGCAGAGCATTGGATCATCGTCAGTGGTACCGCAGAAGTTACTCGTAATGACGAAACCTTTCTCCTGTCAGAAAATGAATCTGCTTATATTCCGATAGGCGCCGTTCACCGGCTCTATAATCCGGGGAAAATTCTGCTGGAATTAATTGAAGTTCAGTCTGGAGCCTATCTGGGGGAAGATGATATTGAACGGCTGGACGATCGTTATGGGCGCGCAAAAGTGCCCAAAATCCTGGCTCAGCAAAGAAAAGTGCCTTCTGGTCAGTTAAATCAGGAGCTTGCAGAAAGTATCGCCCCAGCCGCGTCCGATCAGCATGGATAGTGGCCAGGCTAATGGTGGGTGCGAGACTGGTGCAGACACCAGATCAGATCCTGAATACAGGTTCCGTGTGCCAATGTAGGCTATGATCTGTTATCTGTGCGTGGCACCACACTTGAGTTTAAGGGGTATTGAAATGCAGCAGATATTGCCAGGTTTGGATGAGCTGAATAAACACGCCAAAACTGAGCCAGCGTTTGCCCAGTGGCAAAAGGGCTATGGCCCTATCCAGCATAATCCTGAAACGCAGGCTGCTGTGTATCGCTTTGCTCATCAACTTGTGCAAGCGGGTAAACAGCCTGACGTGGCTACTGTGTACCGCATGCTTGGTGCGCTGGATAAAATCACGGCCGCCGGAATGTCACTGGTTGTGCATATGACCTATGCCAATAAAGTGCATCTGGACGGCAGTGATCTGGCAGCCGAAGAGTTTAAAGCACAACCGGAAGGCCATACTGGTGGCGCATTAAATATGGTGCCTGGCTATGCCGCTTATATGGCGCTCAATGCCTTAACCGGTGAAACCCGTGCTTGGCTGATGGGGCAGGGGCATAGTGTCGCGGCCGTTGAGGTATTGAACGTTTTGCTGGGCAATCTGCACCCTGAGCAAGCAGAGGCCTATGGCGATGGCGAGGAAGGCATCAACCGCTTGCTGCAGGATTTTTACAGTTATGAAATGGCTTCTGACGGCTCCATGGCTGCGCCCTTGGGTAGCCATGTTAACCCACACACAGCTGGCGGTATCATTGAAGGCGGCTACCTGGGTTTTGCAGAACTTCAGTATGCCCATATGCCATTGCCAGGTGAAAAACTGGTGGCGTTTCTATCCGACGGTGCAGCAGAAGAGCAGCGCGGCAGCGACTGGATTCCACGCTGGTGGCGCGCTGAAGACTGCGGCCCAGCCTTGCCAATTATGATTGCTAACGGCCGCAGAATTGAGCAGCGCACAGAACTTGGTACTTTAGAGGGTTTAAAGGGTTTCCAGCGTCATTTGCGCAGTTGTGGTTTTGACCCTATTGAATTTGATGGCCGCGATCCGGCCGCTTTTGTTTGCACAATCTGGGAAATGGAGCAGCGTTTAGAGCGCAGCGTGCAGGAAAAGAACCGTGGCAATTTATCCTACCCACTGCCGATTCCTTACGGTATTGCAGAAACCATTAAAGGCTTTGGCTTTTATGGTGCCGATGAAAACAAAGCACACAATCTGCCCCTGCCAGGTAATCCCCGTGTAGATAAACAGTCCCGCGAGCTATTTAATAAACATATCAAGCCGTTGTATGTCAGCCCTGACGATATGCGCGAGGCGCTGGCACTGCTTAAGACCCACAAAGCGCAAAATCGTTTATTAGAGCGCGATAATCCGCTGGCTAACCGTTACCCAAAAACACCGGTGCAGCCCGAGTTGCATTATCGTGATGATGCTTGTTCAACCATGAGCGCGCTTGATCGCTACTTTGTTGATCTTGTTGCCGCCAACCCTGATTTGCGCCCACGAGTGGGTAACCCGGATGAGCTGGCCAGTAACCGGCTGACAGACGTGTTAAAAACCTTGCGCCACCGGGTCAGTGAGCCAGAAAGTGATTTGGAAGCCGTGGATGGCAAAATCATTACCGTGCTGAACGAAGAGGCGGTGGTGTCGGCGTGTCTGGCCAACCAGGCAGGTTTGAATCTGGTTGCCAGCTATGAGGCCTTTTGCGTAAAAATGCTTGGTGCGGTGCGCCAAAATCTGATTTATGCCCGTCAGCAAAAAGAAATTGGCCGTCCAGCGGGGTGGCTGGGCTGGCCGTTGGTTGCCACCTCCCACACCTGGGAAAACGGTAAAAATCAACAATCGCATCAAGACACGACATTCTGTGAAGCCTTGTTGGGCGAAATGAATGATGTTTCTCGGGTGTTATTCCCGGCAGACCACAACAGTATGCTGGCGTTATTGCCGCAGATTTACAGTGCACGGGGGCAAATCGCCTGCATAGTTGCTGCCAAACGTAACCGGCCGTCGTTCTTCACCCAAAAGCAGGCTGAAAAATTAGCCAAAAACGGCGCGATCATTGTTGATGACTACGAAGGTGCCGATGACGGTATCGATCCGCTATTGTTAATTGCCAATGGCAGCTACCAGTTGGAGCAGGTATTGCGCGCGGCACAGCGCCTGAGGGAGGCGGAGAAGGGTTATCGCGTCGTCTATCTGCAAGAGCCGGGGCGTTTCCGTGCACCGCGCGATCGCTGGGAATCGGAGTATGTGGCAAGTGATGAGCTGGCCGGACAGTTATTTCCGAGCCGCCTGCGCATGCGTGTGCTGGTCTCTCACATGCGCCCGGAGGTGGTTCGTGGCCACCTGTGGCCAATCCTGCCAGAGGCCAGCAGTACGCGTGTGCTGGGCTACCGTAACCGCGGTGGTACTCTGGATGAGTTCGGTATGCAGTTTGTAAACCAGGCGTGCTGGGGCCATGTGCTTGAGGCTTGTGCACATTTGCATGGTTTGCCAGATACGAAATTACTGACCGCTGAAGAAGCCGCTGCGGTTGCCGGCAAGGGTAACCCCGAAGTCTTACGCTAGGCTTTGAAGTTCGGGCTCTATCTGCACATGGTGTGTGTCATCTGCTATGCCGATGGCACCATCCTGAATGGTGACCTGGAGTGACATGGCGCGCTGGGCCAGCGCCCCAAGAGCAAGCACGGATTCCTGGGGAAGGTTGATAATGGTCAGATTATCAAAGCGGCTCAGCTTGCTCTTATGCTTTTCCATCCATAAAGGTACCGCTCGCCCGGCGTAGGTATACAGAATAACCTGTCTCGAACGATTGCAGGCTTTGCGAAGCCTGCTCTCTTCCGGCAATCCTAATTCAATCCACAACTCAATCTCATTGCTCAGGCTTTTTTCCCACAGCTCAGGCTCATCGTCTGTACTCAGGCCTTTAGTGAACTCCAGCCGGTCGCTGGCGTTCAGTGCGAAGGCGAGTAACCGGACCATCATCCGCTCTTCGGTTTCTGATGGGTGCTGGGCAACCGTCAACTGATGGTCTGCATAATAGTGTCGATCCATATCCGCGATGGAAAGTGTTGCTTTAAGGATGGTTGCTTTAAGTGCCATGGAGTGTCCGTGGGAAAGTGGAATCGGTCGTCCAGTCTAGTGCAAACCCGGCAATGAATCTTCACTGGAAATGGTGAGTTATTCATATCACGAATAATGCCATGTTGTTATTTCGATTGCTGTTCAGCGCTTCGACGACTAGCTTCTAATGCACACACTGGCATCTGAGCTGTGCCGGTGTACCGTAAAATTCTTATAACAATGACGGAAAATGCGATGAGAAAATTACTGACAGCATTTGTTGGTTCCCTGATTCTGGCGGCCGCGCCGGTGGCGATGTCGGCTGAAGCGACCAAGGAACTAAGGGTGGCGTACGACGCCGATCCGGTAACTCTGGATATCCATGAACAACTCTCAGGTGGCATCCTGCAGTTAAGCCATATGGCCTTTGACCCCTTGTTGCGCTGGACCAAAGACTTCGGATTCGAGCCGCGTCTGGCAACAAGCTGGGAGCGTATTGATGACAACACCATGCGCTTTAACCTGCGCAAAGGCGTAAAGTTTCATAGTGGCAACGAACTGACCACGAAGGATGTTGTGTTTACGTTTGAGCGCTTGCAGCAAAGCCAGGATTTCAAGGCGATCTTTCAGCCGTTCAGTGACATCAAGGTGATTGATGATTACACCTTTGATCTGGTAACAAAAGAGCCGTACCCGTTACTACTGAATACCGCGACCTACATTTTCCCGCTGGACAGCAAGTTCTACAGCGGTACCACCAGCGATGGCAAAGACAAGAGTGCCATTATCAAAAATGGCAGCTCCTACGCTTCTACACACCTGTCAGGTACCGGGCCGTATATCGTTACCAAGCGCCAGCAGGGTGTGCGCATGGAGTTCGAGCGCTTCAGGGATTACTGGGATACAGACTCCCCGGGTAATGTCGGCAAAATCGTACTGACCCCGATCAAAGAAAATAATACCCGGGTATCTGCGCTTCTTTCAGGGGATGTAGATTTCATTGCTCCGGTACCGCCAAATGACCTTGAGCGTATCCGCCGGGACAAGAAAGTTAATCTGGTCACCATGAGTGGCACCCGGGTTATCATTCTTAATCTGAATCAGGACCTTGTTGAGGCGTTCAAAAATCCAAAGGTCCGCCAGGCCGTTAACTATGTGATCAACCAGGAAGGCATAGCCGCCAAGATAATGAAAGGTTTTGCCACCCCGGCTGCTCAACTGTCTCCCAAGGGGTATCAGGGCCATAACGACACTCTGAAACCACGCTTTGACGTAGACAAAGCCAGGCAGTTGATGAAGGAAGCCGGTTATGAAGATGGCTTCACTGTCACTATGATCGCCCCGAATAATCGCTACGTGAATGATGACAAAATCGCACAGGCAGTGGCGGCCATGCTGGCGCGGATCAATATCAAAGTGGATCTGAAAACGTTGCCGAAGGCGCAGTACTGGCCGGCATTTGATGCACGATCAGCGGGTATTATGATGATCGGCTGGCACGCAGATACCGAAGACTCTGCTAACTTTTTCGAATTCCTGACCTTCTGCCCGGATACCGATACTGGTGCCGGCCAATACAACGGTGGCAATTACTGCAATCCGGAAATCGACGCGATTGTGAAGAAGGCCAATGTGGAAACCGATCTGGACAAGCGGGCGGCGATGCTGCAAGACGTTGAAAAACGTCTTTACGACGATGCTGCCTTTGTACCTCTGCACTGGCAGGATCTGGCCTGGGCAAGTAAGACCAATGTGAAGATTGAACCAGTTCTTAACGTTATGGACTTCCCATACCTGGGCGACCTGGTTGTAGAGTAATAACCTTTCCGGGCAGGCCGGCGTTGGGTGATCCCCAGGCCGGCCTTTTGTTATCCGCTTTATCCGGGCATTTTTCATGTTAGCGTTCTTGGTTCAACGGATATCTCAGGCATTCCTGGTTATGTTTGTTATCAGCATAATCGCATTTGCCATTCAGGATGGCCTGGGTGACCCCCTTCAGGAAATGGTGGGCATGTCTGTCTCGGCTGCAGACAGAGAAGCCATTCGTGAAGAGCTGGGATTAAACGATCCCATGGTTATGCAGTACCTGCGTTTTGCCGGTAAGGCCATTCAGGGGGATTTGGGCAACTCCTACTTTTTCAGCAAACCGGCACTGGAAGTTATTGCTGATCATCTTCCCGCGACGCTGGAAATGGTGATTGGTGCGAGCCTGCTTATTCTGGTGTTTTCCGTTCCCATAGGAGTTTATGCCGCAATACGGCCCCAGGCCTGGCTGGCAAAATTTTTTATGGGCATAAGTACGGTTGGTATTTCAATTCCAGTGTTTCTCACGGCTATTGTGCTGATTCAGATTTTTTCCATTGGTATCACCATCAATATGTTTCCTGCTGATACCGGGTGGGGGCAGTGGCTGAACGATGCCTTGAGCACCAACGGAGGCATGCCCTCTTATGGCCGCGGTGAGGACCTGGTTCATCTGTTTGGCAGTTGGTGGTCTGGCTTTTTTACCAAAGATGGCCTGCTGCATCTGGTTCTGCCTGCTGTATCTCTGGCTTCTATCATGCTGCCGCTGTTTATTCGCTTGATACGCGCAGAAATGATGGAAGTGCTGCAAAGCGACTATATTCGTTATGCCCGGGCCAAGGGCCTTAGTGCCATGCGGGTTAACTTTCTGCATGCCTTGAAAAATACCATGCTGCCGGTGATTACCGTTGGGGGTGTGCAAATTGGCATCATGGTGGCCTATACCATTCTTACGGAAACGGTATTCCAGTGGCCCGGTGTCGGGCTGATGTTTCTGGAAGCCATAACCCGAAGCGATATCCCGCTGATAGTGGCCTATCTCATGGTTGTAGGCCTGATTTTTGTGATCACCAACACGCTTGTGGATTTGATCTACGGCCTGG
>DATJDA010000261.1:0-15813 GCA_035497695.1 Marinobacter sp. | reverse complement strand
AGCGTTGGCCTGACCGGAGGCATTGGTCTGTTCGAGCTGGATGCTCAATGGCTTGCTGTTAAGGAGGCTGCGGTGCCTGCCATTATTGGTCTCGCCGTACTTTTTTCGACACGCACCAAGTACCCTCTGGTGCGAACTCTGCTCTATAACCCGTCCATACTGGACGTGGGCAAAATCCACCAGTCCCTGGAAGAGCAGGGCAGGGTCGATGAGTTTGAGCATCGCCTGCTCAACGCCAGCTATTTCTTTGCCGGTACTTTTTTATTCTCATCCATTATGAATTACGTTATTGCCCGCTGGATTGTCGTTAGTCCATCCGGAACACAGGCGTTCAACGAGGAGCTTGGGCGTATGACGCTGGTGAGCTACCCGATGATTGCCATACCTTCAATGATCATGATGATGCTGATTTTCTATTATCTCTGGCGCACCATCCGGCGACTGACGGGATATACTCTGGAAGAGGTAATGGCACCGCATCTCATAGAGAAGGAAGAAGAAAAAAAGAAGGCGAAAGACAAATCAACGTCAGGGTTCAAATAAAAGCACGTTAAATTGAATGGCAGCAATCCTGTTAGAATGAAAAAAGCGGCGAGGAATCAATACCTTGCCGCTTTTTTATTGCCGATAAACAGCCTGAATCAAACGTCCAGGTTGTGAACCTCCAGTGCGTGAGTCTGAATAAACTCTCTGCGCGGTGCAACGTCATCACCCATCAAAGTGGTGAAGATCTGATCCGCAGCAACCGCGTCCTTAATGGTTACCTTCATCATTCGCCGTGTTTCAGGATCCATGGTGGTATCCCAAAGCTGATCCGGGTTCATCTCTCCCAGACCTTTATAGCGCTGAATAGTCAGGCCACGCTGGGCTTCTTTCATCAGCCACTCCAAGGCACCTTCAAACGAAAGTATTGCCTGCTGTCGCTCGCCGCGCTGGATGTAAGCGCCCTCTTCAATCAGTCCATCCAAAGACTCACCCATACGGGCAATCATTTTATAGGCTGGAGAGGCAAAAAACTCATGGCCAAACACATGCTCATGGGGCATACCATGTATGTAAATGGTCACCTTCGGAAGGTAATAGCCCCGCTCGGGATCTTTGGTAACGGAGAAGCTGTATTTGGTGCCCGTGTGAGTTTCCACACCCAGGCTTTCGCCCAGTTGTTCAACCCAGCGCTTCACCGCTGACTCGTCCGCCAGATGCTCTGGTTTGAGCGTCACATTACGAATCATCTCTACCAGAACCCTTGCCGGATAGGCTCGGGATAGGCGTTCGATCATGGCCATCACAGCCTGATAATCCTGAACCATAATCTCTAGTGCCGAGTCTTTAATAGCAGGTGCCTCGGGGTTTACAAAAAGCTGCGCCCCCTCCAGTGCTGCTTGTGTCAGGTAAGCCTCTTTAGCTTTTTCGTCTTTCAGATACTGCTCCTGCTTGCCCCGTTTTACCTTGTACAGTGGTGGCATTGCTATAAATACATGGCCTCTTTCAATAATTTCCCGCATCTGGCGAAACAGAAAGGTCAGCAGCAGTGTTCGTATATGGGAACCGTCTACGTCAGCATCCGTCATGATAATAATAGAGTGATAACGGAGCTTGTCGGGGTTGAACTCTTCGCGACCAATACCGCAACCAAGTGCAGTAATGAGTGTTCCCACTTCTACGGAAGACAACATCTTGTCGAAACGGGCTTTCTCAACGTTCAGAATCTTACCTTTCAACGGAAGAATCGCCTGAGTTTTACGATCCCGACCTTGCTTGGCACTACCACCCGCAGAATCACCCTCCACTATGAACAGTTCCGAAAGTGCCGGATCCTTCTCCTGACAATCTGCCAGCTTTCCAGGCAAACCAGCAATATCCAAAGCACCTTTACGGCGCGTCATATCACGGGCTTTCCGGGCAGCTTCCCGGGCGCGGGCCGCATCAATCATTTTGTTGACGATTATTTTGGCTTCGCCGGGTTGCTCTTGCAGGTAGGCGCTGAAGTCTTGATACAACTCGTGCTCAACCGCGGTTCTCACTTCTGACGAAACCAGTTTGTCTTTGGTTTGTGATGAAAACTTGGGGTCCGGAACCTTGACACTGACAATCGCTGTTAACCCTTCTCTTGCGTCGTCACCAGAGGTATTCACCTTGGCCTTTTTACCAATACCTTCCTGCTCAATATAAGTATTCAGCGATCGTGTCAGCGCAGAACGAAAGCCTGCCAGGTGCGTACCACCATCCCGCTGGGGAATATTGTTGGTAAAGCAATAAAGGTGCTCCTGGAACGCATCGTTCCACTGCATTGCCACTTCCACCACGATGCCGTCTTCCGGTCGTTCCTTGATAAAGTGATATACGCGGTTAATAGGTGTTTTATTGGTATTAAGATGTTCAACAAACGCACGAAGGCCGCCTTCGTATTCAAAAACTGCCTCTTTACCAGAGCGCTCGTCGGTAAGGCGAATACGAATACCACTATTCAAAAAGGCCAGCTCCCGGAGACGCTTGGCAAGAATATCGAAGTGAAATTCGATCTGGGTGAAGGTTTTGGGCGACGGGATGAAATGCACCTTGGTGCCCGTTGCATCGGTTTCGCCAACCGGTGCTAACGGGGCATCCGGAACGCCGTGGCTATAATTTTGCTCATAAACTTTGCCGTTGCGGCGAATGGTTAACGTCAATTCGGATGAAAGCGCATTAACTACGGATACACCTACACCGTGCAAACCACCAGACACCTTATAGGAGTTATCGTCGAACTTACCGCCAGCGTGCAGTATGGTCATAATAACCTCAGCGGCGGAAACACCTTCTCCCTCATGGAGTTCCACCGGAATACCACGACCATTATCTTGTACGGTGACTGATTCATCCGGATGGATAATCACGCCTATCTCAGAGCAATGGCCCGCCAGTGCTTCATCTATAGAGTTGTCCACCAACTCAAAGACCATGTGATGCAGGCCGGTACCGTCATCGGTATCACCGATATACATGCCTGGCCGTTTACGCACTGCATCAAGTCCCTTCAATACCTTGATACTGGAGGAATTGTAATCAGATTCGCTCATCTAGAGACTCCTGAAAGGTATGACGATCGCCTATACCTGCTCACCCTGTTTACTGAGGGTAATCAGGTTAAACGGACCTTATTCTTCCGTCAATTTGCCATGTTCCACGTGGAACATCTTGTATGTTGGTATATCACCATCCGGCCACAACACCCCCGGATCGGGATGTTCAATGGAGGTGATAAACGCCTGGCACCCTAATGTCTGTAACTTCCTGGCCAACATTGCCCGATGATTAATATCCAGTTCGGCATTTATATCATCAATTAAAAATGTCACCTGCTTGCCCATCTCGCTCAAAACCATACCCTGAGCAATCTTCAGCAGGATAACCAGCGTCTTCTGTTGGCCGCGGGAAAATATCTCGGCCACCGGACGCCCTTGGTATTTCAACCGGATATCAGCACGGTTTGGACCATAAAGCGTATGCCCCATCCTCCTCTCCTGATCCCGGTGCGTTGCCAGAATATCGACGAGAGACTGATTTCGATCCCAACCGGGAAAGAACTCAATGCTTAAACTCTCGCTCCACTCCTCAATCATTTCGCTCAACAGCGATGTGAACGCAACTTTAAAGCGATTAAAGGTAATCTCCCTCGCTTCACTTATACGCTCACTGAGAGCTGCATACTGGGTGTCCCACACTCGAAGTAGCGCTTCGTCCAGTCTACCATTTCTGAGCATTTGATTCCGCTGTGATGTTACTCTCTGGCCTTGTTGCCAGACGGATGCAAATGAAGGTTCCACGTGGAACACTGCCCAATCAAGAAACTGACGCCGTTTGCCCGGGCTACCGGACACAATATCAAAAGCTCCAGGATCAATGACAGTAACCGGCAAATGCACCGCCAGCGACGATAAGCTGCGAACGGTTTCCCCATCCACCCGCAAAGTCGTTTCTTTGCGGCCAACATCTCTGGCAATACCCACACGACGTATAAGGTGTGTTTGTCCTTCATGATCGGCCTGGGCATGGCCGCCATCAAGCCCACCAAACACGGTAAACCTTTGCGCCCCATGGCTCACTACTGCCTGATGCCTGCTCACCCGGAATGACCGTCCTAAACCAAGATAGCCGATTGCCTCAAGCAAGCTGGTTTTGCCACTGCCATTTGTTCCATACAGAAGATTAAAAGACGAACAAAAATCAACCGGCGCGGACTCAAGATTTCGAAAATGCTCAGTCTGAAGTTTAACAAGCGCCATAGAACAAACGACTCAAGACGGAAGGAAAGCAGAGGAAGATATTCAGCAACACTCAAAAAAAAGCAGCGCTACATACCCTGCAGCGCTGCCCTAGTGTACAAAAGCCCGACCACGAAGGCGACTTTCTCAATGAAGCATGCTTAAACGCTCATCCATAAACACATCCATTTCGGGAGCGAGTATATGCACGTACCGATCAAAATAAAGGAACTGTTTCAGCAGCAGTGCGAATTCCCGAGGAAAGTGCAGGCCGTGGCTCTCGCCAATTTTAACCATGTCCATCAGAATATGGTTAACATCGTCTTCAGCTTTGTCGGCCTGATATGGCACCTGATCAGGAACCATCTTGTCCATCTGCCGATAGAGCCGGCGTAAATCTTTGGCCAGTGCATCTACCTGTACCGTGTGGCGGGTGATACCAATACGTATCATGGCATCTGCCATGCCTTCAAAATTACCAACCATCACCGCGGAGATAAAATCACTGACAGCTTGCCAGGTATCCGGCTTGATTCGCCCTACAATACCGAAATCAATAAATCCGACACGGCCATCTTTCAGAACCATCAAATTGCCCGCATGCACATCCGCATGGAAAAACTCACACTGGGTCAAACTTGCAAACCAGGTGTTCATGGCAGTAATCAAGGTGTGCTCAGGATCTCGTGCATAACCCCGAATGCTCTCCAAATCTGTTAATGGTACGCCATAAAAACGCTCCATCGTCAAAACCCGGCGAGTGCTGCAATGGTCGTACACTTCGGGTACAGCGGCACCCTCATTATTCGTGTCGATCAAAAATTGGCGGAAAACTTTCAGATTGTTCGATTCCTTAATGAAATCGCATTCTTCCATCATGGTTCTCTGGATTTCCTCGACAATTCCCGACAGAGACGTCCAGGAAAGTTTAGGCGCCAGTGTCTCCAGTATCTTTGCAGCCACATAAAGGAAGTTAAGATCAGTCAGCAGAATATTCTCAACGCCCGGCTTCTGAACTTTGATAACGACATCTTCACCGGTGATCAGGCGGGCAGCATGTACCTGAGCTATGGAGGCAGAAGCGAGAGCAACGGGATCAATTTCCGAATAAACCTGATCCAGAGGCCGCTTCAGTTCATCTTTGATAATCTTCTTGATTACACTGAAGGGTAAGTTTGGTGTTTTATCCAAGCAATACTGAAACTCCTCAACATATTCCTTAGGGAAGAATGTTGGTGAGCTGGCAATAAACTGACCAAGCTTTATATAGGTAGCGCCCAAAGATTCAAACGTTTGCCGGAGCAGGCGCGGCGTAGGGGGCCTGTCTCCCATAACCCAATTGACACCCGTGCGCCCGAGAACAGACAGTGTTTGGCCAATTCTGAATGCGCCTTTGATTCCATTCGAAACGGTGCCCATTAAATACTCTCCTACAACCTCATTGGCATAACCACATACAAGCAGCGGTTATCGTTCTGTGATTCAATCAACGCACTACTGTTCGGGTTTGAAAGGGTAATTTTCACCTGTTCATCGTCCAGTGCATTCATTACGTCGATCAGATAGCCTACATTAAATCCGATCTGCAGGGATTCGCCCTGATAGTCGACCGCCAGTGCATCTTCAGCCTGTTCCTGATCCGGATTATTGGCAAACACCTGTAGTTCATTAGAGGTCAGATTCAAACGGACGCCACGGATATTTTCGTGGGACAGAATGCCTGCCCGCTGCAAGGTATTTTTAAGGGTAATGCGATCTGCCAGTATTACCTTGTCACCCCCACGGGGAATAACCCGGTTATAGTCCGGAAACTTACCTTCAATCAATTTAGAGGTGAACGTATACATGCCAACGGTTGCCCGAAGATGGTTATCACCAATTACCAGGGTAACCGGTGTTTCAACATCCTCAAGTAACCGCGCCAGTTCAAGTACACCTTTTCGCGGAACAATAACCTGTTTTGGCTCAGGGCAGCCGGTCGGCAACTCCAGATGTGCCATCGCAAGTCGATGACCATCGGTTGCGACGGTTCGCACATGAGCGTTGTCAACTTCCAGCAACAAACCATTAAGGTAATAACGTACATCCTGCTGGGCCATGGCAAAGGCTGTTGCATTAAACATTCTGCTCAGCTCTTTTTGTGGCAGCTCCAGACGAAAGCTTTCCGCTTCATCTTCCACGTTCGGAAAATGCTCAGCGGGTAACGTAGACAGAGTAAAATGGCTGGCACCGCAACGCAGATGCAACCGATCACCCGTCAGGGTCATTTCAATTTCGCTCTGTTCACCCAACGCCCGGCAGATGTCCGACAACTTGCGGGCAGGCACCGTTATTTGTCCTGGCTGATCTATATGTACGGGTGTAATCCGGCTAACCAGTTCCACTTCAATGTTCGTGCCGGTCAATGTCAGGGTATTACCTTCCGCTACCAGCAATACGTTGGAAAGCACAGGCATGGTCTGTTTTTTTTCTACCACACCGGCAATGCTTTGCAGTGGGGTAAGCAGCGATTCACGGCTGATCGTCAGTTTCATGGCACTCAGCGTTCTTTTGTTGGAAGGGTGAATGGTTAATTACTGGTCTGTGATACCAGTTTACTATCAGGTTGTCAGCAATCTCATAAAATTCTGATAATCCTCGCGGATGCCTGGGTCAAGCTCCTGAAGCTCCACGATCTTTTTACACGCATGCAACACCGTGGTGTGATCACGACCACCAAAGGCATCACCAATTTCCGGCAAACTATGACTGGTGAGCTCTTTGGATAAAGACATCGCTATTTGTCGCGGCCGGGTAACAACTCTTGTTCTGCGTTTGGACAAAAGATCAGCGACTTTTATCTTGTAGTATTCCGCGACTGTGCGTTGAATATTGTCGATACTCACCTGCTTCTCGTGCAGCGCCAACAAATCTTTCAAACTTTCCCTGATAAACTGCGGAGTAATTTCAGAACCGGTAAAGTGAGCATTCGCTATCACCAAACGAAGCGCCCCCTCTAATTCACGTACGTTTGATCGAATTTTCTGCGCGATAAAAAAAGCAGATTCACTACTTAGTTTGACATTAACCTGCTCGGCCTTTTTCATCAGAATTGCCACCCGGGTTTCCAACTCCGGCGGCTCGACCATAACGGTTAGTCCCCAACCAAAACGGGACTTCAACCGCTCTTCCATATCCACAATTTCTTTCGGAAACCGGTCACAGGTAACAATAATCTGCTGCCCACCATCGAGCAACGCATTGAATGTATGAAAAAACTCTTCCTGAGAGCGTTCCTTGCGGGCGAAAAACTGAATGTCATCAATCAACAGCGCATCAACTGATCGATAATAACGCTTAAATTCGTTGATCGCATTCAACTGCAGTGCTTTTACCATGTCTGCAACGAACCGTTCAGAACGCAGATACGCCACCTTCGCACCAGGATCCCGCCGCACCATCTCATTGCCGATTGCGTGCATCAGGTGAGTCTTGCCCAAGCCAACTCCACCATAAAGAAACAGCGGGTTATAAGCGCCACCAGGATTTTCAGCAACCTGCACGGACGCCGCTCTGGCAAGCTGGTTGGATTTACCCTCAATAAAGGTGTCAAACGTAAAGCCTTCGTTCAGAAAGCTCTGATGTTTGATATTCCCTTCTACCTGCACCGTACGTTGTCCATAAGCGGACTTTGGCTGGATTAGAGCGGTACTCGCTACACCCTTTTCTTCCTCGGTAATACGTCCACTGACATCATCCTGAAGACCACCATTACTCTTCTGTGGCAACTTTGACCGTATGACTTTCTCACCAGGTTTTGGCGCAGAACCTACCTTCATGTTTACCCGAGGTGCCTGTCCGCCATTAAGGTCCTTCAATACTTCTTCAATACGCCGCAGATACTTTTCGTGCACCCAGTCCTTTACAAAACGATTAGGGGCAAACAACATCAACTGCCCGTCCTGATGCTCATGCTGAAGAGGTCTGAGCCAGGTATTAAATTGTTGTGCGGGAAACTCGTCCCTGAGTACTTCAAGACATTGATGCCACATACTGTTCGCCACGATAGCCTCTTCTCCTGATGATTCTGAAAAGTCTCAAGTCGGAAAACGGCCACTCCAACCACCAAAGATGAGCCCGGATTCTAACCTGACGAACTCATTAACGAAAGTACCAAAGACACTTATTAAACAGCCTGTGCAAATCTAATTCGATATTTATCAACGTGTTACAGACTTACACACAACATTGTGTACACAAAATACTCAAAAATAGTTATCCACAGCAACGTGTGTGCATCCACCATTAAACCCTGTGAGAAAGTCAAAGATGGCCGGTGGACAACAGACAGAAAATTGGACATCCCATTTTGTTAACATTTCATAAACCGTTCGTGCACAGGGCTCAATCCGCCTTATCAAGACCCTTATCAATTGAATAAACTTATGAAAATATTAACTTTTAATCCCTTACCCACAGAGAACAGGCTGGCTAATAACAGTAGTAGTAAGCTTTAAAGACATTCTAAAAGAACTGATAACTATAATTAGACACGTGGTTTGTTTCTCACCAACCCACAGACCAGGTACCCCGGGATTAATAAACATTGAATTCCCCTCAGTATTTGCCTAGAATGCCGCACCTGTTTTGGCTACAAACTTTTCAGCCAATTACTAACTGACCAACTTACGAATTGTGAGATCATCACCATGAAAAGAACGTTTCAACCCAGTGTTCTGAAGCGTAAACGCGTTCACGGTTTCCGTGCTCGTATGGCAACAGCTAATGGTCGTAAGGTCATTTCCCGTCGCCGTGCCAAAGGCCGTGTGCGTCTCTCTGCGTAACGTGTTGTCTGCCTCATGAAGGCTTCGGGTTTTCCTAAATCGTGCAGGCTATTGAAGCCAGCGGATTACGGTAAAGTCTTTGATGATGTACAACTAAAAGTTCCGCACCGGAATTTCCTGATCCTGGCAGCTCCGAATACACTCGGGCACGCCAGGGTTGGCCTTATATTTTCAAAAAAAAACCTGAAACTGGCTGTACAACGAAACCGGATTAAACGTCTGGTCAGGGAAACCTTCAGGCATCAGCGAAATTTGCCAGCACTGGACATCGTTGTGCTTGGGCGACAGGGGCTTACAAGCCTTGATAATCAGGCAGTATGTGCTTCACTGAACGATCTTTGGGGGCGGGTAAAAACCAAATACCGTCCACACCAGCCACCTGGGCCAGCATCGTCACAAACTGCTGGTCCCGTGGGAACAGGAACGGGTTAATGCGTAAAATTCTGCTCCTCCCCATTCGTTTCTATCAGTACGCAATCAGCCCTCTGATGGCCAGCCACTGCCGCCACTATCCCACCTGTTCCCAATACGCCGTAGAGGCAATAACACACCATGGTGCATTGAAGGGGCTTTTTTTAGCGATTAAGCGATTGTTGAGATGTCATCCCTGGGCCGAAGGCGGTTATGATCCGGTACCAGGCATATCCCAGGCTGAACACGCAGAATCCATTAACACCTGCGTGCATACAGATCACCCTCAAATTATAAACCAGACCAAACAGTAAATTTATGGATATTCAACGCATTGTATTATTTGCCGGCCTGGCTGTTGTCAGTTATTTGATGGTGCAAGCCTGGAATGATGATTACCATCAGCAACCACAAACAATACAGACCGTAGAAACCACCTCGCCCCGCATAGACAGCAGCGCAGACTCCATGTTGCTTCCGGAAGAGTCCTCAGAAACCAGCCACGAGGCAGGGTTTGCCACGCCGGACTCAGGACAGACAGCACAAGCTGCCCGTAAATCTACCGTTGAAAATCAGTATATTACCGTTCAGACCGATGTGTTTAATCTGGTGATAGACCGGGTAAGCGGGAATCTTATCAGCAGTCACTTGCGAAAATTCGACAAAACGCTGCACAGCGAAGAACAACTGCAGATTCTGTCGGATAACGCTAACCGGATTTATATCCTTGAAAGTGGGCTCATCGGAAAAGACGGCCCGGATAATCGAAAAAACGGGGTTGCTCCAGTCTATGAAACGGCTGCCAATGCTTACGAGCTTGCCGAAGGCAAAGACCAGTTAACGGTCGATCTGAGCTACAAAACGGGTGATGGCGTTAAAATCACCAAACGGTATGAATTCAAACGTGACAGTTATGAGATTGATATTCAGTACCTGATAAATAATCAGTCTGATAAAAACTGGCAAGCCAATTTCACCGGCAGCATTGTCCGTGACGAGGCTCCCGATCCGACTGCCCAGACCAGCATGGGAATAAAGGCCTATCTGGGTCTGGTTACAAGCTCACCAGATGATCTCTATAAAAAATATGATTTTGATGATCTGAAAAAAGCACCAGTCAATAAAACCGTTACCAATGGCTGGCTGGCTTTTATTCAACACTATTTTCTAACCGCCTGGATTCCGGAGCGCGATCAGCCCGCCCGGTTTCAGACGATTCAACGCGGTCAGTTACACGTAATGGGTTTTGTTTACCCATCGATTACCGTCGCGCCAGGCAGCACTGCAGAAGTTGGTGCGAAAGCTTACGTTGGGCCAAAAGTGATTGACCGTTTGGAAAATCTGGCCCCTAACCTCGACCGCACAGTTGATTTTGGTTGGTTGTTTTTCATCTCCTTGCCCCTGTTTTACATCCTGCAGTGGTTCCACAGTATTGTGGGTAACTGGGGGGTTTCTATTATTTTGCTGACGGTTTCTGTAAAAGCCGTGTTCTTCCATCTTTCGGCCACAAGCTACAAATCCATGGCGAAGATGCGGGCTGTTGCGCCCCAGCTAACCCGGCTTAAAGAGTTATACGGTGATGATCGCCAACGCATGTCCCAGGAAATGATGGGCTTGTATAAGCGGGAAAAAATTAACCCACTGGGTGGGTGTTTACCCATTCTTGTGCAAATGCCGGTCTTTATTTCGCTTTACTGGGTCCTGTTTGAGAGCGTGCAACTGCGCCATGCACCCTTTGTATTGTGGATTCAGGATTTGTCTCAAATGGATCCTTACTTCATTCTGCCAATTCTGATGGGTATCAGTATGTTCGTGCAGATGCATTTGAATCCGACACCGCCGGATCCCATGCAGGCCAAAATCATGAAGCTGATGCCATTGATTTTCACCGTATTTTTCTTGTGGTTCCCGGCAGGTCTGGTACTTTACTGGCTGGTGAACAATATTCTGTCAATCAGTCAGCAGTGGTACATTACCCGTAAGATTGAAGCAGAGATAGCGGCCAAGAAGCGCTGACTTCTAACTGTGACCCGAACCAGACAAAGGCTCCTATACGGGGCCTTTGTTGTTTCAGCAAGCACCTGGGGACTTTCATGAATTACAGTTCCGATACCATAACAGCCATCGCCACAGCGCCTGGCAGGGCCGGTGTGGGCATGGTCAGGGTTTCCGGCCCTAAGGCCAGGGATATTGCCGAAAAGATGCTTGGCTATACTCCCAAGCCGCGCTATGCCCATTTTGGTCCCTTCCTTGATAGCCGCGGCACCCTTATTGATGAAGGTATAGGCTTGTTCTTTCCTAACCCGAATTCGTTTACCGGTGAAGACGTATTCGAGCTACAAGGCCACGGTGGCACAGTTATTCTTGATCTGTTGTTGCGGGAAGTGTGTAGCCATGGTGCCCGCCTGGCACGTCCTGGTGAGTTTTCAGAACGGGCTTTTCTGAACGACAAACTCGATTTGGCTCAGGCCGAAGCCATTGCGGATCTTATTGAAAGTAGTTCAGAGCAAGCTGCGCGCTGCGCCGTGCGTTCCATGCAGGGTGTATTTTCCCACCGGGTTAATGAACTGGTCGAAGCCATCACCGGATTGCGGATTTACGTGGAAGCCGCCATCGACTTTCCTGAAGAGGAAATCGATTTTCTTGGCGACGGCAAAGTTGCCAGTGACCTGGCAGACCTGCTTGGCGAACTTGAAACCATTCTTGCTGAAGCACAGCAGGGAACGATTCTGCGGGATGGTATGAAAGTTGTTATCGCGGGCAGGCCCAACGCCGGGAAGTCCAGTTTGCTGAATGCCCTGGCCGGGCGTGAAGCAGCTATTGTCACTGCCATTGAGGGCACTACCCGGGATGTACTCCGGGAACATATTCACATTGACGGCATGCCGCTGCACATAATTGATACCGCCGGATTACGGGATAGCCCCGATGAAGTTGAGCAAATCGGTATTGCCCGTGCCTGGGAAGAAATACGTCAGGCAGATCGCATTTTGCTGATGGTAGATGCCACCACCACAGATAAAACCCATCCCCATGAAATCTGGCCGGATTTTATAGATCAGTTGCCGGAAAAAGCGCCAATTACCATCATCCGCAATAAAGTGGATTTGTCGGGGGAAAAACCCGGTATAACCGGAAGCCATGCGGACAGTCATCCGGTGATCCGGCTCGCTGCCAAATCTTCAGATGGCCTGGATATACTTCGTGATCACCTGAAACAATGTATGGGTTTTGCCACTACCACAGAGGGAGGCTTTCTGGCTCGCCGCAGGCACCTGGATGCATTGGAGCGTGCACGGGTTTCTCTAATACAGGGGCAGGCTCAACTGGAAGGTTATGGTGCCGGTGAACTACTTGCCGAAGATCTGAGAGCGGCCCAGGACGCTCTTGGAGAGATAACCGGGCGTCTCACACCGGACGAGTTGCTGGGAAAAATATTTGGATCGTTCTGTATTGGTAAGTAAGTTGTTACTAACATATTAACCACGGTAGAGTGCGAAACGAATGCCACTCTGTTGATCTGGAACAGAACTAATTTTACATTTCTGTTACAATGTACGTGCGTTGGCAAGCGGTTGTTACAAAGCGTTGTCTTGTCTTGCCTTGTCTTGCCTTGTCTTGTCTTGTCTTGTCTTGGAATTTTCTACATTCAGATTTATTATTCTGTGTTATCTTGTTGTTTTTACTGACATATTTATTTAAAATAAGTTGTCAGTTACGTGAGCATGGAGTGTTCCGAAGTACAGCAGTTCCGCTATTGGAGGTGGATATGACTGCTAAATTACACCCAGATCAGAATTATTTGCTGGCTGCCCTACCAAAAAGTGTCAGAGATCGAATTTTTCCTCGTCTGAACCTGGCCGAACTTACGCTAGGCGACGTTATTCATGAGTCGGGTCAACTTCTAAAACACGTTTATTTTCCGGTTATGGGGTTCGTTTCGATGCTGTACGTTATGCTTGACGGAGCATCGGCTGAAATTGCCGTTATAGGTAGTGAAGGTATGGTCGGTGTTGTTGCGTTCATGGGAGGAGAGAGCGCACCAAATCGGGCGGTTGTACAAAGTCCGGGTTTTGCGTATCAGATGAGTGCGGCAGATTTCATGACCGAGTTTAATCGCGACGATAACGTGCGAAGTCTGGTGCTACGCTATACCCAGTCATTAATTGCTCAGATGTCTCAAACTGCTGCGTGCAACAGGCACCATTCTATTGATCAGCAACTCAGTCGCTGGCTGCTTTTGTCGCTTGATCGCGTACCGGGTAACCGTCTGATGATGACCCAGGAGCGTATAGCCAATATGCTCGGTGTTCGCCGCGAGGGTGTCACCGAAGCCGCAGGCAAGCTGCAGAAGCGGGGAGTGATAAAATACAACCGCGGTTGTATAACCGTGATTGACAGGCCAGCACTCGAAGCGCTTTGTTGCGAATGTTACGCCGTGGTCAAGAAGGAGGCCGCGCGCCTGACCGCCTTCGATCCCATCCGGTAGGCCAGTCGTTTCGGTTCTCTGAAATTTTCACTGGATTTCGAATAACGGATTGACGATTCATTTTTTTGATCAGGTACATAGCGACATCTGCTTTTCGCAGCAATTCGTCGGCAGTCTCTCCGTCTTCTGGATACACACTAACCCCGATACTGAGTTTGAGCACAAGATCGTGGTCGTCAATGACTATGGGTTTTGACGCCGCTTCACGTATTTTGTCGGCAATGGCAAACGCGTGACCTGGCTGGTCAATCTCGCTCAACAGAATCACAAACTCGTCACCACCGTAACGGCAGATTGTATCCGTTGCTCTTACATACGTTCGCAATCTGTCTGCCAGTTTGGTCAAGATTGCATCGCCGTAGTCATGGCCAAACATATCGTTAGTATCTTTGAAATTATCAAGATCAATAAATAACAGACCCATATATTTTTTGTGTCGTTGTGCCAGTGCTTCAGATTGCTTAAAGCGCTCGTAGAAGGCATTGCGATTATGCAAGCCAGTTAAGTCATCGTGGTGCGCAAGGTAAGCCATCCGGGAGGCGGTTTCCCTGGAGAATTGCACGTCGCGGAATACAATCACCGCACCGATAATTACACCGTGGCGATTATGTATAGGTGCCGCGGAATCCTCGATTGCCAGTCTTCCCCCCTCTTTGGTTATCAATAAAGCATTCGCCTCCAGAGCAACAATGCTGGCTGTTTCGATGGCACGCCTGGCGGGATCCGTTATTGGTTTATGAGTCTTTGCATCGACAACATTGAAAATTTCATTCAATGGCCGTCCAACAGCTTCTTTGCGATTAAAACCCGTTAGTGTTTCGGCTACTGCATTCATATAAGACACCTGGCCTTCGGTATCGGTGCTTAATACTGCGTCACCTATGGAATCCAGGGTAACTTGTGCCCGCTGTTCAGCTTCGAAAAGCGCCTCTTCAGCGTCTACTCGTGCCTGCTCATGTATTTTGTAGGTACTTATATCCTCAATCGTATGAACATAACCGTCGCCGGGGATTTGGTCGGTCATCAAAGCGGCGTTGCGGCGTATCCATACAATGTCTCCGTTTGCAGACGTCAATCGTACCTCATATAAAAAGGAATCGTTTCCTGATACAGCGGCGCGCCATTGCCGAATCGCCATGTCACGGTCTTCAGGGTGAATTACCTCACTCCAGTGCGATCCTATAAGTGCGTGAGCGGATTTACCGCAAAGCTTCTGATAAGCAATATTGCTGTAGAGGCATTCGCCATCCGTATTCGTTATCAGAATGCCCAAAGGTAAGTTATCACCGAATTGGAATCCCTTTCCCAGGCCCGCTGTTTTTGTTGTGCTGGCGGCCATTGGGAAGAAATCACGATATCGCAGCATCTTTTATGCCCCGTTTTCAATAACGACTTCCACACGCCGATTCTGCTGGCGGCCGGTTGCGGTATCGTTGCTGGCCGCAGGGCGCTCAAAGCCGAACCCGGAAACCGTCAGTCTGCCGCTATTAATGCCTCTACCCACCAAGTACTGGCGAACGGATTCGGCCCTTTGACGTGAAAGATTCTGATTAAACAGAGCACTGCCCACGTTATCGGTGTGACCTTCAATCTGAACCTGACGGTCCGGGTACTGGTTTAAAAAGTTCACCAGTTTTTCCAGGTTCTGGTTGCTTCCGCCCTGTATCTCCGCGCTGCCAGTAGTAAACAGAACATCGCCCAGCGTTAATACCAGCCCGCGTTCAGTCGTCTTGGCCTCCAGAGTATCTATCTGTTGTTGCAGTTCTTGGGCCTGGGCTGCTGAAAGAGCAGCCGCTGCAGCTTGTGAACTGCGAGCACTCTCGGCACTTGCATGTGCCCGGTCAGC
>DATJDA010000260.1:0-10133 GCA_035497695.1 Marinobacter sp. | reverse complement strand
CAATTTCACCGGAATAGGCGAGAGACTTACCAAGGCCGGCACTGAAACCAACGATCATTTCCGCAGAGATCAGTGCGCGCCAGGCATTACCAAAAGCCAGTTGAGCACCGGTAATAAGTTCCGGAGTGACAGCCGGAAAGTATACTCGTGTCAGCATCTGTGTTTTGGACGCGCCCATTACCCGGGCTGCCGCAATATGTACCCGCTCGACACTTTCTGTGGCATTCATCACGCTTAGCGCTGTTGGGAAAAAAGCGCCGATTGCCACCACAATAATGATTGGCAGATTACCGAAGCCCATCAGAATTAAAAATAGCGGAACCCAGGCAATCGATGGAATGGACTGCAGAATAATGATGGCCGCCTTGAGCGGGCTGCGCACGGCGCTCAGCGTACCGCCCACCAGCCCAAGGATGACTCCGAAGAACAATGCAGCACCGTAACCGGCACCGAGCCGTGTCATGCTGTTTGCAAGCCCCTCATAGAACCCGGCACTGTTCAGCTCCTCCCACAAGCGCAGGAGGGATGTGTGAACGTCTGGCATCAGAAAATCGGGCAGAAACCACGCCGCTACCTGCCAGAAAAACAGGATAACGGCGATGGCAATCACATAAGCCCGCTTGCTGGCAACGCCGGTTGCCTGATGAGTGCTCATGCTTAAAGCCCGCGAGCCTCTTGCCAGGACAGGTCAAGTAATGCATCAACATTGAAAGGCTTGTCATCCGGCAGAATGCCCTGTGACTGCATAATGATAGCCAGTTCTTTCATGCGGCTGATATCTGCATCCGTCAGTTTGGCACTGAATACGTTGGTCTGAATGGCTTGGGTAATAACGTCTTCTGATGGAACGTCACCTTGGTTCAGTGATTTAACAACGTCTTCCTTGATAAAGTAGCTGGTGATGTAGGGTGATGCTTTCTCTGGCTCATTTTCCAGCATCTCAATGGCATCACGCTGTGCGTCCAAAGCTGCCCAGATCACGTCTTTGCGGTTTTTAAGGGTGTCGCCGGAGGTAATAACCACCATGCACGGGAATGGCCATACCTCACCAATTTCATAGATCTGCTTAACCGGCGCAACCAGTTGGGCAATGCGATCGTACGGCTCGAACAGGAAAGCCGCATCTACCCGGCCACCGACCAGAGACTGAACGGCCACTGCGGGTGCAACGCCCATAATGTTCAGATCGTCCGGTTGCAGTCCGGCGTTCGCCAGCATTACGCCCTTGAGTACGATGTCAGCGGTGCTGCCCTGTTTCTGTGAAGCCAGATTGCGGCCTTTGAGATCTTCAACGCTGTTGATGCCAGAGTCGTTGCGCACTACCAGCGAGTGGTAGCCACGTTGTGCGCCACCAACAATTTTCAGATCAGCGCCGCGGGACACCCAGGTGAACGCATTGGAAAAACCCAGCACGCCAATATCCAACTGGCCACCCACAATACCCTTGATCAAGTCGGTACCGGAACTGAACTCAATCAGCTTTGCATCCAGCCCGTATTTTTTATAGAGACCCGCTTCATAAGCCAGCATGGCCTGAGCATCGTCCATAACCCGGACATAACCAACCCGGAATTCTTCGTTTGCATACACCGGGCTAACCAGTGTCAGAGCCAGAACGGCCGTTATCAGCCAGCGAATCATACAGTTTCTCCTATTTCCCCGGCATGGGCCGGAGTTGTGTCAGTATCGATACCCAGTTTGTTCAGCACGTTACGCCGGATACCGACAAGGGCTGATAAATCATGGGTTTTGGGTAAGTGGCCAAGCTCTATTTCACTTAACACGGTGGCGGGCCGGCTGCTGAATACCAGCACCCGGTCAGCCAGATACAAGGCTTCATCCACATCGTGGGTTACCAGCACGACGGTGGGCCGCTCTTCTGCAATCAGATCTTTAAGCACACTTTGCAGGGTCATGCGTGTCAGCGCATCGAGCGCGCCGAATGGCTCATCCAGCAGCAGCACTTCTGGCCGGGCGATGAATGCCCGCGCCAGCGCACACCGTTGCCGCATGCCGCCAGACACCTGATGCGGGTAGTAGTTTTCAAAGCCGGACAGCTGCACTTTGGCCAGCCATTTCATGGCCTCTTTCAGCGCCGCTTGTTTCGCGGTGTTTTGAAACTCCAGCGCCAGAGCGACGTTTCCGGCCAGTGTTAACCAGGGGTAGAGCGCGTGCTCCTGAAACACCAGTGTACGTTCAGGCGATGGTTTTTCGAGACGTTTACCGTTGGCGGTCACAGATCCGGTGGACGGCTTCTGAAGGCCGGCAATCATGTGCAGCAGCGTCGATTTACCACAACCGGACGGCCCCACAAGGGCAACAATTTCACCGGTTTTAATGGTGGTGCTGAAGTGCTTAATGACGTTGAGTCCGCCAAATGACTTTGTAACTTTGTTAAATGTCAGTTCCATATAACTCACCGGAATATTCATATATGCTTTTAAGGCATAACGAATCTCTATCTTATTACTAAAATCAAAATCAAAAAAGGATTTTCTCCACGTTTACGGACAAATAATGCTTAAGAGGTATGCTTTTGATGGTGAATAACGGATTAAATGTAATTTGCCGAATGCCCATCAATGCCGCTTATGGAGGGGAGTACGTGAACAGGGAGTCAATATGTCGATAAGCCGTCGCCAGTTTCTGCAATATGCCGGTGCCCTGACGGCAGTGGGTGCTGCGGGCACGTTTGGAAGTCATACTGTCCTTGCGCAAGCCCTGAGTCCGGAACGAATGGTGCCCTGGCGCAACTGGTCGGGTGCGCAAAGCTGCCTGCCGGCCCGGTATCTGGCACCCAAAAACCTGGATGAACTGGTCGATGTAATCGCCCATAGCACCGGAACAATCCGCCCGGTAGGTGCAGGGCACTCTTTCAGCCCTCTGGTGCCAACCGATGACACAATACTGTCGCTGGGCTATTTCAATGGCTTGCTCAGCCATGATCCGGTGACGCATCAGGCAGAGTTTGGTGCAGGCACCTCTATGGCGCTTATGGGCATGGCACTGAAAGATGTTGACCAGGGTCTTATCAACATGGCCGATATTGATCACCAGACACTGGCCGGTGCGGTCGCCACGTCTACCCACGGCACGGGTAAGAATTATGGCTCTTATTCAAGTTATATTACGGGGTTGCAACTGGTCACTGCCGGTGGTGAGGTTCTGGATTGTGATGCCACGCATCACCCGGATATTTTTCAGGCGGCCTGTGTCTCGTTGGGGGCTTTGGGTGTGATCACCCGTATAACCATGCAAAACCGGCCAGGTTATCGTTTGCGGGAAACCATGTGGGTCGCAAAAACAGAAGATTTGCTGGCGGACATCCACAAACACACCACAGAGAATCAGCGTTGGGAAATGCTGGTGATTACCCACTCGGATTACGCGCTGGCGGTTGCCTTAAACGAAACGGATGAACCGTCTACACCCGCTGTTAACAAAGCTGAAAGCGGCGGGAATGAATTTGTAACGCTGCTGGAAAAACTCGACAAGTACGGCAGTGATTTCCCGGCGGCCCGGCGGTTTTTACTGAATAATCTGCGCCATCTGGCTACGTTTGATGAGCGTATTGGTGAATCCTACGAGATTTATTCCAATGTGCGATCCGTACAGTTCAATGAAATGGAATACTCGGTGCCTGCTGAGCACGGCCCCGCCTGCTTGCGGGAAATTCTGCAGCTGATAGAGCGGGCCCAGTTACAAACCTGGTTTCCCATCGAATATCGTTATGTTCAGGCTGACCATGTGCCACTAAGCATGTTTCACGGGCGTGACAGTTGCGCTATTTCGGTACATCAGCATTTCCGCATGGATCACCACAATCTGTTTGCCGCTATAGAGCCGATTTTCTGGAAGTACGATGGCCGGCCCCACTGGGGCAAATTGCATTCGCTGAATGCGCGGTATCTGGAGAAGCTGTATCCGAAGTGGCGGGAGTTCACCGGGCTGCGTGAGGGTCTGGATCCACAGGGTCGTTTTTTGAACGCTCATCTGCGTTCAGTCCTGGGTGCCTGAGTATCGCTGTGTGAAGGAGGCAGTATGGTGAATCGTCGCAGGTTTTTGTTGTCTGGCTTGTTTGGTAGTGCAGCGCTGCTGGCTGGTGCGGCGTGGCTTCGGCCGGGTGATAAAGGCCGGCCTTATACGGCCTACTTTCAGGCACTGAACGCCGAGCTACGCAAAGCAGGACCCATGCGGCCGGTACTGCTCATTGATCTGAACCGGCTGGATCACAACATAAGCGTAGTTAATACCTCTTTGCAGCGCAGTGGCAAGGCACTGCGTCTGGTTGAAAAATCGTTGCCGGCAAAAGGCCTGATGGAGTATGTAGCCAGCCGCACCGGGACCGATAAACTGATGTCGTTCCACCAGCCGTTTCTGAATCAGACAGCCGGGTATTTTCCGCAAGCCGACATTTTACTTGGGAAGCCGCTACCTGCCCGGTCAGTCCAGATGTTTTATCAACAGTACCGTGGAGAGGCTGATCCGACACCCAGAATCCAGTGGCTGGTTGATGCACCTGAGCGTTTGCAGAACTATCTTCAGTTGGCGAAAGCACGCAACACCAAACTGCGAATTAACATTGAGCTGGACGTAGGCCTGCATCGCGGGGGAGTAACGGATAACAATACCCTGAATTCCCTGCTGAATCTGATAGCAGAGAATCCGAAGCATCTGGAATTCTCCGGGTTCATGGGTTATGACCCGTTTGTGGGTATGGAAGTACCTGCTATTCTAGGCACGCCAGGCACCTTGCTGGCCCGGGTAATGGCTCGTTACCAAGGTTTTGTCGACTTCACCCGCACGCAGTATCCGGCGTTGTGGCGGGACAACCTCACGCTTAATACGGCTGGCAGCCCCAGTTATCGGCTGCATGAATCAGAAAGGCTGAGCACAGAGCTGGCGGTTGGCTCGGCCATGCTCATGCCATCGCACTTTGATGTGCCATCACTAAGCGACCATATTCCCGCATTCTTTATTGCCAGCCCGGTACTCAAGTCCACCGGGAAAGTGAATATTCCGGTACTGGACGGCAAATCAAACCTGTTTTCATGGTGGGATGTAAACCAGCGTGCCAGTTTCTTCATTTATGGCGGTAACTGGCTGGCCGATTTCGTTTCGCCAGAAGGGCTGCAGAACAACAGCCTTTATGGCCGAAGCTCAAATCAGGAGCTTGTCACTGCCTCGCCGGGTGTTGGTCTGAACGTGGGGGATCAGGTATTTCTCAGGCCTCAGCAGAGTGAGGCCTTGTTGCTACAGTTTGGCGATCTACTGGCATTTCGTGATGGAAAAATAGTCGAGCACTGGCCGGTTTATCAGGGTTAGAAGCTGCTCAATAAACGTTATTAACGACTATAATGCGCCTGGAAAATTCGAGTGCTATACAGGCTCATGAGGTTATAACTCACTATTACGAGAGCTTGTGTCTCCACTTTCAAAGGAAAGAAAGAATGAGCGGTCAAGTCGTCACAAGTAAGAGTATAAATACAACGGCTCAGTTGCTGAAAAGCGACAAGCAGATGTTAACGGTATTATTGGCTCACGTTCCGTTTGTGGCATTTTTGATTCCCCTCGGGCATGACACGATGACATTTTCTGTCATTGCGTCGCTGATTACCGGGGCGCTGGCGTTAGGTAATTACGCCATGTTTCGTGGAACGCGGGCAGCAGGGTGTATCAGTGCAGTACTGCTAATGCTCTTTTCGGCGATTATGATCCAGGCCCGTGGTGGTGAGATTGAAATGCACTTTCACATCTTCGGAGGGATTGCTCTCACTATTTTGTACCGGGATGCCCTGATTGTTGTTGTTGCAGCCGCGACGATCGCAATTCATCACCTGGTGCTAACCGCTATGCAGTTGTCCGATGCTGTCGCAGGAATCAACAAATGCCATAGCCCGTTCCCGTGAAGCCATTATTCGAATTGGTGGGGCCATTGGCCGGGTGATGGAAATGAATAACATGATTGCCGCTTCAGCCGAGGAGCAGGCAGCTACGTCTCGACAGGTGGATGACAACGTTCGTACTTTGGTAGAGCGGAGCCACGAAGCTCAGGGAGTGTCCACGCAGACTGGCGAAGCCGCGGAAGAACTGAACATACTGATCAAACGGATAAACGACGAAGTTTCACAATATACGGTGGGCAAGACAGCATCCGGAATAAAGGGCGGACCCATGAAGTAAACGCTTGTGACAGAATAAGCCCTGCATGTGCTGCAGGGCTTGTTGACAGCACCAGCGTTACTCGTCTGCCGGCCGTTCGACAACCTTGCGTTTACCTTTGGAGCACCGCGAAAGCGCTTTAAGACCTTCTTCATCAAACGCATCAACCCGGATCACATCGTAGAGGGCGGTTAATGCCTCTTCCAGTTTGTCGCACTCTTCGGCTTTCACAATGCCCTCTGCACAGGCCCAGCTCACCAGTTCCTTGCGCTGGTGGCCCATCAGCAGGGCAATGCCGTCCAGTTCATCTTCATTGCGGTGGCGAATCGCGTCGTGCAGGCGACTGCGCATACCGGCGGTTTCATTGGCCAGTTTGTAGGCATTCAGTACCCGGCCCAGTGGATCTTCCGGATCCATGGTGATGTAGGCACCCCGGCTAATCCGCTTGCGCAGTGGGGTGTCCTGCACAATGGTGCTGGCCACCTGGGTGCCAAGCTCGTCTCCCGGGCCGTTCAGGCCTGTGGCACCAAGGGGAAAGACCAGCAGGCGGAGTGGCCAGCGCAGTGCTGGTATCGGGAAATTGATTATGGCCTCACGCATCGCGTCCTGCAGATCTCTCAGGCAAGTCTGAAGGCACCAGTCTACCAGTGGGCGCTGGTTATCCGGGTAGCCTTCCTCGTGCCATTGCTTGATAACCGCCGTGGCGTAATACAGGTGGGTCAGGCAGTCTGCCATTCGGCCAGAAAGTCGCTGGCGGGCTTTTAGCCCTCCCCCAACAGACAGGAGGGTGACGTCGGTCATGAACGCGAGGGCTGCAGAAAAACGGGCCAGTTGCCGATAGCTGGACTGAATTTTGCCCTGACGGGGTACCGCTTCCAAATGGCCTTTTGTCAGTGCCAGCAAGAAGGCACGCATGGCATTTCGGGTAGTGTGGGCCAGGTGGCGATAGAAAATTCCGTCAAATTTCTTGACCGCTTCGTTCTGATCCTCCATGCCGGCTGCTTCAATTTCTTCGACAATGAAGGGGTGGCACCGTATGGCGCCCTGGCCGAACACCATCAGGCTGCGGGTAAGAATGTTGGCACCTTCTACAGTAATGCCAATGGGTACTGCCTCGTAAGCTCTGGCAAGAAAGTTGCGTGGGCCGGTAATAACACCCCTGCCGGCAACTACATCCATCGCATGGTTAATCACTTCGCGCATCAGATTGGTGTTGTGGTATTTCAGCAAGGCCGATGGCACCGCTGGCCGAACACCGCGATCGAGCATACCTGAGGTGAGCAGGCGCGCAGCATCCATCATATAGGTATAGCCTGCGATAGGCTCCAGAGCTTCCTGGACGCCCTCAAACTGGCTGATAGAGCGGCCAAACTGTTCCCGTGTGTATGAGTAAGAGCCTGTGGCAAGGCTGGCCACCTTACCTGCACCCGTAGCCAGCGCCGGCAGGGAGATGGAGCGGCCGATAGACAGGCACTCCAGCAGCATGGTCCAGCCTTTGCCGAGCATCTCCTGGCCGCCGATTACCTGACCCATGGGGATGAACACATCGTTACCCCAGGTTGGGCCGTTCATGAACACCGTGTTCATTGGCAAATGACGGGTTCCGGCGTGCACGCCCTCAGTTTCGCGGGGCACCAGTACGCAGGTTACGCCAATTTCTTCACTTTCACCGAGCAGTTTGTCCGGATCATAAACTTTGATGGCCAGGCCAATCAGCGTCGCTACCGGAGCCAGCGTGATATAGCGTTTGTTCCAGGTAACTTTCAGACCAAGCACTTCCTTGCCTTCCCATTCCCCTTTGCAAACGATGCCTTTGTCTGGAATTGCTCCGGCATCTGAACCGGCGACGGGGGAGGTCAGTGCGAAACACGGAACGTCTTCCCCGCTGGCCAGCCGGGGTAAATAGTGCTGTTTTTGTTCTTCTGTACCGTAGTGGGTAAGCAGTTCTCCGGGCCCAAGAGAGTTTGGCACCATAACCGTCACCGCGGCGGATACGCTGCGAGTGGAGATTTTCATAACGATTTCAGAGTGCGCGGTGTTGGAAAAGCCCAGTCCGCCGGCTTCTTTGGAGATAACCAGTCCGAAAAAGCCTTTCTCTTTGATAAATTTCCAGACTTTATCGGACAGGTCGTACTGTTCCTGGGTGATTTTCCAGTCATCCAGCATGGCGCACAGCTTTTCTACGGGGCCATCGATGAATGCCTGCTCTTCGTCAGACAGCTTTGCCGGCCTGGCATTCAGCAGTTTGTTCCATTCTGGCTGGCCGGAAAAGAGTTCACCATCCCAGTCTACAGAGCCGGATTTCAGAGCCTCAGATTCGG
Organism: Marinobacter sp.; assembly: GCA_035497695.1. Lineage (GTDB taxonomy): Bacteria > Pseudomonadota > Gammaproteobacteria > Pseudomonadales > Oleiphilaceae > Marinobacter. The sequence goes on along the minus strand of DATJDA010000260.1, from coordinate 1,650 downwards.
TAGACGACAGTTTGGGCAGTCGGCCGCGAACCCAGTTAAGTAATGGGTGGCTGAGTTTATGGAGTCGGAACTGATTCGGCAGCACAAGAATCAGAGCAAGTGCCAGTAGTACACCGCCACACAGAATACTGAAGATGTGCCATTCGTCCTGAAATAAGCCGGCGACAGTAGCAATGACCATAATTGCGGCAGCGGCTTTGCCGCCAATGCCAAGATAGATCAGCACCAGTGCACTGATCAGCAAAAGCAGGACACTCATAGCCAGACCTCCGTATCATGAAAGAAATTAATCGAATTCGTCGTTAACCTTCGACCAAAGTTTGTCTGGTTGCAAGCGGCACATGTGCGTAATGCCGGTCTTTGCGAAGGTTATTGCATAAATATAATTTGCCGGCCATTCCGGACTGACGTGCTCTTGCTTCCACCGTTGTAAAGTTGCGGCAGGCCGGGACTGGCCCCACAATAACAGGCGCCGCTCTGGTGTAATCCGTTATGGAGAGTTCTTGTGACCATTCCGTTCGATTTGCTGCTGTCCCGTGAGCAGACCCATGCCGTCAAATTCGACGCCCGTAAAACCGTGTTTGGGCGTGATGATGTTATTCCAGTCTGGGTGGCAGATCTTGATTTCCCGGCACCTGAAGCCATCACCCGAGCGCTCACTGAGCGGGCAGCCCATCCGGTGTATGGCTATACTGTGTTTCCGGAGAGTCTGTACCAAGCCACTATGGACTGGTTCCAGACACGGCACGACTGGGCAATCGATCGGGACTGGCTACTGATGGCTCCGGGCGTGGTGCCATCGCTTCACGCCGCTTGTATGGCTTATGCCGGGCCGGGTGAGGGGGTTATTATTCAGCCCCCGGTGTACCCGCCATTTTTCAGATCTGTTCGGCAAACCGGTCGGGTGGTGGTTGAAAACCCCCTGGTTCTGGAGGAGTCTTCGGGCCACTATCGCATGGATCTTGATCACCTTGAGGCCTGTGCTGCCCATCCGGATAGCCGCATTCTTATGCTGTGTTCGCCCCATAATCCTGTTGGGAGGGTGTGGTCAGAGCGTGAACTCAGGGCCGTTCTCGAGATTGCCCGCACCCATAAACTGGTTGTGCTTTCTGACGAAATTCACTGCGATTTGACCTTTGATGACAAACCGGCTCATACTGTACTAGCCCGTCTTGCAGGCCCTGACGATGCCGTAGTAACTGCTATTGCCCCAAGCAAAAGCTTTAACATCCCCGGCTTGGGTCTGTCCGCCCTGGTGATTCAGGACGCCAGTCGCCGCAAGGCTATGAAGGCCGTGTTTGACTCCATGCATATGCCTCAGTGCAATCCGTTCAGTATCGCTGGCTTTGAGGCCGGTTATCGCGAAGGTGGTGCCTGGCTGGATGAGTTGATGGCCTATCTGAAGGCAAACCGGGATTACGTTGAGAGCCAGATCAGCCAGCGCCTGCCCGCTATTTCTGTGGTTGCCCAGGAAGCTACCTACCTGATGTGGCTGGACTGTAGAAAACTGAACATGACAGACGCCGACCTTGCCCGGTTCTTTGTGCACGAGGCCGGGGTAGGCATGAATCCGGGTGTTTCTTTTGGCTTACAGGGCAGTGGCTTTATGCGCCTGAATATAGGCTGCCCCAGATCTGTGCTGGCGGACGT
>DATJDA010000259.1:0-2081 GCA_035497695.1 Marinobacter sp. | reverse complement strand
CCAGAGTGATCCGCTTGGTGCCGGCTGGAACATAATTCAATCCAAAACAGCCATCGGGTCAGGTGGTTATGATGGCAAAGGATGGTTGCAGGGAACGCAATCCCATCTTGAGTTCCTGCCCGAGAGCCATACGGACTTTATAGTCGCGGTTCTTGCTGAGGAGTTTGGGTTCATTGGTATATCGATTTTAATGACCGTGTATTTTTTGATTATTCTCAGATGCCTGTACATTGCTGTCACAGCGCAAGACTCATTCAGCCGGCTGCTGGCCGGGGCACTCACCATGACATTTTTTATCTATGTTTTTGTCAATGTGGGTATGGTCAGTGGGTTGCTGCCAATCGTGGGTGTGCCATTGCCACTGATCAGTTATGGTGGAACATCAAGTGTCACGCTACTGGCCGCCTTCGGGGTATTAATGTCTATTCACACTCACCGCCGGATGATCACGGCATAGGAAATGTGGCGGGCTGGTAATGGTGAATGTTGGTGATAAACCGTTACAATAGGGCCGATGGCCGCTTGCAGAAATTCTGGTGGATAACATATAAGAGGAATTCCAGGCTGTGAACGTCAAATCCTCGCTTTCGTGGACGCTGGCACTGGTCTCTGCCTTGGTATTGGCCGGGTGTGCGTCGGCACCACCACAGACCGACCATTCTTCACGCTACACAATTAGTCAGGACAGAGCACCTTCCGGTCATTTTGATGCGTCCGGGCTTACCGATGCCAGGCCGGTGTACGAAGCCCCAAAAAAAGCAGGCAACAAGTCCCCCTACAGCGTATGGGGAAAGCAGTACTCGGTGCTTGAAAGTAATGATGACTATGTTTCCAGAGGTATCGCAAGCTGGTATGGCGAGAAGTTTCATGGACACAAAACATCAAATGGCGAAACATTCGACATGTATGAGATGTCTGCAGCCCATAAATCTCTACGAATTCCCAGCTATGCCAAGGTAACGAATCTGGATAATGGCCGCTCTGTTATTGTCCGGGTTAATGATCGGGGGCCATTTCATAGTGGCCGGCTGATTGATCTTTCCTATGCCGCCGCCAAGAAACTGGGTTATCAGGCAAGAGGAACTGCCAGAGTAGAGGTAGCGGCAATCACGATACGGCCAGATGGCACCATGTTTCTTGCCGGGCAGCCGTTTTTACCCGGTGAAGCTGTGGGCCAACCGGAAAGCAGCGTTGTGGCCAGTGGGCAAATGGCCGGCGACAACCGCGCCTTGTTTGTTCAGCTTGGTTCCTTTAGCAATCGGGATCCGGCCGAAAAGCTGCTCTCCAGAGCTCGTGCTGTATTGACAGATCCGATGCGGGTAAGGGCTATTGATACCGACTCCGGCCGCTACCACCGGGTGCAGGTAGGGCCGTTTGATAGTGAAGACAGCGCCAGGCGTACTCAAGGCATACTGAAAGCTGAAGGCTTCTCGCAGACGATTTTGTTAACAGACATAAACTGAACACTTCATAAAACACACCTACGACGAATGAACCGTTCCATGATCCTAAAATCATTATTCCGCTCTATTTTTGCAATTTTATTAATGGCTTCAATGCTGGCTGGCCATGCGATGGCGCAAGCTGTTCTGATTCCCTCTCCGCCACAAATCGGGGGAAGCTCGTACGTACTCATGGATGCAAAGAGTGGGCGAATCATCATGGAAGACAATAGCCATGAGCGCCTGCCGCCGGCCAGTCTGACCAAAATGATGACCGCCTATATCGTTGAGCGGGAGCTGGATGAAGGCCGTATATCCAAAACAGATATGGTGCCAATCAGTGTTAATGCCTGGAAAACGCCGGGTTCACGAACCTTCATTCGGGAAGGTACGAGTGTTTCAGTTGAGACGCTGATTAAAGGCGTGATTATTCAGTCGGGTAACGATGCTTCAGTAGCGCTGGCGGAATTTGTAGCCGGCAGTGAAGGGGCATTCGTAGACATTATGAACCAGCAGGCTCAATTGTTGGGAATGAAAGATACCCACTTTGAAAATGCGACAGGCTTACCTGCCAAGGATCACTATTCAACCGCTTATGATCTGGCGATCCTGGCTCAGGCGATCATCCTGGATTACCCT
>DATJDA010000258.1:0-15326 GCA_035497695.1 Marinobacter sp. | reverse complement strand
GCCCGCAGATTACTTGCCAAAAGATTACATTCATGTGTTAAGGGCATGGGATCAGAACCTGGAACTCGCACCACCGCTGCTGCTTGAGCCACCGCAGAAGCGACTTGGATTTTATTTTGAGCGCCTCTATCAGGTGTTACTTGAAAACCTGCTTGGCTGGAACATTCTGCTGAAAAACCAGCAGATACATGTTGACGGGCGCACGATTGGAGAGTTGGATTTTGTCGTTCACAACCCGATTGAGAACAGGATTGAACACCATGAAATTGCCATAAAGTACTATCTGGGTGTTCCAAAGCCCGATCAGGAAGCTCTGTGGTATGGGCCCAATGCCATCGACAGGCTGGATCTGAAAACTCATAGCATGCTCCACAATCAAAGCCAGCGAACCCAACACCCGCAGACAGCGAACCTGCTAAAAGCATCGGGAATTTCCGGTGTTATCACGCCACGAATCTTTATGCCCGGGTATCTTTTCCAGCCAGGCTCTCAACAGATGCCAACACCCGGTTATGTGCCGGAAAATCACCTGTGGGGGACATGGATGTATGTCTCTGAGGCACAATTAACAGACACCTCAGGGTGGGTAAAGCTGAACAAACCACACTGGATTGGCCCGTGGGTTCAGAGCACACCACCCAGGCATGAGCCTATTGAAGATGCGTTGGAGCTTGTTAGGAATCGCAATATTCCGCAGCTATTTTCTGTGTTAAGGCAGGACCTCGGCGAGGGTATCTGGAAGGAAGCCGACAGGGTGTTTGTGGTACCGGCAAACTGGCCGTAATCTGGCACTCAAAAAATATTACAGGTGTTGTATTTCACAGCACCTGTAATTGTTCACAACGAACCGTTTAAAGATCCGATTTAAAGAGACTTCAGATACTCAACCAGGTCGTTCTTTTGATTGTCAGCGAGTGCCAGATTGAGCTTCTCGTTATACATCTCGACAACGTCATTCAGAGTTGCCGCACTGCCATTGTGGAAATAGGGAGGATGCTGCCAAATTCCTTCCAGCGGTGCAGTCCTGTACTGCCTGGTTGCAGTGCGTGAAGCGTACTCAGGTGTGCCGTCCGGCTCCATACCATTTACCAAACTTGCCACTTCAGATGGAGCATGCAGGCGGGTATTGGCATCGGTAAATTTCGGACCGGTATGACAGCTTGCACACTGAGCCTGACCATTAAACAACAACTCACCGCGCGCTGCGGCGACGACATCAAAGGAGCCTTCAGGTGCTTCCGGAGCAAGAAGTGATAATTGATAAGCCTGTAGGGCCGGCAGCTTTTTACTGATCATGTCCACCGTACCGTTTTGAACGACAACACCTGTGCGCTGATCATAGAAGAATCCCTGCCCACCCATCTGGGTAACACCCACATACCGGTTCCAGTAGGCGATATCGTCACCATCTCCTGTGGTGGTGGTTTTATGAATACCATTCAAACCGTATGCAGGAGTAATGACATGAGGACTACTAATGCCATCAAAATTAAATCTGGCATCGTACATTCCCTTTCCCCAGGAGCCGTAAATGGTCTTCTGGGCTTCGGTCAGTACCGGCGACAGGGAAATAATAAGTCCGGGGTTCAAATCACGGTTCGGCCAGCCATCCAGACGCTTTCCGATACCCGGGCTAAACGAGTCGTCTACAGTAGAGTGACACAGTGCACAGGTAACACCCAAGCGGGTAATTTTGCCGTCCTCAACGGTGCCCTTTATGCCCACTACGGCATCCAGGTCAATCAGTGCAACCGTTGTTGCCGGATCGGTGAGGCTGATACTTTCGTTCAAAATGCCTTCTACAACACTCGGCGGCAACGCTTCTGAATCAACCTTCAAACCAGCAACGGTCAAAGCGGTTACAGGATCTACCGCAGTCTCAACAACGGTGTGCATCTGCAGCACATCGGTCCAGAATATTTCATCACCGAATGTGTCATAACGGAATATCTGCTTCCCTTCTGCCAGAGTCTCGGCCGATGCATTTGTATTAAACGTCCAACTGACCGGCTGATTCAAAGGCCGTCCATCTGCATCGGTAATGTCTGTTACCGTTACAATACACGTTTTGTTTTCAGGCAGCGGCTCATCTGGTGTCAGGGTAACGACCCGCTCGTCGTCTGCCAGTTCAACCGAACCAGCGACAGAAACGAACGCCGGGCACTGGAGACGAAAGCTTTTAGCGGTTACGGAATCGCGACTCACGGTGTCGTTGAACGTTGCGGATATTGTTGAGCGGATCGACACAAGTTCTGCGTTGGCCGCAGGCATCGTTCCAGAAACACCGAAGGGTGTGGCAGTGTCTGCAGTGCCTGAACCCGACGACCCCCCGCACCCACCCAGCAGCGCTGCCAGGCTGATCGCAGGAAGCCAGATCATGCCTCGCGCGAATGAATGACTTTTTATTCTCATTTTAATTCTCCAGTCTCAGATTACACCGATAGCAATCGCCCGTACTTGCCGTACCCGTGTTCCGGGATGCTTTGCAAGTTAATACCTAAGGCGTACGACGGATTGGATGCTGGAGTTTTTAAAAGGTTACTTTTATATGAATTGCACAATAGCGGTTCAAATAGCCTAACAGGGGCAAGCAAATAAGTTTGTAACCTTTCTCGCCCACCTGAATCTATATCAGCGGAGACCAAAAAATGGTGTAGCCCAACTCTGGAGATTAAAAATGTTAAAAGCCCTGTCTATTACCGCATGCCTGCTTGGCGCATCGGTGGCGTTTGCACACGATGAGAGCAAGCTCGAGACAATGCCGCCAGCCAGCCCTTATGTACAAGTCAGCGACGTACTTCCCCTTCCGGCTTTCTTGCCCGGACTAGGCACACTGTTTGTTGATCCGGCAACACTTCCGGCCGGCCCTTTCCTGGGTTATGACCATGATGGAAAATTGTCTGCAACCATCTACATGACCCCGCTGGAAGAACTGAAAAACGGCGTAGCTTATGATGACCTTGCTGTAGGCAAGCATCATGTTGAATCCGTAGATATCTACTACAACGCAGGCCATCCTGGCGTTGAGAAACCACACGCTCACGTTGTACTGCACCACGATGCCAGTGCAAAGGCACGGCTGGCAAAATGATCATGACTCGGCGTGAACTGTTAATGGTAGCGGGTAGCGCGCTGCTGGCAGTTAATATGCCGGTGCTTGCATCCGGTCAGCCGCAGGTGCTGATCGGGATGCAGGGTACAGCACGAGGCGAACGGGTCTGGTTTGACCCGCTCGGCCTGGCTGTCAAACCGGGAACAGCGTTGAAATTTGTAAACCGGGACAACGGCAACTCTCACACAGTAACGGCTTATCACCCGTCACTATTCGGGCACGTGCGCCGTATTCCTGAAAAAGCAGAACCGTTTAACAGCGGATATCTGCTACCGGACGACAGTTTCGAACTAACATTAACGGTACCGGGGGTGTATGACTATTACTGCCTTCCCCATGAGCACGCAGGCATGGTGGGGCGTATTGTAGTAGGCAATCCAGGCGACGAAGGCTGGGACGATTCGGCAATCCGTGCAGGAGGGCTGGACGACAACGTAGAAACTGCATTTCCATCCGTTAACGACATACTGACATCAGGCAAAACAAGAGCCCCGGGGTTAACATGAAACTGATTGCTGAAACACTGGACATCATAACGGTAGGCGTTGATACACCTGAATCTGACCTGGTCGACCTGGCACGCACAGGCCACGAGGTAGCGGTGAGGGAAATCATCAGGCGCATGAACCCAAGGCTGTTCAGGATAGCCCGCGGAATTGTCGACAGCGACGCTATTGCCGAAGAAGTGGTTCAGGAAGCCTATCTGATTGCCTTTACCCGCATTGACGATTTTCGGGGCGAGGCAAAGTTCGCCACCTGGATTACCCGTATCACCTTGAATGCCGCCAAAATGCGCTTGCGTAAAATCCGGCCAACCCAGGAATACGATTCTGTAAACGAGACTCAGAATCTCGGTGTTTCAGTGGTCGCCTTTCCAGGTACCAAAACACTGAACCCTGAGAGCGAACAAGGGCGCGAACAATTCCGTACCCTCATCGAAGCGGCAGTAACGAGGTTACCGAATACTTTGCGGGTTGCCTTTGTACTGCGTGAAGCGGAAGGAATGTCGGTGGCCGATATTGCCGAAGATTTGGGTATAAGCGTGATAACGGTAAAAACACGGTTATTCCGCGCGCGACGTCAGTTGCGCAGCATTCTGGAAGAAAAGATTAACGGGGGCTTTGATTCAATATTTCCATTTGATGGTATGCGCTGTGCCAACATGGCCAGTTCGGTTGTTGAAATACTGAATACGGTTACCGGCACAGAAAACTAGATAAGCCTGTTCGCCGAAAGCCCCGCATTACGGGGCTTTTCAACAGCATTTTGCCTTCAGACAACACTATTCAGGATTGTACAACCGCTGAATACTGGAAAAATCCAACGCGCCATTACCCTGCCCGGCATGAAGCTCAAATAAATTCCGGGCGAGCGAACCCATAGGAATAGGCGCGTGATTTTTAACCGCGTTGTCAAAGGCCAGGCCCAGATCTTTATTCATCAGATTGACCAGAAACCCGCCATCATAGTTATTGGCAGCGGGCACACCTTCCATAACACCTGGCCATGGGTTGTACACATTCAGCGCCCAGTTGCCGCCTGAACTTTGTTTCATGATTTCAGACAGTACCGCAGGATCCAGACCATTCTTAACACCCAGTGCGAGTGCTTCACTGGTGCCAGACATCAGGATCGCCAGCAGCATATTGTTACAGATTTTGGCGACCTGACCCGCCCCGGATGGTCCGGCGTGGAAGATATTTTTTCCCATATCTTCAAGAATCGGCCTGGCCCTGTTAAAGGTATCGTCTGTGCCACCGCAAATAAATGTCAGAGTACCCGCTTTGGCACCCCCCACACCGCCCGAAACAGGGGCATCCAAAAACGGGATGTTTCTGGTGGCGGCAACTTCCGCAACCGTACGAGCTGTTTCCGCTGCAATCGTTGAAGAGTCAATAACAAGCGTACCTTCAGGCAAGCTTGCCAGCAGACCATCGTCACCAAGATAAACTGCCTCTACGTGTTGGCCGGCAGGTAACATGGTAATAACACATGCTGCACCTTTGACTGCCTCATGAGCTGTAGCCGCCGTTTCCGCGCCTTCAGAAACCAGCGCCTGTACGGCTTCCTTGGACAGATCAAATACCGTTACCTTGTGCCCGGCTTTAACCAGATTACCGGCCATGGGACCACCCATATGGCCAAGCCCGATAAACGTAATCGCTGCCATACCTCTGTCTCCTTATTGTTGTCTTTAATCGAGTAAACCATCGTTCAGATGGCGAACTGGCTATGGTTTGAAGAAATCGTCAATCCAGGCGCTGTCTATCTCGTCCAGAGTGGCGTACCGCCAGCGTGGCTGCCGGTCTTTGTCGATCAGCAATGCACGAACTCCCTCTGCAAACTCTCCTTTGCCCAGGCAGTTCCGGGACAGTACAAGTTCTTTATCCAGAACCTGCTTCAGGCTGTCATGCCGGCAGTCATGGAGGTGTCGCCAAACCAGTGCGAAAGAGACTGGCGAGGCAGAGATCAGCGATCTGGTTGCTTTCGCCATCCAACTGTCATCAACCGGAATGTCTTTCAACTGGCTAATAACTTCCGCAAGGGAGTCTGCATCGGTAATACGGTTAATTTCGTCGAAATGAGTGCGAACCAAAGGTTCCGGCAAGGCATCGGAACTCTGTTGCTCAAATTGCCGCAAGATACTGGAAACAACTCCGTGAGCGTCTTTGCCCTGCCAACTCTGCTGCTTAAGGCCAGCCGTTACATCGGATTTGAGTTCATGGCAGATAAAACGATCAGCAAGGCCGGTAAACAACGCATCTGCGCCATTTACCCGGGCCCCGGTCAGCCCCAGAAACAGGCCGGTTCGGCCGGGCATTTTATTGAGGAACCAACCCGCAGCGACATCCGGGTAGAAACCAATAGACACTTCCGGCATGGCCAGCTTTGAGCCCTCAGTTACCACCCGGTGAGATGCACCCTGCATAATCCCCATGCCACCACCCATCACAATGCCGTGGCCCCAGCAAATAACCGGTTTTGAAAATGTATGAATCAGATAATTCAACTCGTACTCTTCGGCAAAGAACGCCTTGCCTTCTGCTGCGTCTCCGGGCTCGGTCATGCTTCGGTAAAGAGCCACTATATCGCCGCCGGCACAGAAGGCAGTATCGCCTTCGGCTTCCAGCCATACGGCCTGAACCCGCTCGTTATCGGCCCAGAAGTGCAACTGTCTGGTGAGCAGGCGAATCATTTCCAACGATAGTGAATTCAGTGCCTTGGGGGTATTCAGCCGCGCCACAGCAATCAGGGCGTCGTCACTGGTTGCCCACTCTTCAAAAATCACGGGTTGGTCGCTCATAACTGTTCCTTCGATTTTTTTATGCCCGGGCTTCAGCGGTTCTTCCATTCCGGCTTGCGCTTGTCCAGAAAAGCATTTACGCCTTCTTTCTGATCTTCGGTATTGAACAATTCCACAAACAATTCCCGCTCCATGCGCCAGCTATCGGAATGGCTGCGGCCATCACGACTGCTCATGATGAGTGTTTTACACCGGGCGGTGGATGACGGGCTTTGCTTACAAGCCATTTCTGCCAGTTCCAGCGCTTTTTCAAGGCCTTTCCCGGATGGCACAACCTCTTCTACCAGCCCTATTGTCAGTGCCTTGTCTGCCTTTACCCGCTCACCGCACAGAATCATGCGCTTGGCCCAGCCTTCGCCCACCAGCCATGGCAAATTCTGTGTGCCACCGGCACAGGGCAGCAGGCCAACACCCGCTTCTGGCAACGCCATCTGGGCATGTTCCTCGGCAATACGAATATCGCAGGCCAGAGCACACTCAAGGCCACCGCCCATGGCATAGCCATTCACTGCGGCGATCGACACACCCCGAAAGCTGCTCAGAGCGGCAAAGGCATCACCAAACAACTGGGCCATTTCGTTAGCCCTGGCTTTGTCGCCATCGGCAAAGGTTTTCAAATCTGCGCCGGCAGAGAAAAACTTCTCGCCCTGCCCGGTAACCACCAATGCAAATATATGTTTATCGGCATTCAGTTCCAGAATGGTCTTTTTTAGTGCCGCCAAAGAATCGGCTGTCCAGGTATTGGCCGGCGGATTGTTAATGGTCAGCACCGCAATGTGCCCGCGTTTTTCAAGTTGAATCAGGTCACTCATACCAAGATCTCCTGTTTTCCCTGTTATTTGCTAATCCGTTATTGGATTGCTTCAGCAACGCCATCAATTAACAGACGACGAGCCACAATAAGCCGCATGATCTCATTTGTGCCTTCAAGAATCTGATGCACACGCAAATCCCGAAGGTAGCGTTCCAACGGGTATTCACGGATATACCCGTAACCACCGTGCAACTGCAAGGCGTCGTTCACCACATCAAAACAGGCATCGGTTGCAAATCGCTTGGCCATGGCGCAGTACAAGGTCGCTTCCGGATCGGCGCTGTCAAGTCTGAACGCGCCCAGACGAACCATCTGCCGCGCAGCCACAAGGTTAGTGGCCATGTCTGCAAGTTTGAACTGAAGAGCCTGAAATGCGGCCAGCGGCTTGCCGAACTGTTCGCGCTCATGCAGGTAATTTCTGGCACGCAACAGCGCGGCCTGGGCTCCGCCCAGAGAACAGGTGGCGATATTAAGGCGGCCGCCATCAAGCCCTTTCATGGCAATCGCGAAACCATCACCCTCGTTGCCAATACGATTGGTAGCCGGGATGCGTACGTTCTCCAGGCTGACCATGCGAGTAGGCTGGCTATGCCACCCCATCTTTTCTTCATTCTTGCCATAAGAAACACCCTCGGCATCGGCCGGGATAACAAAAGCAGATATACCTTTGGCACCGCTGTCTGCAGCTCCGGTTCTGGCCATTAGCACTAGAATATCTGTACTACCCGCCCCGGAGATAAACATCTTGCTACCGTTCAGCACATAGCTGTCGCCATCTCGCACCGCTTTGGTGCGCAGGCTTGCGGCATCAGAACCAGCCCCCGGCTCAGTCAGGCAATAAGATGCCAACCACTCCCCGCTGGCGAGTTTTGGCACCACTTGCTGCTGTAAATCTTCGGCTGCAAACGTGGCTACCATCCAGGTCGCCATATTGTGGATGGTAATAAACGCCGCTGTGGACGGGCAGGCAGAGGCCAGTTCCTCAACAATGACGGAGGTATCCAGCCGTGACAGCCCCATCCCACCCAGGGATTCCGGTGTGTAGAGACCCATGAAACCCATGCCCCCGGCCTCCTTCAGCACATCTACCGGGAAAATGTGCCCGGCATCCCATTTGGCGGCATAAGGCGCCATGGATTTCTCCGCGAACGCTCGTGCGGCCTCACGAAATGCCAACTGGTCTTCAGTCAGATTAAAGTCCATCACATCACTCCAGAATCACCAGACGTTTTGATTGCTGAATCAACGCAAGTGGATAGAGAAGTTTGCTTCCGCGGTTACGTCACTGGAGAACCAGCGCGACGTTACGGTTTTGGTTTCCGTGTAGAAGCGCACAGCTTGTTTGCCATAAGCGTGCTGATCACCATAGAACGAGCCTTTCCAGCCAGTGAATGAGAAGAACGGCAGTGGCACAGGAACCGGAATATTCACACCGACCTGGCCCACTTCTATTTCGTGCTGAAAACGACGCGCCGCCCCACCTGAGCTGGTAAAAATGGATGTGCCGTTACCGTAGGGGCTGTCATTAATCAGCGCAATGGCTTCACCCAATGTGTCTACTTCCATACACGAGAGTACCGGCCCGAATACTTCTTCTTTATAAATATCCATCTCGGTTGTGACATCGGAAAACAACGTCGGGCCAACCCAATTGCCATTGGGCAACCCCTCAACCTTGCAATCGCGCCCGTCCAGCAGCAACGTTGCCCCCTGAGCCTCGCCTGTGGCAATCAGCGCTTCAACACGTGCTTTTGCTTTTGGGCTGATGATCGGGCCATAGCTGGCCTTCGGGTCATTCCACGCACCTGGGCGAACCTTGGCCAGGGCATCTTTCAACTCGGGAATCAGTTGCCGGGCTTCACCAACAAATACGGCGACAGAAATCGCCATACAGCGCTGACCCGCCGCACCAACGGAAGAACCAACCAGAGCATTAAGCACATGCTCTCTATCTGCATCCGGCATGATAACCATATGATTTTTGGCACCGGCAAAGCTCTGGACACGCTTCATGTTCCGGGAGCCTGTCTCATAAATATAACGGCCTACAGGAACCGAGCCAACAAAAGACACAGCCTTGATGGCAGGATCTGTCAGCAGGATATCTACCTGCTCTTTGCCACCGTGAACCACCTGCAGTATGCCTTTGGTCGCGCCAGCTTCTTCAAACAGTTCAGCAAGGCGCATGGGTGTCAGCGGATCCTGCTCTGAGGGCTTCAGAATGAACGCATTACCGCAGGCAATAGCCATTGGGAACATCCACAAGGGAATCATAGCCGGGAAGTTAAACGGCGTAATACCTGCGCAAACACCCAGGGGCTGAATCCAGGAGTGGGTATCAACAGAGCGCGCAACGTTTTCGACCGTCTCTCCCATCATCATTGATGGAATATTGGCAGCATGTTCAACAACTTCGATGCCGCGCCAGACATCGCCTTTGGCATCGTCGAATGTTTTGCCGGTTTCCTGTGACAAAATTTCTGCGATCTCGTCGTGGTGCTCTTTCAGCAACGCCTGATAACGCAACATCACCCGCGCACGTTCGGAAACGGGCACTTCCTTCCAGATTTTAAATGCCTCGCCCGCTGATTTAATTGCCTGTTCCATTTCTGCAGGAGTGGTGCATGGTGCCCTGGCAATTACTTCATTTGTGGCGGGGTTGGTGACATCAATCCAGTCATTGGTCTGGCTCTGGACAAATTCACCAGCAAGTAAGAGAGGTACGTTCTTCATAGTAAGGTCCCCGTTTGTTGTTATGCAGGAAGCTGGCTGAAGCTGACCGACACCAGCTATGGTTGGAAAAAGACTAGCATGCAAGCGGAGTCTTTGAGATTGACTAAATTTCGACCATGATGGATTATCTTTCGATACCCGGCAGAATCTCAACAATAATTATGACCCAAACCTCACAGTGGCCTGTGCCACAAGACAGCGTTCGCTATGTGGTACCTGCACCCATAATAAGGCTGCTTGAGACCCACCCCCTGACCCGGGATCTCTACCCTCTGGCTTTTGGCCATTATCGCCGCGCGGCCGGGCACCATATGCATCGAATGCACCATAATGACCATTTGCTGATTTACTGCACGGAAGGCAAAGCCTTTCTGAATATTCGAAACGAACCTTACACAGTAAATGCCGGCGATCTGTTGTTATTACCGGCAGGTGCTGACCATCGCTATACAGCAGATCCCGACGACCCATGGACAATTCACTGGGTTCACTACACCGGGCCACTGGCAGGTAATTTCGGAAGTTATATGGGCTTCAGCAACACAACCAGAATTCGTCATCTGGGCCGCCAGCCTCGTATGCTGGTCGACTTCAACGGACTTCTGTCGGTGCGCCAGACAGGTTTCCGGGCCCGCGGGCTGATTCATGCTGCGAACCGGCTGCGTCAATTGCTTGCGGCAGTGCCACTCAGTATGAATGAAACCAGCCTGGAACAGAAAAGTGGCCTTGACATCATTCACACCTACATGCGCAATCATCTGAATGAACGGATTTCCCTTGAGCAGCTTGCAGGCATTGCGGGGTTGTCTCCTGCGCACTTCGCCACCCGGTACCGGGAGCAGACAGGTACCTCCCCAATCCAACACTTTCTGCATCTGAAGGTCGAACAGGCGTGCCAGTATCTGGATACGACCCACTTATCCTTTGCGGATATCAGCCGGCAGCTTGGCTATGATGATGCCTACTATTTTTCCCGGCTCTTCAAGAAAGTCATGGGGCAGTCACCAAGAGATTACCGGAATACCCCCCGACATTAAGATATTATTCATTCAAACTTCCAACAGGCAGAGTAAACCGATGGCAAACTACACAGTTGAAATTCAGCAAACATTCGACGTTCCCCGCAACAAGGTATTCGCTCTTTTTGCAGATCACCAGCGTTTTGGACAAGTGCTGGGCGCTCCGGTCAGGCGCATCAGAGAAAGTCTTCAGACCGATCCCAACGGTGTTGGTTCGGTCCGCAAAATTGGCATTGGTCCTTTGGCGTTAAAGGAAACAATCACCCACTTTGAGCCTGACTCACTGATTGAATACACGATTATCAGCACCAGCCCAATCCGAAATCATTTTGGCCGCATTCACTTTACCGATGCGCAGAATGGCCAGACACGCCTGCACTACACCATCACCTTCAATGATATAATCCCTTTCACCGGGCATGTTATTGCGACGGTACTCGAGCAAGCTATCCGCCGTGGAATCAAGCGCATTCCGAAGCTGGCCTGAAAGCCTCTGGCTAAATAACCCTGTTCCAACCGGGCATTGTTCAGTAAAATCCGGCCTTTTCCAAAGACTCATGAGGCAGAGCAAATGGGCAGAGCCTACCAGAACAGAAAAGACTCCATGGCCAAGACGGCCGCCGCGAAAACCAAGGTTTACAGCAAGTACGGTCGCGAGATTTACATGAGTGCAAAGTCCGGAGGCACAGACCCGGACGGCAACCTGTCTCTGCGAGGCCTTATTGACCGTGCGAAGAAAGACCAGGTACCTACACACGTTATCGATAAAGCTATTGAGAAAGCAAAAGGCGGGGCCAGCGAAGATTACTCTCCGGCCCGCTACGAGGGCTATGGGCCGGGCAACTGCATGGTGATTGTTGATTGCCTGACAGACAACCCGAACCGCACCTTCGGTGATGTGCGCCTGGCGTTCACCAAAACCAAGTGCAAAATCGGCACACCCGGTACTGTTGCACACATGTTCGACCACAGTGCTATTTTCGTTTTTAAAAGCGATGATGAAGAAGCCGTGCTTGAGGCCCTGATGGAAGCTGACGTAGACGTTTCAGACATAGAGAATGAAGAAGGAACGATTACGGTATTTACCCCTCATACCGAGTACGCAAAAGCCAGACAGGCACTCACGGATGCCTTCCCGACAATTGATTTTGACGTTGATGAAATTCAGTTTTTGCCCAAGACCCATACACCGGTTGAAGGTGACGACATTCCCATGTTCGAGAAGTTTCTCGATATGCTGAATGAGCTGGATGATGTACAGAATATTTTCCATAACGCCGAGCTGCCTGAACAGACAAACTAGAGTGCAGGCACAGTTACAGGGGCACTGACATGAGCGAATTCAACTCTGAAAATCGCCCGGCACGGGTGGCCATTCTGAAAACTGGCACCACTTACCCGAGCCTGAAGGCTCGTTTCGGTGATTTTGAGGAGTGGTTTGTTCGTGGCTTGTCGTCTGACCTTGAGCTGACGGTCGTCAATGTTGAGCATGGCGAATCCGCAGGCAATCCGGAACTCTGGGATGGCATTGTAATTACCGGCTCACCGGCCATGGTCACCGATCGTGAACCCTGGAGCGAAGACACCGCGCGCTGGCTTGCCGATGCGGTGAACAAGAACGTGCCTATACTCGGTGTCTGTTATGGCCATCAGTTACTGGCACATGCCCTGGGCGGAGAAGTGGGTTACCACCCCGATGGCAGGGAAACCGGTACCCGGCAGGTCGAACTGTTACCCGCCGCGGCCACCGATGCGCTTTTTCAGAACCTGCCCACAACATTCAACGCTCAGCTTACTCATGAGCAATCCGTGCTTAGCCTGCCACCCGGTGCGGTACTACTGGCCCGGACAGACTTTGAACCCCACCAGGCATTTCGGGTTGGTGAATGGGCCTGGGGTGTGCAGTTTCATCCGGAATTTTCCGACGCGGTCATGAAAGCCTATCTGGAAATGCAGGCACCGAAACTGAAAATGGAGCAGATGAATCCTGATGCTCTCCTTGCAGCGGTTGAACCAGCGCCGGAGGCCGCAGGTATTCTGGAGCGTTTCTCTCAGTTGGTGCTTCAGCGGAAAAGCTAAACTGACGGAACCTTTTTTGACTGCCCTGTTCTCAGTCAAGAATGTACGCCGTCTTCTCCAGAGCATTTTCCTCTTCATCAATAAAGCGGAACTCATTCCAGCCAATACGCACCAGATCGTTGCTATTCAGGCGCTGGCGAGCCTCAAGCCGTATATCATTTACGAAAGTACCATTCGTACTTTTATTGTCGGTGATGTAGTAGTCAACGGTCCCCTCAAGGTAAGCATTCGGTACAGCTTCAATGGTAGCGTGCTGCCCACTGACCGAGATTTCATCAATACGAAGGTCGTTGTCAGTCCGTCGCCCGATCAGCGTCTTGGCTTGGCTGAGCTCAAATGTATTCGCAACGACGTTATCGACCAGTTGTGAAAGCGATGCCATATTATTTTCCTCTGCTAACTCTGAACCAACAAAACAACAGATACGTTATCCGATGCCTGATTTGTCAGCGCAGTCTCGATTAGCGCATCGACCATGCTCTCGGCGTTCGTGTTCATTGTGAGAATTCCTTCAAGATCCGTATCCGTCAGTGAATTGGTTAAGCCATCGGAGCACAGAAACAGCGTGTCCCCCGGCAAAATCAATTCTCTGCGGTAACTTACGTCCACCTGAGCCAGTGCTCCCACGGCCCGGGTAAGCACATTCCTGAACGGGACATGGGGCGCGTCCACTTCAGTGATGCTGCCATCATCCAGCATGTTCTGGACTACTGTGTCATCGCGGGTAAGGCAGCTCAGGTGGCCGCCCCTGACCAGATAACAACGGGAATCACCCACATGGGCAATATGCGCATAACCATCGGCCAGCCAGACAACCACAAGGGTAGTGCCCATTTTCTTTAGTGCCGGATCACTGGATCGCCGCTCCAGAATGCGCTCATTTGCCACAAAAAACGCTGTCTGCAAGCGTTCCGAAATACCATCATCGATATCTCCGGCAGTTGATTTGCCCAGCTCTGGCACAAGGGCTTCCATAACCGCTTCGGCGGCCACACGGCTGGCAATCTCGCCACCCTGATAACCGCCCATTCCATCGGCAACAACCATTAACGCTGTGTTCTGGTCATCGCCAAGATGCCATGCAACCCAATCCTGGTTCGTTGCCCGAACAGCACCTGTGTGGCTCCGCCCTGCAATATTAGCCGCCATCAGGAAACTTCCCTTTCTTCCCGCAACGCCAGCTTCCGTACGGCATCAGCCATAGTTGCCGCGGACACAAAACGCTTGTCCGGATCACGCTGGATTGCTTTGTTAATTAACCGCACGACGCCAGCAGGCAAATCGGCATTAAACTCACGAGCGCTGCGTGGGCGCTTGTTGAGAATCTGATACGTCAGATTAGCGAGGCTATCACCCTGAAATGGCGTTTCTCCCGTTACCAGCTTGTACAGGGTGATACCCAGACTATAAATATCTGATGCACCCGTTACCTTCTGGCCTTTGAGCTGTTCTGGCGACATATAGAGCGGGCTGCCCATAACGCTACCAGTGCGGGTTCTTGAGTCGTCGGTAATCTTGGCGATGCCAAAATCGGTAATCTTTACACTGCCGTTATCCGGGTTATAAATGATATTTCCCGGTTTTATATCCCGGTGAATAATGTTCTGGCTATGGGCATACGCCAGTGCTTCTGCCACCCGTGCAACAACATCCAATACCTGTGATAGCGGCAGCAGACGCCCGGGCTTGCCAAAATCACTCAGCGGCCGCCCCTGGGCATAATCCATAGCGATATAAGCAAGATCTGCCTCTTCTCCCACATCATAAACTGTCACAATTGCGGGGTGGCTAAGCCGGCCGGCGGCTTTTGCCTCTCGAAAAAACCGCTCTTTGAGCTCTTGCACCTGATTAGCATCAAATGCTTGATAGCTGAGGGTTTTAATGGCTACTGTCCGGGCAATTGTCGGATCTTTACCAAGGTAAACAACACCCATAGCACCGCGCCCGATTTCACGTTCTATTTCATAACGCCCCAGTGCGGGCCGGCTAAGCGACTGCTCCGGCATTAGCAGGGTACGGCTATTATCAAAAGCAGACGGCTGCAATGTGCCGGCATCGCCAGTGACTTTTTCCAAAGCAGTCAGCCGGGCAGCAACATCGCGAAAATTTCGGCGCGCCGCCAGAATATTGCGGTAAATGCTCACAGCCTGGTCATATTGGCGCTTGCGCTCCTGTTGGATGGCAATGTCATAACGCAAGTCCAGGACGCCATCACCGGCGGGACATGTGGCGAGTGCTTCCAGAGCCTCATCCGTATCACCCTAT
>DATJDA010000257.1:0-14367 GCA_035497695.1 Marinobacter sp. | reverse complement strand
GTCACGGGACTGATGCTGAACATTAAAGGTGTATGGCTTAGACTCTTCATTAGTGAGACCAAGCGCCAGATAACGTCCTGACAGCAGATCATACAGGGTCTCAATAGCGTACCAAGGTACCTGCTGATCATAAAATTCCATTTCATGAGCTTCGGCTACCCGCCAGAGTTCACCACGGCCATCGTAATGGTCAATGATGGCAGCCTGCCAGGTATCCTCATCAAAATACATATCACGCTGAGCATAAATATGACGCTCACCTTTTTTCAGTGTTGCGCGCACATGCCACACACGGTGTAACTCATACCGGGTGTATTCCTGATTGATATGGCCAGCCTTAACAATCTGCTTGTAAGTCAGGTTAGGGTCCATCAGCTTGTATGAGTTGTACGGTATGTACATCTCTTTTTTTCCAAGCAATTCCCAGTCGTAGCGATCTGGTGACCCGTTAAACATATCCAGGTTATCAGAGGTACGCATACCGTCTGAAGCAGTACCAGGCCCATCATATGCAACCTGTGGCGCCCGGCGCACACGGCGCTGACCTGCGTTGTACACCCAGGCACGGCGTGGCTCAGCTACCTGATCAAGGGTTTCATGAACCAGCAGTACGTTACCGGCAAGCCGGGCCGGCGCAGTAATGGCCTGCTTGAAGTAAAACAGAACGTTTGGATCATCACCTGGTTTGTAATCAGTCAGATAGCTTCTCCAGGTCAACTCATCCTGAAACTTTACTACGGAGAATGAACCATCGGCGGTTGGTGTTACCTGCGCGATGTTTCTCTGTACCGAACCACCCCGGTAACGGGTTATATGATTCCAGATAACCTCCAAGCCATTTTGCGGAATCGGGAAAGGTGTAGCGTTTTGGTAATTTGCAAGACCGTTACCACCTTTGATCAGCTCAGCCTTAGTCGCATTGGCAATGGTTTCATCCATTATGTTTTTTGGATAAACCGCTGTCCGATGGGTCTCGTACACTGGCAGAAAGTAGTCTGAATAATGCTTGATCATCGCCACCTGGCCAGGCGACAGCTTGTCTTTGTACTGGTCAACGTTGCTTTGATTAATGGTGAATTTTGGCTTTTCATTCGGAAACGGATCAACGTAGATACCGTCACCCTTATAGTTCGCCGGAGGCGTTGTCATACCACCTGTCCAGGCGGGAATTTCACCACCATTACCGGCTTTTTCTGCGCCCATGGGAGTCAACGTGTCACCCAGCTTGGCAGCTTCTGCTGCCGAAACTGCACCGTAGGCCTGGCCCGCGAACAAACCCGCAGCCAATATACCCGTGGCGAGTAGCTTCTTGCTTAGTTTCATTTAAATTACCTCGTTAAACGAATTCTTTCCGGTTCAGAATGAGTAGGACACGCTTGCACTCACAAAATCACGGTCAGTCAACTCGTTATACGGTTTGCCGCCGAAAAAGTTTGTGTAACCGATATCGCCGGTAATTTTGTTTTGGTAAACCGCGTGCAAGGACAGGCCAATAGCCTTGCTACCTTCGTTGAAGTTACCACCTGGCTGCGGGCTATAGCCTTTCACGTCGTGACTCCACGCTAATTGTGGCGCCAGATTGATACCTGCAAAGGCATTCGGGTATTCCCAAACGAAACGGGTACGGTAACCCCAGGAGAAGTCTGTTGTGAAGCCTTCGTTATTACAGTAGTTGGTATTGATGTTCTCTGCCGGATGGCTGCCTTCACCCTTACAAGCGTCACCACCGGTGAGAGTAGGTAGCGTACCAATACCAAAGGTACCGGACCGGCCATAACGAGCCTCATCAAGGCCTGGCAGATCGTGTATATAAGTTGCACCAAACTCGGTAATCAGCGACATACGGCTGGCACCCATCACCTGATCAAAGAATTTGATCAGCGTGAACTGAGCCTGAGACACACCGTATCGGTCATTAGCTTCAACAAAAGAGCCGGGTGCGATGGGAGCGCCGCCGTTTTCAGCCACTCGCCGCTGTTCAAGTTTACTCAGGACCTCGCCATTAGGTCCGCGCTTTTGAAGGCCACCAAAAATAAGCTCAAAGGCGTTCCACTGGATCGGCATTTTATCCCGGTAGCTGTACTCTGCACCAAGCGACCATCCACCTGGGGTGGTGGTGTTGATACTAACGCCGTAAAGATCAATATCCTCAGGGTATTCAATGAAGTAGTTGGGGAACTGCTGGCCCGTGTCTTTCATTGTACCGCTAACATAGGGCAGACGGCTGTTGTACTTCATGTAATAGAAGCCAAGCTCTGAGTCATTGAGTGCCGGCACATACCAACGCACGGCAATACCAAACTGATCTTTGGAGCTTGCTTCTCTGTCGCCCAGACGAGGTGCAACAAAGCCCTGGCTGTATGCCTGGGAATCACTGAGCTGACCGGCCAAAAGAACCGGGCCGCAACCGTCAGAGACGAAGTCGACAGTAGAGAAGAAAGTACCACAGTCATCTGCACGCACCGGCTCCCAATCTGCCTGTACAAACGTTTCAACGGTGATACTTTCGGTTATACCTGCCGACAGGTAAAACATTTCAACCGGCAACAGTGCGTCTTTCAGTTCGGAACCAGGAGCACGGAAGGCAGGCACGTCAATCGGGTTTATGGTGTTAATACCACCCTGAATAAATGTACTTTCGCCCCAGCTTAATACTTGCTTACCGTAACGGGCACTGACCGGAACGCTTCCAAAATACCAGTCGGTAAAGATATAGGCATCCAGAATTTCCCCGCCGGAGGCGTTGTCTTTTGCCTTGCTGTTAAGAGAGCGCCGCTGGCCCAAGTCGTCCATTGCACGGCGCTCATCTTTCAATTCGAAATCGTACCAATAACGGCCGCGGACCATGCCTCCTACACGAGTCAGTATATCGCTGTCGACGTCATAGGTCAGAAACAGCTCACTGTTACCCTTAACAATTTTGGAGTAGGTGTCGCCTTTATCAAAGTTCAGGTTGCCGTCATCGTAGTTGTTCGTGGAAGCACCAATATTCTGCAGCGGCCCACCGGGCGTATAGTCTGGCCCAAGGTTACCCTGACCGATCAGGCGCTTGTCCTGATTCTGGGTACGCCACCCCGCACCAGCGGAAAGCGTGGTATTGAACTGGCCATCGACGTCTCCCACATTAAACGAGTAAGCCGTCGCATGCCCGGACATTCCGGCGGCAACAGCCACGGCCAGCGGTAATTTGATCCAACGCTGCCATTGATGAGTATTTCTTGTCATTGGAAGGCTACTCCATTTGTTGTTCTGAGTCGCTGCTCTGATTATTGGTATTCACGATGTTTTGGAGGCTTCATGCACAGTGCTCGTGATGATGGCACTATAGCTAACGCTGTCGAGTGCTTTGATCAGTCAAAAGTATGATTTTGCTATAACTCCCCCTCACAAACCCTTTTGCCACAGGGTTTTCTCACACAGGTTTACTATAGCCAACATTTCGGGATGCAACCACTTTGGTTTTAATGTTTTTACACTCCTTTCAGGGCATATCAGGATTTATGGGCTGCTTGCAGATATTCCTGGGATTGCATTTCCAGCAACCGGGACTCAGTGCGCTCAAACTCGAAACTTAACCGGCCACCTGAATAGAGTTCGGTAATGGGCGCTGCTGCAGATATAATGACTTTAACGTTACGATCGTAAAACTCGTCAATCATATTAATAAACCGGCGAGACTGATCTTCTTTATCGCCGCCCAGCACCGGCACATTACTGATAATAATTGCGTGAAACTGACGCGCCAGCTCAATGTAATCATTTTGGCTGCGCGGGCCGTCACAAACGTCTTTGAAATCGAACCAGACAATATCGTCAGCATGAGCAATCGCTGGAATCTTTCGGCCATTGATTTCCATTGACTTGCTGTGTTTGGCTGTTTCAACCGCCAAAGCGTCGAAGCTTCTGCGCAGGTCTGCTTCGGCTTCTGCATTCAGGGGCGAATGAAACAACCGCGCTTGCTCGAGAGTTCTGAGCCGGTAGTCGATACCACCATCAACATTTACCACATCTGTGTATTTTTTTACCAGGGCAATGGCAGGCAGGAAACGGGCACGCTGAAGGCCGTTGTTATAAAGGCCATCCGGCGCAATGTTGGAAGTGCATACCAGGGTAACACCCCGGCTGAACAGGCTCTTCATCAGGGTGCCAAGAATCATGGCATCGCCAATATCTGAAACAAAGAACTCGTCAAAACAGATAATCCGGGTTTCTTTTGCAAATTTACTGGCAACCAGGTCAAGAGGGTTTTTCTGCCCCTTATGGGCTTTCAGCTCTTTGTGCACTCGTTGCATAAAGCGGTGAAAATGAACCCGCATTTTGCGTTCAAATGGTAAAGACTCGTAGAAAGTATCCATGAGGTAGGTCTTTCCACGGCCAACTCCACCCCAGAAGTAAAGCCCCTTGATGGGTTCTTCTTTGCCTTTTTTCAGCTTGCGCCGCAGCTTAGCCATTGCTTTATTGCGTTCACTTTCCGCATCAACCAGTTTATCGTACAGTGACTGCAAGCGTTTGACAGCATCTTCCTGTGCCGGGTCTTTTTGAAATTCAGGGCGCTCAAGATCCCTTTGATAACAAGTCCATGGGGTCATATACACTCTGGATTCCAGAATAGGCATAGCAGCTGTCATTAGATTTTCCCGAATTCTGATTGAAAAAAGCTGGTTAAAAATCAGGCGCAATATTATCGCGCATTTCAATTTTTTTCGCCATGCCGGGTGCCTGCGCGGTGATAATCATGCAAACTCAGGGGTGCGCCCGAAACAATACGACAATAGGCGCAAGAGACAGGCATGGGCTGATGGAGCTCAGGGCGCTATACTTGCCATAAGAGCGTTTGGCTCACTTCAAGACAAAGGACGACACAGCTTATGACAAACCTGATTCTGGCAGCACTTGCCGCACTGGTTGTTGGCATTGTCATCGGGGTATTGGTTGGGCGCTCCGGGCGCGGATCTGCGCTAAGGCAACGCCGGGCGGCACAACAGATGGATGAATTGAGAAGCGAATACACGCGCTATCAGGCTCAGGTGAACGAGCACTTTATGGAGTCTGCCCATTTGCTGCGCCGGTTCAATGATGCTTATCGTGATGTAAACCAGCACATGGCCCGGGGAGCAAACCGACTCTGTAATGATGATGAATGGATGGAGGAGTTGAAGCAGGAAACCTCCGGGAAGCGTCTGGAAGAAGTGATTGACGAGCCGCCCCGGGACTATGCGCCGAAAACGGGTCCCGAGGACGCGGGTACTCTGGCCGAGGATTTCGGGCTTCGGAAGGGCAAAAAGGCGGCTCAGTAGCCTTCATGAAGTACCAGGGGGCAGCACGGGTGATCTGGTAGCGTAGCAATAATTGTTGGCTTGGCAGAGATTAAGATCGGGAATCTGGTAATTCTGTGCCATGAGCGGGTGGGAACAACCCTCCAAAACCCGCTCAAGCACATCCATGTGACGCTTGGGCTCCGCCATCCATGGCTCCGCACAGTTTTGGAAGGTTGTTCCCACCCGCTCAGCCGGACTTCTTCTGTTTGCTTTTCGGGCTACTGATTCCTGCGTTGTTCAGACAGGGTTATCGCAGTCTATGAAGTGATGGGTAATACTGAACTCCTTTTCCAGCGCCTCCCCCAAAGCTTTGACTCCGTAGCGCTCCGTTGCATGATGGCCAGCAGCGTAATAGTGAATGCCACCCTCTCTGGCGGTGTGAGTGGTTGGCTCGGAAATTTCACCGCTGATAAAAGCATCCAGTCCCGCTTCCAGTGCTTTGTCGATAAACCCTTGGGCAGCACCGGTGCACCAGCCTACTGTTTTAATTTTTGACTTCCCTTCACCTACCAATAGCGGTTCCCGGTTGAGCTTGTTGGCGATGTGCCTGGCAAGCAAGTCTGGGGTCATTGCGGTTGCAAGTTCGCCTTGCCACACAAGCCCGTCCAGGGGGCGTGGGTTTCTGATCTCCAGTACGTTCGCCAACTGGCGATTGTTCCCATATTCGGCATGATCATCCAGCGGCAGGTGGTAGGCAGCCATGTTGATGTTGTGGTGCAGGAGATGTTTCAGGCGTTCCTTTTTCATACCCCGGATTCGCTGGTCTTCGCCCTTCCAGAAGTAACCATGATGCACAAGAATCATGTCGGCGTTTACGGCAATAGCGGCATCGATGAGTGCACGGGAGGCTGTTACTCCGGTGACGATGATACTGACGTCGTTTTTACCCTCTACTTGCAGGCCGTTTGGGCAATAATCCTGAAAATTTCCGGGCTGTAGCCACTCGTCAATTTTCGCAAGAATACTGTCACGGGTAGCCATGCTTTTACTCTCCTTTTTTGACTTGAACTCTGGAGTTGCCGGCTGGCATATTCAACGATTTGAGGCCGGAAATAAGCGCATTATTCTGCTCGGGGGCACCTATAGAAATTCTCAGAAAGTCACTGATTCTGGGCTGGTTAAAGTGGCGCACGATGATGCCCTGCGCTCTCAAACCCTTGGCAAGTGCTTCTCCGGACTGTGACTTGTGGCGGGCAAAGATGAAGTTGGCTCTGGAGGGTAAAACCTCAAAACCGAGCTCCTCAAGAGCGCGTGTTACCCGTTCGCGCTCACTGATAACGCCTTCGCAGGATTTCTGAAACCAGGTTTTATCTTCAAAGGCTGCTTTCGCACCGGCCAGAGCCAGACGATCCAGAGGGTAACTGTTAAAGCTGTTTTTAACGCGATTCAGAGCCTCGATAAGATCGGCATGGCCTACCGCGAAGCCTACGCGCAGGCCGGCCAGAGACCGGGATTTGGACAATGTGTGGGCAACCAGAAGGTTTGGGTATTTTCCAACCAGGCTGATTGCCGTCTCTCCCCCGAAGTCGATATAGGCTTCGTCTACCACGACAACCCGATCGGGATTCGCCTTCAGAATGGTTTCTACGTGTTCCAGCCCCAGATAGCAGCCAGTTGGCGCATTCGGGTTTGGAAATATCACACCACCATTCGGTTGCTTGTAGTCTTCGGGGTTAATTTCGAAGTTATCGGTTAAAGGTACGGGCTTGCCTTCGATATTATAGAGACGGCAATACACCGGGTAGAAGCTGTAGGTTATATCTGGAAAGAGAACAGGCTCGCCGTGTTGGAACAGAGCACAGAATATGTGTGCCAAAACCTCATCAGAGCCGTTACCGAGAAACACCTGGCTGGGCTTTACACCGTGATAGGAGGCAATGGTTTGGCGTAAGCTTTCACCCTCAGGATCCGGGTATAGGCGCAGGCTGTCATTCAGTTCGGCCTGAATGGCTTCAATGACTTTCGGTGAAGGACCGAATGGGTTTTCGTTGGTGTTCAGTTTTACCAGATTAACCATTTTTGGTTGCTCGCCTGGTACGTACGGCACCAGGCTTTTTACCAGTGGGCTCCAAAACTTATTCATCAGGTTCATACTCCGAGGAGACGGACGGTGGAGGTCAGACAAACACTACTTGTTTTTTACCCGATATTCAGCAGAGCGGGCGTGGGCTGTCAGGCCTTCACCTCTGGCCAGAACCGATGCTACGCGCCCCATCCGGTCGGCGCCTTTGGCACTGAAGCCTATGATGGATGTACGCTTCTGGAAGTCATAGACCCCAAGCGGTGACGAGAAGCGCGCGGTTCCACTTGTAGGCAATACGTGGTTTGGGCCAGCACAGTAGTCGCCCAGCGCTTCAGCGGTATAGCGGCCCATGAAGATAGCGCCGGCGTGGCGAATTTCTTCGGCCAGGGCTTGAGGATCGTCTACCGACAGCTCCAGGTGTTCCGGTGCGATGCGATTGGCCACGCGAGCGGCTTCTTTCAGATCAGCAACGTGGATCAAGGCACCCCGGTTACCCATGGATTCTTTAATGATGTCGGAGCGTTCCATGGTGGGCAGTAATTTTTTAATGCTCGCCTCAACTGCATCCAGAAACCCTGCATCGGGACTGATCAAAATGGCCTGAGCCTGTTCGTCGTGTTCGGCCTGGGAGAACAGGTCCATGGCAATCCAGTCCGGATCCGTTTTGCCATCGCAGATCACAAGTATTTCGGAGGGACCGGCGATCATATCGATGCCGACCGTTCCGAACACTTCCCGTTTGGCGGTGGCTACGAAAATATTACCGGGGCCAACAATTTTATCTACTGCGGGAATGGTTTCCGTGCCGTAGGCCAGAGCGCCAACTGCCTGTGCACCACCCACGGTAAATACCCGGTCAACGCCCGCAATGGCAGCAGCAGCCAGTACCAGATCATTCACCACACCCTCTGGGGTGGGAACCACCATAATAATTTCGCCTACACCGGCTACTTTCGCTGGAACAGCGTTCATCAATACAGACGACGGATAAGCTGCTTTGCCGCCAGGCACATAAAGCCCTACCCGATCGAGCGGATTTACCTTCTGGCCCAGAACCGTGCCGTCTTCGTCTTCGTATTGCCAGGATTGCTGGTTCTGGTTCTGGCGCTTGTGATAATCACGAATACGGTCGGCGGCAGTTTCAAGAGCTGCACGTTGCTCCTGTGGAATGGATTCCAATGCCTTGCTCAGACGTGCCTGGCCCATTTCCAGCTCGGCAACACTGCCGGCCTTCAAACGATCAAACTTCTCTGTAAACTCCAGTACCGCCGCATCGCCACGGGTTTTCACCTGATGCAGGATATGACGTACCGACTCGTTCACCTGATGATCAACGCTGTCATCCCAGGCCAGCAGCGTGGTCAGCGCACTGTCAAAGTCACTTTGGGAGGCATTTAATCGCTTGATGTTAACGGTCATTTCACAAATCCTGCAGTGGATTATTACCAGGGTTTTACAATAATACTTCTGGAGAGCAGTCGGGCAAGGCTTTTCAAAACTGTGCGAAGCCATGGATGGCGTAGCTCAAGCGTCACATGGATGTGCCGCCAGGAGCGTGTTTTGGAAAGCCTTGCCCGACTGCTTCAGCGCACAGATTATCAGGCTTACCAGACTTCCCTTTACCGGCGCCTTTCCACGGCAGCCGCCATCTTCTCGATGATGGGGTTTATCTGCCGGTGTTTCATCTTCATGGATGCGCGATTAACGATTAATCGACTGCTGATATGATCGATCAGCTCCCGCGCTTCCAGCCCATTGGCCCTCAGGGTATTTCCAGTATCAACAATATCGACAATCTCATCCGCCAGCCCCAGAATCGGGGCCAACTCCATAGCGCCGTAAAGCTTGATAATATCTGCCTGCCGGCCTTGAGCCGCATAATACCGGCGGGCCAGATTAACGAACTTGGTTGCCACCTTAATCCTGCCGGAGGGCGTTACCTGCCCTCTCACTCCAGCGGTCATCAGCCGACAGCATGCTATATTCAGATCCAGCGGCTCATAAAGCCCTGCACCGCCGTGCTCCATCAGCACATCTTTGCCCGTTACGCCCAGATCGGCACCGCCGTACTGAACATAAGTAGGCACATCCGTTGCCCGGAGAATCAGGATTCTTACTGAAGGATCTGTGGTAGGAAACACCAGTTTCCGGGATTTCTTAACATCGTCGACCAACTCAATCCCGGCTTCCGCCAACAAAGGCAGCGTTTCCTCAAGGATTCGCCCCTTTGACAAAGCGATGGTGATGGAATCTGTCATACGTCCGTCCGGTTTCCCGTTTGTGTCTGTTAGCCTGGCAAGCGGCGAATACTTGCACCCAGCAGTTGCAGTTTTTCTTCGATGCACTCATAACCGCGATCAATATGGTAAATACGATCAACAATCGTATCGCCCACCGCTACAAGACCAGCAATAACCAGGCTGGCAGAAGCCCGCAGATCGGTTGCCATAACCTCGGCACCGGTCAGGTGATCAACACCCTTAATGATGGCAGTGTTACCCTCAAGGGTGATGTTTGCGCCCATACGAATCAGCTCTTGCAAATGCATAAAGCGATTCTCAAACACGGTTTCCACAATGGTACCGGTACCCTCGGCAATGGCATTCATTGCCGCAAACTGAGCCTGCATATCGGTAGGAAAAGCCGGGTAAGGCGCTGTACGAATGCTAACCGCCCTGGGGCGATTACCTTTCATATCCAGTTCAATCCAGTCCGGACCGGTGTTGATATGGGCGCCAGCCTCTCTCAGCTTCAGCAGCACTGCATCCAGCAGGCCCTCGCGGGTGTCTTTCAGCTTTACCCGCCCACGGGTTGCCGCGGCAGCCACCAGATACGTGCCCGTTTCAACCCGGTCTGGCAATACATTGTAGTGGCAACCATGCAGGCGCTTAACACCGTTAATTTCAATGGTGGCAGTACCATGGCCTTTAATGTTTGCGCCCATGGCGATCAGGCATTCGGCCAGATCAACAACCTCAGGCTCACGGGCAGCATTTTCCAGAATGGTTTTGCCATCAGCAAGCGTGGCCGCCATCATCAGGTTTTCGGTACCTGTCACCGTCACGGTATCCAGGAAAATGTGGGCACCCTTCAGGCGACCGTTCGTTTTAGCCTTGATATAGCCATTTTCAACCTTGATCTTCGCGCCCATCATCTCCAGGCCCTGGATATGAAGATTCACCGGCCGGCTACCAATGGCGCAACCACCGGGCAGAGACACCTCGGCTTCACCAAAATGCGCGACCATAGGGCCCAGAACCAGAATAGAGGCCCGCATGGTTTTAACGAGCTCATAAGGCGCGTGAAACTGTTTGATGGTATTGGCATGAACTTCCACGGCCATTTTTTCATCAATCATTAACTCTACACCCATGCGCCCCAGCAGTTCGATCATGGTGGTTACATCGTGCAGATGCGGGAGGTTGCCTACCGTGACCGGCTCATCGGCCAGCAAGGTGGCGGCCAGAATAGGCAGCGCAGAGTTTTTGGCACCGGAGATCCGGATCTCGCCATCCAGAGGTTTATGGCCTCTGATCAGAAGTTTATCCACAAATAAGTATCCTGTTGTATTCAATCAACACTGTACGCAGGCGAATCAGCCCTGGCGCGCAGCCCATTCAGCGGGCGTAAATGCCTTGGGATGGAGAGCGTGGATTGTGCCATCCATTACCTGCTGGAATAGCGCCTTGTTGATCAACTGTTGCCGCTTGATTGTTGGCAACCCATCAAACACATCACCCACCACAACGACCTGATAATGATTTCCGTCGATCTGCACCTCAACTTTGCAGCCGGGCAGCGCAGCCTGGACAATTGCGGCAACTTCGGTGGTGTTCATAAACATTCCTCAGATATTGTGAAATCAGGGGCGGGATTGTAACTAATTCCAAAGCCCGGGTCAGCTTTACCGTTCGGTAACAGAACAGAGTAAGCGTATGTTCAATGAAGAGGATGGTGTGAGGCTGAATCAAAACCGGGCAACTGGTCGCCGACGTTGCTCAGTGCAGCCAGTGATGCAAGGCGGCCGCCTACGGCACGATAAGACAGGGAAATTCCACGCTGGCGAGCCAAACGCTGCCAGCACAGCAACATGGACAGGACTACGCTGTGTGCGGTGTCCAGATCCTTAAGGTCAACAATTAATTCTTTGCCTGCCGCGCTTATCAGTTTTTCA
This sequence comes from Marinobacter sp., assembly GCA_035497695.1. GTDB lineage: Bacteria > Pseudomonadota > Gammaproteobacteria > Pseudomonadales > Oleiphilaceae > Marinobacter. The sequence continues at coordinate 2,852 of DATJDA010000257.1, read as the reverse complement.
CCCTGAGCACGAAGAGCAACCACCGTTTGCGCGTTAACGGCACCGCTCACGGAGAGCACGTTATTATTTAGCTGCACTTGCACAGTTGAGGTCATGATTTATCAATTTCTTCGTCGAGATTAAGCGCTTTTACCGTATCGCTCCAGCCGTCAATAACGTCCTGAATCTGCCCATGATTTTTTTCCATTTCCTGCGCAAAGCGATCCCGGAAGGCCAGCCCGACATTTACGCCTTCCACCGTCACATTCTCCATCATCCAACGGTTTTCTTTGTTTTTGTACATGGAATATGCAACGTGGTACCGATTGCCCGTTGAAGTAACAACTTCCATCTGAACCATGGCGCGCCCCGGATCCTGCGGATTGATAACTGCATCCTTCACGGCGATGTCAACGTTTTCTTCACTCACCAATGCCTGAGCGTAGGTGTCAAACAAACTGCGCTTGAAGCTAACCACAAACTCGTCCCGCTGCTCTGGCGTTGTCTGGCGGGCATAGCGACCCATAACTCTGGCAGCGATACGCCGAAAATCGACAAAATCCGTAAGAATCGCATCCATTTTCTGATAAAAGGCTTCAGGATCTGTGCTGTAAAGGGCCCTGTTCTGCGCCAGCTTTTCAATCAGTTGCTGAGTGCTGTCATTAACGTAATCACGCAGCTCACTGGCCTCACTGGCGGCGCGGGCAGGGCCAGCAAGCATTAGCACCAGCAAAGCTAGCAGGAACACATGTTGTTTCATAGCAGGCATGAAAATCTCCTGTTAGTGGCTAGTTGTTCTTGCCAGAAGCAAAATTACTAATAAGACGCTCAATATTCATGGCTGACTGGGTTGAATAGAAGGTGTCTCCATTGTGAAGCGATTCCATATCTCCACCTACAGAAATATCAATATACTGCTCTCCCAGAAGCCCCGATGTACGTATTACCGCTGCACTGTCTGCCGGAATGTTATCAACATCTGCAAAAATGGACATGGCGACACGAGCCTGAAAGGTGTTCTTGTCCAGCTTGATGGAATCAATACTGCCCACGGTAACACCCGCCATGGATACGCGCCCACGCGGAGTCAGGCCACCGGAGTCGTTAAAGTTGGCATACACCGTATAGGTGCTGTCGGCAGCCTTTGGTGACAAACCACTCACCTGCAAAGCAAGGAAGAGTAATGCCGCAAGACCTGCCAGCATGAATAGCCCGACAATGATTTCTATTGTTCTCTGTGCCATTACCGGCTCCCGGTATAATCGTTAACTGGTGATTCAGAAATTACCAAACATAACTGCTGTTAATACAAAATCCAGCCCCAATACCGCCAGGGATGAATAGACAACCGTTTTAGTGGTCGCCGAACTGATGCCGGCCGAGGTCGGAACACAGTCATAGCCCTGATAAACTGCAATCCAGGCACAGACGAATCCGAATACCACACTTTTTATGACGCCGTTCATTACATCATCGACGAAATCTACCGATGACTGCATATTACCCCAGAAGGAGCCTTCAAAAACTCCCAGCCAATCGACCCCTACAAGCATACCGCCCCAGATACCGACCACTGAGAAGATAACAGCAAGTATGGGCATGGCCAGAAAGCCTGCCCAAAGCCTGGGTGCAATAATCCGCCGAAGCGGGTCGACTCCCATCATTTCCAGGCTGGACAGTTGTTCTGTGGCTTTCATAAGCCCGATCTCTGCCGTCAGTGCCGAACCTGCCCGACCCGCAAACAACAGCGCGGTGACCACCGGGCCAAGCTCACGAACCAGGGTTAATGCGATCATCTGGCCGATTGCAGCTTCAGAACCAAAATCGCTCAGGATAGTGTAGCCCTGCAGGCCAAGCACCATACCGATGAACAGTCCCGAGACGACCACTATTGCCAGCGACAGTACGCCAACCGCATAAATTTGTTTAACCAGTAACGGAAAACCGGTGACCGGATTTGGCACGCCCGCCAGAGCGCCCCCAAGAAACCTGCCTGCCCGGCCAAATGACGAGAGGAAATCGAGCCCGGATCGCCCCAGGGACGCAACTCTGTCTATCAAGAGGCACCTCCTGCAAGACCGAAATCTACTGCCGCCTCAGCGGCCGGGTAATGAAATGGCACCGGCCCATCTGGTTTGCCCTGCAAAAACTGCTGGACCTGCTCTGAGGAATGCTGCTGCAGTTCTTCGGGAGTTCCCTGCCCGATGACTTTACCGTCAGCAATAATGCAGGCGTAATGGCAAATACTGAGGGACTCTGGCACGTCGTGGGATACCAGCACGCTGGTAAGCCCCATGGAGCTGTTCAGATCACGTATCAGCTTTACCAGCACACCCATGGCGATAGGGTCCTGGCCGGCGAAAGGCTCGTCGTACATGATCAGTTCGGGATCGAGAACAATGCTTCGGGCCAGCGCCACCCGGCGAGTCATGCCGCCAGACAGCTCAGACGGCATTAGCTGACGGGCACCACGCAAGCCTACAGCCTCGAGTTTCATCAGCACGATATCGTGAATCATGTCTTCTGGCAGGGACGTGTGAACCCGCAAGGGGAATGCGATGTTCTCAAATACACTCAGATCGGTAAACAAAGCACCACTCTGGAATAACATGCCCATTTTGGTGCGCAGAGCATACAGTGCCTTGCGTCTGAGCTTCGGAACTTCGTGGCCATTCACCAGAATGCTGCCCGAATCCGGCTTGATCTGGCCGCCGATCAAACGCAGCATCGTGGTCTTTCCAGAGCCACTAGGGCCCATAATGGCGGTAATTTTGCCACGGGGAATGTCCATCGTAACACCGTCAAAAATACGCCGCCTGCCACGGGAGAAGACAACATTTTTCAATGATATATAAGCAGATGAAGCCATAAAC
>DATJDA010000256.1:0-2187 GCA_035497695.1 Marinobacter sp. | reverse complement strand
CCCAACGGGCTTCTCGCTCTTACCCACGGGGCACTTCATGGCAGTCGAAAGACCTTATTTACTATTTGGGGTGGTTCGGTAGGTTTTGTCGTTGTTATTGCTTTGTGCATGTTTGGAATCGGAGCACTGATAAAGTCTTCTTTAATTTGGCTTTCGATTCTTAAATGGGTTGGTGGCCTATATCTGGTATGGCTCGGGATTCAGGTATGGCGCTCCCCTCCGATTACCACAGTAGCCGATCCAGATGTTAATGCCGTTAATGGTTGGTGGCTCCTGCGCCAAGGTATGCTGGCATCATTAACAAACCCAAAAGGTTTGCTGTTTTTCAGCGCCTTCTTGCCGCAGTTTATCGACCCGAATCGTAGCATGGTGCTTCAGTTTGTTGTGATGGCAGCAACGTTCGTGGCGACAGAGTGCGTTGTCGAATTCATTCTGGCGAGTTCAGCCAGCCGGATCCGGCGCTGGCTGCAAAATGTTGGCCGAGCATTTAATCGGGTTTGCGGAGGAATCTTCGTTGCGATTGGCGTCGCTCTTCCGTTGCGCACGTTGTAGCAGGGAAATAACCTCTACAAAACCCGGTGTGATTCAAAGTGCTTTTATTAAGCTGCTTGTTCAAGGTGAATTGAGGAATGGATATCTGCCCCATGGACAATAATTGGCTTGTTGGTATTGATCTGGGTGGCACCAAAACTGAAGTTATCCTGATCGACCCGAAAACTGGCGAGCATTTCAGAAAGCGGATGCCGACTCCGGCCGGGGATTATCCCGCTACTCTTGAAACCATTCGGGCGCTGGTATCAGAGGCAGAAGTGCAGGCTGGTGTTAGCGGCATACCCGTAGGCGTCGCCATACCTGGCAGTGTTTCCGGCCTGACGGGCAGGGTGAAGAACGGTAACTCCACCTGGCTTAACGGACAATCCATGCAGGACGACTTGGGTGCGCTGTTGCAAAGGCCGGTAACGCTCACCAACGATGCCAATTGTCTGGCGCTTTCTGAGGCAACGGATGGCGCAGGCCAAAACCACAATGTTGTATTCGCGGCCATACTGGGCACAGGCTGCGGCGCCGGTATAAGTGTGGATGGCCAGATTCTTTCCGGCCCTAACGGGGTGGCCGGTGAGTGGGGCCATAACCCATTGGCGTGGACTTCGCAGGCAGAGTTGGCGTTGCGCCCCTGTTTTTGCGGTCGCTATGGTTGTAACGAAACCTTTTTGTCTGGCACCGGGCTATCAACAACACACAAACTGCTGACCGGGCAGCAGCGCTCAGCCCATACCATCACTGAACAGGCCAAAGACACGAGCAATGCTGCGGCTGAAACTCTCACTCAGTATCTGGACCACCTGGCCCGTGGTCTGGCAGCGGTTATCAATGTGCTGGATCCGGACATTATTGTACTCGGTGGCGGTATGAGTAATGCTGAGCAAATTTACCGGGAGTTGCCGTCAAGGTTGCCGGCGTACGTGTTCGGTGGCGAATGCAGTACGCCGGTGGTTAAGGCTATGCATGGGGATTCCAGTGGGGTGAGAGGGGCGGCCTGGCTGGCCAGACCAATGACACCAAAAAATTATGCGCAAAAAAACGGCATATAACGAGAATGAGTTAAGGGTGAGAGATTGCTTAAGTTTTTGCATACCGCAGACTGGCAAATGGGGCGAACCTATAGCCGTTTTGAGATGGAAGACGGGGCCGCGTTGGTTGAGGCCCGGTTTGATTCCATTGAAAACCTGGCAAATCTAGCAAATGAACATCGATGTGATGCCGTGTTAGTGGCCGGCGATGTGTTTGATGCGCAAACGGTTTCCGACCGGACAATCCGCCGGGTGTTTAATGCCACCAAAGCGTTCCCCGGCCCGTGGGTAATGCTGCCTGGGAACCACGATGCTGCATTAGCCGAAAGTGTTTGGACACGTGCTCAACGGCTGGGTGCGGTTCCTGAAAACGTACATCTTGCACTTGCGCCCGGCATTATTAATCTGGAATCTCTGCGCCTGTCAGTGCTTAGTGCGCCTTTAACACAGCGCCACACGTACAGCGATCTGACCGATATTTTTGATACGACAGAGACTCCCGAAGGGTATGCCCGCGTCGGGCTGGCCCATGGCAGTGTACAAGGGGTATTGGCTGAGGGTATCGACGCCACGAACCCCATATCACCAACCCGTGCAGAGACAGCCCGGCTTGATT
>DATJDA010000255.1:0-2580 GCA_035497695.1 Marinobacter sp. | reverse complement strand
AATACACTTAGCGTTAATACCTTTGGACAACTGAGCTATCTGGTCGTTGATGATTTCGAGAGTTTCCGGTTATCAATGCGACAAATGCTTCGAAGCTGCGGTGCAGACAAGATTGAACTTGTTGCCCAGGCAGGGCCGGCTATTCAATACTGCACTTACAACCATGTTGACGTTGTGCTGTGTGATTACAACCTGGGTAAAGGAAAGAATGGCCAGCACATTCTTGAGGAGCTTCGTTATAAAAAGCTCCTTAAGCGCTCATCGTTGTTTTTAATGGTAACAGCGGAAACCTCAAAAGAAATGGTTATGGGTGCAAGGGAATACCAGCCGGACGGATACCTCACCAAACCGATAAATCGCACAATACTTGAGCAGCGCCTGAGCAGTCTGATTGAACAGCGTAACGCGCTACTGCCTGTCAATCAGGAGATTGACCGGGAAAACTACCCTAAAGCTATTTCCATCTGCCTCCAGATGCTACCCAGGCAGCCCCGCTATAAGACCTGGCTAATGAAAACTCTTGGTGACCTCTACTTTCGCCTTGGTGACCTGACCCATGCCGCAAAAATCTACGACGACGTTCTGGCGCAAAGAGAACTTTCCTGGGCATGGCTGGGCCGCAGTAAAGTTCTGCTGGCCAATCATGATTATGACAAGGCTGTAGACAGCCTCAAACAGCTTATCGGAAAGCATCCGGACTACATGGAAGCTTATGACCTTTTGGCCGAAGGTCTGGAGCAACAGGGAAAACCGACACAGGCCCAGGATATTCTTGAAAAGGCCATAAAACATTCGCCCAACGCCCTGCTTCGGCAAAGACATTTAGCCGAATTAGCCGGATCGAATCAGGATATGGACGTAGCTTCGGGAGCCTGGCGCAGGACGGTTGCGTTGAGTACCCACTCTATACACGACAGTTCAAAGCATTATCTTGCACTCAGTCAGACACTGTCTGACCTCAGTGAAGGAGAGCCCGGGGAAGAGAGTACCGCATACGCTGAGGAGGCGCTCCAGACGCTGCAAAGGATGGAAAGGCGCTTTACAGAGGAACCGGATATTGGAATTCAAAGCCGCATTGTCCAGTGCCGGATACTTCACGCCCAGGGGAAGAAAGAAGATGCAGCCAACCTTCTCGACGGCATTCGAGCCGAGCTTGAAGGCAAGCACGGAGATGATGCAAGCATCAGCCTGGACTACGCAAAAACGCTGTTTCGGCTCGAACACAGTGACGACGCAAAGCGCCTTCTGGCGCAACTCGCCGAAAAATATTCTGACCATTCAGAAATCCTCCGGCAAATTGAAAACCTGCTGGATGAGCCGGTTGGCTTCCGCCAGAAACTTCAGGCTCGCAGCCTCAACAGAGAGGGCATTCAAGCGTTTGAATCAGGCGATCTGGAGAGTGCAGTTGACGCATTCAGCAAGGCGCTGAACATAGTTCCGGACCATGCGGCTCTTAATCTGAATCTTGTTCAGGTTCTTATGAAGAAGTATCAGCTGGATCCAACGAAAAAGCAGTTGCCAGAGCAGTGCAAAAGCCATCTTGATCGCCTCTCAGGGCTACCCGAACAGCACAGGCAGTATCAACGTTACCAAGCGCTCCAACGTAAGCTAAAGGAGTTGTTGCCATGACCAAAATTACAAAGCCGGCAAGCCCGAAGCCTACAGAAAGCCAGACTATCGACTTTTCAATGGTGTTAGCCTCTGCAGTCCATGACATGAAGAACTCTCTCGGCATGTTGCTTAATTCTCTCGACGAATTGCGGGAAGAGCATGAGTCCGTATTCAGCGGATCATCACGCTTTAACACCCTCCAGTACGAAGCAGAGCGAATGCACAATGATCTGGTTCAGCTATTAGGAATCTACCGGCTGGGGGAAAACAATTTGTCTGCTCATATTGATGAGCACTACGTGCCTGATTTCCTCTCGGAGCACCTGGCCCGCCATGTGCCATTACTGGAAGGATTAGATATAGAATATTCTGTCGATGCAGATGAGATTAACGGATTTTTCGACGACGATCTTTTAACCGGCGTTCTGAACAACACCATTAACAACGCTATTCGTTATACCAAAAGTAAGATCCGACTGACCGCCACCGAGCGTGAAGGTTATCTGGTACTAGGCATAGAGGATGATGGTGATGGCTACCCAGCGGACATGCAGCGCTCAGCGCATCTGAGCTTCAAGTCATTAGACTTCAACAGTGGCAGCACCAGCCTGGGATTGTTCTTCGCCTCCTCTGTAGCATCACTTCATAACGAAGGTGACAGAACCGGCTTTATAAAGCTTCACAACGACGGAAGTTTTGGCGGCGGTGTCTTCGAAATCTGGTTGCCCTGAGGAAGAAAGAGGGCTCCTGAACGGAATTTTGACTCTTTGCACCTGATTCCGGCTCATTATTTCAAACAATAAAAAAAGCCCCGGCAGCATTTGCTGTCGGGGCTGTTTTATTTAAGAGTCTGACGATGACCTACTCTCGCATGGGCAAAAGCCACACTACCATCGGCGCAGGCCTGTTTCACGACTGAGTTCGGGAAGGGATCAGGTGGTTCCAGGCCGCTATGGTCGTCAGACAAAA
>DATJDA010000254.1:0-3578 GCA_035497695.1 Marinobacter sp. | reverse complement strand
GGTGTTACATCAATGGCTGATGAACATTCATGCCAATCCGAATAAAAGTATAGCTGACAACAAACCAGACAGTGCCAAAGATGCATGCTACAACACTGATGGTACATTAATTGCGGCGGGCGATACTGTCTGGAATGGCATACTTGATAGTGAGACGGCGGGTGCCTGTACAGAAATGTTTGAAACCTACACCACCTCAAGAATGGTTGCCGGTGGGCCGATTGAAGGCAGCGTTTTCAAGTGCAGCCTGAAATCTGTGGCGACAGCATTATCAGACAACACGTACGGTAGGATTGTATTCACGGATGATGAAAAGCAACGTCTGAATGAGATTTTTCAGGAAGGTGTCTGTGACTACACACAACCTGATCAAGGGCGCCCGTCGGGCCAGAATTTGTAGTCTGTAAACTCTGCTTTAGAGTCACTGGGCGCCATAATGGCGCCCTTTTTGTGGTGTTCGTTTACACTGCGCTTGCAGGACAGATCCACGAGCAAATAAAACACACGTACCGGGAGTTATGAAATGAGTCTGTCGTCACTTGAACTTAAAGTTCATCCACCTCTGGTTGCGATTATAACAGCGCTGATTATGTGGGGCATCTCTCTCGTTACACCTGTGTATCCAGTTTCCGATGCCATCCGAATATCCGCAGCAATGGCTGTTGCGTTGATCGGCGGCGGTGTCAGCTTGGCGGGAATTATTTCATTTCGCAGAATGAAAACAACGATCAATCCGGTGAAACCCGAAAGAGCATCGTCCCTGGTGGTTGCCGGCGTATACAAAATAACGCGAAACCCCATGTATGTCGGTATCCTGCTGGTTCTGGTCGCTTGGGCATTATTCCTTTCTTCACACTGGGCGCTGCCTGGGTCTTTGCTATTCGTTCTTTACATCAACAGGTTTCAAATCGCGCCGGAAGAGAGGGCGCTTGATGCGCTGTTTGGCTCCGAATACGCGGCTTATAAATCCAGGGTTCGTCGATGGATCTGACATATAATTCAAGCAATAAGGCCCGTTTTCTGAAATACCAGTAAAATGGGGGCAGAATTTTGATGGCATCTGCGCGAACCCAAGTATTCAAATCACCCTTATAGAAGTGGAGTTTACTCATGCAGCCAAAAACAATCGTGGCTCAGTTCATCTCTGATATTCAGGCTCAACGTTTTGATGAGGCAAAGGTCTTGCTGGCTGCTGACGGGTTTGAATATGTGGGGCCAAATATGCGATTTCTTAATCCGGATGACATGATGGCCTACCAGTTTGGCATGGCTGCCATCCAGAAAGGTTTGATCCTTCGCCAACTTAGTGCAGACGGAGAGCATGCATTCGCGATTCTGGATTATCAAACAAACTTTGAACCGATCGGAGACGTGCGGCTTGCACTCTGGTTTCGTGTGCGGGGAGACAAAATCCAGACGATCGAAGCCTTCTACAATGCCGCAGTGGTTGAAAATATGCTGGGGGGCAACCTTCCGTTAGTGGAATAAAATAGAGTGCGAACTGGGGATACGGATAGAACCGCCGTGACTTTACCCCCAGTTCGCTACCCCGAACGGAATGTGCACCATTGGAATATCTCCGGCACCGGATTCCAGGTGCGACTTCTGGTCATCAAAAAAGATATGAGGTTTGAGCACATTCAGAATCCGTGCTTTTTCCATTCCCCCCAAAAAGAATACCTCATTGACGTTTACTCCCCAGTGTTCCAGCGTTGTAATCACCCGTTCGTGGGAAGGGGCGTTGCGGGCAGTCACGATGGCTGTTCTCAATACCCGGCAATACTCAGAGTCTTCAGCCACCGCCTGATCTTCAAGATGCTGCAGGTGGGAGATTTTTCGGAACAAATCTGCCAGGGGGCCAGGGCTGTGCGGAATATGCGAGCGAGAAACCTCATGCGCCTGAAACTGTTCAAGCGAGCCGGTTTTGTACACTTGCTCAGAGGCGTCATCTGCGATCACGCCGTCAAAATCGAAGGCAATGCGTAACTCTGCATCAGCTTCTTCATCAACAACTTTGCTGGGCAGAACTGTGCCGGCTGGATGGCCATAGTCAATTGCCTGAAGCACATCGGATTTATTAGCAGAAAGAAACAATGAGGCGTTAAATGCCGGAATGTAGGCATAGGGCGATTTGCCCTCCAGAAATGCCGCGCGGGTTATGTCCAGGCCGTGATGATCAATAGAGTGGAATACCCGTTTCCCGGTAATAACCGAGTTTCGTGAAAGCAAGACCACCTCTACCGGACACTGCTCGGGGAATCTTTGGTTTACACTCAGGAAGCGTCGTACAAAAGGAAAGGCGACGCCTTTACGTAATGGTATATCCACGTTAGCTTCCTGATACTGCTGATACGCCTTTTCACCCTGTTCTCTGAACACACGATCGGATTCAGCCAGATCAAACAGGGCGCTGGAGGCAACCGCGATAACCAGCTTTTGTTCAATGGGGTAGGGCATTGGTAGTAGGTTCCTTTGGCAGGGGTGGCGGTTCAGCTTAAAACTCGCCAGGATCAATAGCTACCCGACTGCAAGCAATAACAAACAAATAAGGGGCATCTGTGAAATTTAACAAGTTACTCATCGCCAACCGTGGGGAAGTTGCCATACGTATCGCCCGGGCTGTCGGCGACATGGGGTTGGAATCCGTGGCTGTATACTCAGATGATGAGAGTGCATCACTTCACCTCAGCCACACTGATCATGCGGTACTGATACCAGGCAAGGGTGCTGGTGCATATTTGAATATCGACGCCATGATTGCCGCCGCCAAGGAGTCTGGCGCGGATGCCCTGCACCCCGGTTATGGTTTCCTCAGCGAAAACCCCGGGCTGGCCAGGCGATGCAACGACGAGGGTATTACGTTTATCGGGCCCCACCCGGATACCCTGGATAAACTTGGAGACAAGGCCGCAGCACGCCAACTGGCCGAACTTTGTGACGTTCCTGTAGTGCCAGGTTCCCGGGGCGAAACCACGGTAGAACAGGTTAAGGATTTCATGGCCAGCCTTGGCGGCGACGTGGCGGTTGTTATCAAGGCTGTTTCCGGTGGTGGTGGCCGGGGAATGCGTATTGTCCAGCCAAGCGAGGATGTAGACGCGGCTTACCACGCGTGTGCCCGTGAGGCCAAAGCAGCCTTCGGAGATGACAGCCTGTATGTGGAGCGTCTGGTCCGGCACGCTCGCCACATTGAAGTTCAGATTCTCGGCGACGGCCTGGGCGAAGCCGTGCATCTTTGGGAGCGTGAATGTAGCCTGCAGCGGCGTAACCAAAAGCTGATTGAAATTGCTCCCAGCCCCACACTCGCTGAGGACACCCGGAAGAACCTGCTGGATGCAGCCCTGCGGATGGCGCGGAAGGTTAACTATGCCGGTCTGGGCACTTTTGAGTTTCTGGTGGGTGCCAATGGCCGTGATTACTTTTTTATTGAAGCTAATCCCCGGCTTCAGGTTGAACACACCGTCACCGAGGAAATCACTGGCGTTGATCTGGTTCAGGCGCAGATTGCGGTTCTCGGTGGCATCAGTCGGGCCGAGCTGAATCTCAATCAGCATCAGATTCCCGCGGCCAACGGCTACGCT
>DATJDA010000253.1:0-4353 GCA_035497695.1 Marinobacter sp. | reverse complement strand
CAGTCCCGACCCGATTCTTTGGCTTCATACAGAGCGCCGTCGGCTCTGGCCAGCCAGTCAGAAGCACTTTCACCTTGCCGTAACTGAGCGACACCAAAAGACACTGTTACCGGCCCACCCGGAGCTTTCAGGTGCTTCCGTAACACCTGTTGAAGATTATTCATAACCGCACTTAGTCCCGAACTATCAATACCGGACAACAGAATCACAAACTCCTCGCCGCCGTACCGGAATAACTGGTCGGCTTTTCGGGTATTTTGTTGGATCAGTCCAGCGAGACTGATCAGAACATCATCTCCGGCACTGTGGCCGTACTGATCGTTAACTTTTTTAAAGTGGTCAAGATCAAGAAGGGCTACGGCATAAGACAGATCAGTCCGCTCTGCATTAGCGATCGCGATATCCAGCTCTTCATCCATTGATCGGCGGTTGCGAACACCGGTCAACGGATCGATCGTAGCCAAATGTTCCAGCCGTTCACGCTGATTTTGATTGCGATAAGCAAAAACATAAGCACAGGCACTGACAACCACCGTTGTCGCGGCGAACGTCCACATCTGGATATTGGACTCAAAAATACTCTGTTGGGCCAACAGCCCCGCAATCGCAAGGAGATTAAGGACGGTTGCGATCCGGGCCGACGTCAGAAAAAACGTTGTTACCAGGCAGGGATACAACCAGAACAGGCCTGGTTCACCCACCACTTTGCCAATAGTGACAGCTCCTCCACAGGCAACTATCGCCAGAAACAAACCACTTCGGCCAGTGTCACCCGTCCACCAGGCATGGGCAACACCAATGGAAACGCCTAACAAAATACCCATATCAACAAACCCTGCGAGGATATTCCCTTGCAGGAAACGCATTACCGCAAACGGTGTGATGCCCAACACGGCGCTCACACCCAACAAGGTAATGATCGACAGACGAAAGTCTGTTTTAAGACGATAAACTATCAATAAATCATCCTGATATAAGCGTTATTTCATGTACCAGAATAGCCCAGGGATTGTAATTAGTCGCTGGCAAGCAACTATTTCTTACAATTCTCATCCATAAACGCATAAATCATGAATGAACCCACAGTTTTTGCGCTATATCTACGAAATTTGATATCAAATCGTGTAAAAACAGACACTCCAACTGGCTACTTACATATTCAGAGCTGATACAGTAACAATAGAGTGATGAAGAACATACCAGCAGGATACCAATATTGAGCAATTTGATTCGGGTCCCGCCCGGCGCCCTCGAACTGGGCAGGCCACTACCGTGGAATGTGTACGATGCAGAAGGCAACGTTCTGCTGCGCCAGGGGTATATTCTTCAGACCGACTCTCAGGTTGAACAACTATTCGAGCGGGGGCGGGTCAGGCCCCGGAAAAGCGAGGTGGTGGCTGCAGACATTATTGAGGATCGTCGGGCACCAAATCCTTTCGCGGATTATCCCGACCTGCTCCAGATACTTGAGATTACTCTTAACGCCATTATCAGCGCCGACCCATCCGCCCGAAAGCGACTGCTGGGGCTAAACCGCATGATCGAACGAACATGTGTTGAGTCGCCAGATGCCAGCTTGGCGCTGATTCACCTGTACTCCATTGGCCCCACCATACTTGAGCAAATACTGTTCTACGCCATCCTGAGTCAGCTTATCGCCAGGCAATTTGGCCTGGAAAGAAAGCGGGCAGGCGTACTTAGTGCCGCTGCGCTCACGGCTAATCTTGCTCTGATTCCCGTAGCTGACCAGTTAAACGCATCTTCAAAAATTCTGACCAGTGAGCAGCGAGTCGTCATCCAAAAGCACCCGGAGCGAAGTGTGAAGGCGCTGATAGCTGCTGGCATTGACAACAAGCTGATGCTCACCATTATCAGGCAACATCATGAGCAGTCGGACGGCAGCGGTTACCCCGATGGTCTGTCAGGCAACGACATTCGCCCGGAAGCCGAAATACTGTCCCTGTGTGAACGTTACGTCGCCATGATAACCAAACGGGCATACCGGAACCGGATGAATACAGTAGATGCCCGAAAACTGATCGCCACGCTCGGCAACAGTAAATATCGCCCGGCAATCCCAAAGGCGCTCCTGCAGGTACTTGGCGAATACCCTCCTGGCATTTTGGTTCGCCTTGCGAACAACGAAGTGGCCGTGGTCACGGGCAGGCCAGTGCGAGCCCGCGGACCCTTTGTAAAGTCGATTATCGGGCCAAGAGACAATCGTTACAGCGGTACTTTCGAACGGGATACCAGTTTGCCGGAATACAACATCGTATCTCTGGAAGAACCAGAAATTATGCCATCCATGGACTTTGGCATGATCTGGAACTTTCAAGCCTGAAACAACACCGCAGCATCCCACTTGTCCCAAAGCCTTACATCATCGGCAGAATACCCTTTGCAGGCACTTTTCTGCCGGGACCTCTACGCGGCGTTAATTATCTGCCCCGGTATTCGCGTGCTGAGGCAGTTCAGTTCCGCAGCCAATACGTGCCAGTTCCTGCAGGATGGCAGAACGGGTAACCAGGCCAACGAGCTTTCCATCCTCAACGACCGGATATACCTTTGGCTTGCCCGCCCCAAGATTCTGAGCCAGATCCACCAGGGCAAGCCTCGGTGAAACAGTCAACGGTTCCCGGAACATAACATCATCGACAATAGGATCACCCTCACAGTGATAACTGCTTACCAACAAAGAGTGAATACAGTCTTGCTCAGACACAAAGCCCAGAACACGGCGCTGATCATCGACAACAGGCAGGCCAGAGATGTGATTGTCCAAAAGTGCCTTTACAACATCGGTTAAAAATGTGCCGCACTTTATTGGCCGAATGTGGTTAGACATAACATCAGAAACTTTGAGTGCACACATGAGCAGGCTTCCTCCCCGCTAATTTAGCGACATTGTTATACAGCAAACTGCGTCCCAACCAGGCCTTGACGGCCCGCGTGTTCGCACAGTGTGCTGCTTACTGCAACCATAGACAATAGACGGTGAAAAAAACAACGTAAAAATGGGCTTTGAGTTTATGTTATGTTGAAGGGCACAAACAGAAATAAAATTCTTGCTTTTATTTTGAGATTGTTTACTGTTCACTAAGAACATAAAGGAATAGTTAACTCATTACTTATTCCAATTCTACTATATGCATAGAACGATTTTCAACAAGGAGAAAGCATCATGAGTTTACGTTTGGGAGATACCGCACCAGATTTTGAACAAGATTCCACCGAAGGGAAGATCTCTTTCCATAAATGGCTGGGTGACAAATGGGGTGTTCTTTTCTCACACCCTGCAGACTATACCCCTGTGTGCACAACAGAGTTAGGTCTGACCGCAAAGATCAAAGATGATCTTGCCAAGCGTAATGCCAAAGCAATCGCACTGAGTATTGATCCTGTAGATGACCACCACGGTTGGATCAAGGACATTAACGAAACTCAGGGCTGCACCGTAAATTTCCCGATCATTGCCGATGAAAACCGGAAAGTAGCGGAACTTTACGACATGATTCACCCGAATGCAGACACCAGCGCAACCGTTCGCTCTTTGTTTATTATCGATCCGAACAAAAAGGTGCGGCTGATTATCACCTACCCAGCCAGTACCGGCCGTAATTTCAACGAAGTACTGCGGGTGCTGGATTCGCTGCAACTGACTGACAACGAAAAGGTTGCTACCCCAGGTAACTGGGAGCGTGGCGGCGACGTTGTTATCGTGCCATCCCTGCAGGACGAAGAAGAAATCAAGCGCCGATTCCCGAAGGGCTATACCACCCTGAAGCCATACCTGCGCATGACGCCTGATCCCAAGTTCTCTTCCAGCGAAGAGTAATTCTTAGTCTGGCTTTCAAAGGGCGGGGAAGTAATCCCCCGCCTTTTTTTGCCTGATCAACTGGCCCTCTCGGCTCTACTCAGAACGCCGGAACCACTGCACCTTTATACTTTTCCAGAATAAATTCCTTTACCGCATCAGAGTTCAGCGCCGTTGCCAGCTTCTGCATGGCATCACTGTCTTTATTGTCTGGACGGGCTACAAGAATATTCACGTAGGGTGAATCAGGGCCTTCAATAACCAGTGCATCTTTGGTTGGATTCAACCCGGCTTCCAGCGCATAATTTGTGTTGATCAATGCCAGATCAACCTGATTCAGAATGCGTGGCAGCGTTGCAGCCTCCAGTTCCTTGAAGTTCAGATTTTCAGGGTTTTCTGCAATATCGCGTGGTGTTGCAGTGATTTTGCTGGAATCTTTCAGCTTGATCAGGCCCGCCTTCTGGAGCAGTAACAGAGCCCGGCCACCATTGGTGGGGTCGTTCGGAATGGCCACAACCGCGCCTTTCTTCAGATTATTC
>DATJDA010000252.1:0-3846 GCA_035497695.1 Marinobacter sp. | reverse complement strand
TTCCAGCGGCGTGAATCCCATGCTGGTGTCAACACTTTGGCCGTCACTAATGGCGGTAATACTACAACCGTTACCAAGGTGCGCCGATATTATAGAGGTGGTTTCGGGTGTGCGTTCCAGAATCCGCGCAGCTTCTATCGCCATAAAGTAATGGCTGGTGCCATGAAAACCGTATCGTCTTATCCCCCAGTCGCTGTACCAAGCCTCAGGAACCGCATAAAGATACGCTTTTTCCGGCAGAGTCTGGTGGAAAGCGGTGTCAAAAACCGCCACCTGTGGCACGTCCGGGAACAGTGATTTGCCTGCTTCAATACCTGAAAGGTTTACCGGGTTGTGCAGAGGGGCAAGACTGGCACAAGCCTGAATGGATGCGAGTGTTCTTTCATCAATAAGTGCTGCTTCATAAAACGTTTCGCCACCGTGGACGACCCTATGGCCAATGGCAACAGGGTCTGCGGACATCAATCCACGCTCTCTGAATGCTGAAACGAGTATCTGCAAGGTTTCGCCATGAGAGGCGTTAGCGGGAAGAGTGATTTTATTTTTGTCGCCGCCAATACGGGCAAACGCATCTTCATTATTCAAGCGCTCGGCGAGCGCAGATGCCCGTTTGCGATATTGGCTGTCAAACAATGCGAGCTTGAGTGATGAGCTGCCGCAGTTAACGACAAGAATGTTTGTTTCCATGGTGCCTGTGGTCCTGATAGATCAAAGCTTCTGTACACGTTGATTGGTTCGAAGCCAACCTTCGAATTCTTCTGCAGGTAGCGGCCGGCTGTAATAGTAGCCTTGGGAAAAATCGCAGCCTTCTTTCATCAGAAAATGGGTTTGTGCTTCCTCTTCTACTCCTTCTGCAATGACCTGCAAACCAAGGCTGTGGGCCATATTGATAATTGCACGAACCAGTGACGCGTTTTCCGGCTCTTTCATAACGTCCTGAATGAACGATCGGTCAATCTTAAGCGTATCGAACGGATAGCTTTTCAGATAGCTGAGCGCTGAATAGCCGGTACCGAAATCGTCAACGGATAACCGAACGCCTTCACGATCCAAATGGTTGAGTATTTCAGCCGTTTCAATCGAGTTATCAAGAATCAGCCGCTCTGTAATTTCCAGCTCCAGAAGCTCTGGCTTCAACCCGCTCGCTGACAGTGCACTCATAACAATATTGATAAATTCAGGATCTCTGAACTGTCGGGGGGAAACATTCACAGATACGCCCACAGCGCTGCCAACGATCGCCGTCCAGCTAACAGCAACTCTGCATGCTTCATGAAGCACCCACTCTCCGATCGGGATAATAAGCCCTGTTTCTTCCGCAAGTGGGATGAACCGGTCTGGCATGACCATGCCCATGGAGGGGTTTTTCCAGCGAATGAGTGCTTCAACCGAACAAAGCTTTCCACAATCCGTATCTACAATGGGTTGAAAATAGAGCTCAAACTCTTTTAATTCAAGGGCACGGCGCATGTGTGATTCCATTTGCAGCCGTTCGTGAGAGACTTCTGTCATTTCAGGAGCAAAGTGCGCGTAGGAACTCTTGCCCTTGTGCTTGGCCTGGTACATGGCAGCATCGGCGTGTTGAAGCAAAGTACCACTGCTGTCTGAATCTATGGGGAAGATGGCAATACCAATACTCGTTGTAACAAAAACTTCCTGGCCATTCAAAACATAAGCCGGGGCAAAGGTCCTCAGAATCCGTTCGGCAACCTGAGACGACGCCTCCACGCTTGTCAAACCGGGCAAAATAACCAGAAACTCGTCTCCACCAAGCCTCGCAACGGTACTGGTACCTCTCAAACAACTGGATATGCGCCGTGCAGCCTCAATCAGAAGGTTATCTCCGGCATCGTGGCCCAGCGTATCATTTATATGCTTAAAGTTGTCCAGGTCGAGAAACATAACCCCGACCTGGCTATCATCCCGGCGAGCCTGGGCCAGGGCCAGCTTTAGTCGGTCGAGTGCCAGCATGCGGTTCGGCAGGCCGGTGAGTACATCGTAGTTTGCCTGCCGTAACAGTTGCTGCTCATAACGCTTCCTGATGCTGATATCCTCGCCCAGTATCAGGTATCCGGTGGCTTCTCCATCGTTATCTTTGATCGGCGTGACGATCAACTGCTCCCAAAAGCGCTCGTTATTTTTACGGGTACTGTTAACTTCCCCTTGCCAAACACCAACCCGTTGCACCTGAAGGCGGATAGACTGCCAGAGATGCCGTGTTTCCCGACTCTCCATGCTGCCTTCCCCAAGAGCTCCCGGGTGTTTACCCTGAATAGCGTCAGCGTTGTAGCCAGTGAGTTGAGTGAACTTTTGGTTGGCATATTCAATGCGCCACTGCCGGTCACAAATCAGAACTGAAGAGGGACTTTGTTCTATCGCCTTTGAGAACTTCCGGATTTCCGCCGCGTCCCGTTCCTGGCGGAACAGGTCTTCGTTCAGCCGCTGGCGCATCTGATTGATGGCATCGGCCACCCGGCCCAGCTCATCATTTTTGTGTGCGGGCGTGTCCAGTCGGTCCAGGCGGAGTGGGCGGGACAGATTCTTTAAAGAAAAGTCTCTCGCATAATCAGCCATGGTTAACAGGTGCCGGGCAACAAAATGTTGAAAGATCCAGATAATCAGAATGGATACAAAGAAGGTCTTCAAAAACTGAGTGGCGAGAATAATGCCAATTTTACGTTTCAAGTCACTGTAAACACGATCCAGGCTGGCTGTAACCGTTAGCTCCCCGAGCTTGAACATCTCGTTGCCTTGGTGCACCAGGCTAAAAGCATGAGTAACGGTATCTGTATCCCTGGGTACCTCGCCCATAACCAGTTCTGAGTCTGGCTCTATGCGCAATCGCAGGTGAACTATATCTGGCAGGCTCAATATCCCTTCCATTTGTGTCTGCAGGAGCTTTTGGTCCAGTGCCCAGAGGCTCCGCGCAAGGCTGGAGGAGTAGCCGGACTCTACCACCGCCATACGATTATCAATTTGTGAGAGATCTTTACGGTAATCGAAATAAATCTGGCCGGCAGATGCTATAAGAGTAAACACAGAGCTAAACAGAAGTATCCAGGCAAGCAGCCTGAATGACAGTGGCGAATCTTTCTGGAACCGATGTATCCGTGTCGACAGTTTTGGCATGTAGTACAGTATTGCCGCCGTGAGCAGTTGAGAAGAAATGAAGAAGTTACTATCTGTCGACTATAGCAGCAGTTTCTATCAAATGCCTTGCAAATGCAGGAAAAATAGAGAGAAATACGTCTCGGTTTTTATACTTGTACTTATACTAATGCGCGCAGCATAATTGATGTAGGTCAAGACTTGGGGTTAGGGGTCGGGCTAACCTGCAGACAATTTGTTCTGTAAATTCTTATGGGAGAATTCGAATGTATTTAGATACAGTTGTTGTGGCAGGAATTGTAACTGTGTTGTTATTGCTGGTGTTTTTTGTAGGTTTCGGCATTTTTATAATGAAAGACCAGAAAGCAAACGATATCCGTAAAGCAGAGAAGAAAGAGCACGAAAACAATGTTACGTAAATACATGAAGTATTTGATGGCAGAAGAAAAAACTTGGCGTCCCCTAGGGGGTTCGAACCCCTGTTGCCGCCGTGAAAGGGCGGAGTCCTAGGCCACTAGACGAAGGGGACGCAACATCAACAAAATCTTGCCTCGTCAAAGAGGCGCGTATATTAAGTAAGCCTCCTCAGCGTGTCAATGCATTTTTCAAAAAGCTACATAACTCTGTTGATACAGTGTTTTAGTTCGGTGGCGAGGTTGTCAAATAAATCCCTGCTGCCCCCGGCTTTCTGCAGGGCAAAGAGGTTCTGTACAACGTTACTGTAGCTGGCTGGTAACT
>DATJDA010000251.1:0-11610 GCA_035497695.1 Marinobacter sp. | reverse complement strand
TTTCTATACCCACAACAGATTTTCCGGGGATCACCTCAACCACCCGAACACTGAGCACAGCCAGAGAGCGCGCCAGGTCTTTTGCCAGATTCGATATTTTACTGACCTTCACGCCAGCAGCCGGCTTGATCTCGAAACGGGTAATAACCGGGCCCGGATTAACTTCCACTACTTCTACCGCCACACCGAAATCCGCAAGCTTCTCTTCAAGAAGCCGTGACATGTGCTCCAGTGCTTCCTCAGAATAGCCACTCTCTTTTTGGGTATCTGCCGGATCCAGCAAGGAAACAGGTGGAATCGGATTTTCCAGATCTTCCAGCAGTGACGCCTGTTTATTCTGCGGGGGCTTGTTTAAAGGGGGCGGTTCGTCTTTTTTAAAAGGTGAAATCTTCAGGGACCGCGCGCCCGGCTGGCCCGGACTGACATTGGGTTGTGAGAGGGTTGAGCTCTCATCTATGGAGCTAAAGCTCTCAAGGCGGGCAGGTTCGGAGCTTCCTTTGGCAGCCATGTCTGCAAAGCCTGGCTCCTTTCTGGCAGGGCTGTCTATCTCTTTAGTTCCCGGTTTTCTCGGCTTTAATCCAGGGAGTTTCTGCCACCACCTAATACCTGGGTGAGTAACAACAATACGATCCTTCACAATTGGAGGTTGCTTTCCTGGCTGCGGTTTCGCTGCGCTATTATCCGAATGATTTGTCTGTTTGCGATTGACGGCCAGTTTCTTTAGTGCCGAACCAAGTCGGATGGTAAGGCCACCGACCTCGTCTGTTAACCGGAACCAGGACAAACCAGTAGTAACCGTTAACGCAAACAAAAATATTGCAATGAGCAACAGTGTGGTAGCCGGCAAATTGAAAAACTGAACCATTGCATCAGAAACCGCTGTACCGATAATTCCGCCAGACGACGCACCAAGGCCAAACACGGAATACAGCGATAACAGGCTGGTTGCAGACAGAAGAATCAGGCAAAACCCGCCAAATCGCATAAGGAAAAGCGGCCAATGCATATCCATGGGATCGTTCCGGCGGCGGATAAGCATGAGCGCGTAACCCGCCACCATAATTGGAAACAGGTAAGCAACCTCACCAAAAAAGTCCATTAATATACTGGCAAGCCAGGCCCCTGTGCGCCCGGCATAGTTATTAACGTGGGTATCATGGCCAATGCTGGCCCAGCCGGGATCAGACTGGCCAAAGGTGACAAGAGCCATCGCAAGATAGATACACAGGGCAACAAGCGCAATAACAGCTCCCTCGCGCGCACCCTGGGAAACCAGGCGGCGAAAGCGTAGCTGTTTCTCGGTCAGTTCCTGTGAAGTTTTCTTCGTTTTAGCAGACTCGGCCATGAATACTCAGATGCTTCCAATACTTGGGTTCTTAAGCGCCTGAAAGCCACGATCAAGATCCAGCTTCAGGTCGTCGATAGCTTCTATACCTACCGAAAGCCGAATCAGATTTTCGGTAATACCCGCGAAAACCTTCTCCTCCGGAGGCAGCCGGCCATGAGTTGTTGTGGCTGGGTGTGTGATGGTTGTTTTCACATCTCCGAGATTCGCGGTAATTGAGATCATCCGGGTGGCATCAATAAAGCGCCAGGCCTCTTCACGGCCTCCCTTCAGGCAAAATGAAAGCACCCCACCAAACCCGGTTTGCTGCCTTTTGGCCAGCTCATGCTGCGGGTGGCTCTCA
The DNA here is from genome assembly GCA_035497695.1 of Marinobacter sp. Classification (GTDB taxonomy): domain Bacteria; phylum Pseudomonadota; class Gammaproteobacteria; order Pseudomonadales; family Oleiphilaceae; genus Marinobacter. Next base: position 9,922 of record DATJDA010000251.1, on the reverse strand, counting down.
AGCCCTGTATAAAACACCTTTTCAACCGCAGATTTCTGCTCCAGCCACCGCGCCAACTCTAGCGCATTGTCACAATGGGCACGCATACGGATTGGTAAGGTTTCAAGCCCTTTCAGGAACACCCATGCATTAAAAGGACTCATGGTTGGGCCCGCAGAGCGAAGAAACCCGAAAATTTCAGCCATCAACGTTTCAGATCCGATAACCACGCCACCGACACAGCGCCCCTGGCCATCCAGATATTTGGTTGCCGAGTGGATTACGATATCAGCGCCATGATCAAACGGGCGTTGAAGTATCGGCGTACAGAAGCAGTTATCAACCACGAACAGCGCATCATTTTCATGGGCCAGCCGAGCGAGAGCGGCCATATCTGCCACCTCACAAAGAGGGTTGGATGGCGTTTCAACAAACAACATTCTGGTTTCAGGGCGAACCGCACCGGCCCATTCTTCCAGATTGTTCAGGGTAACAAAGGTAGTTTCCACCCCAAACTTGGCCATATAACGTCTGAGTAGTCCGTTCGTGGTGCCGAAGACGGCATGGGAGCAGATAATATGGTCACCGCTCTTTAGCAGCGCCATGCAGGTGCTTAGGATCGCCGCCATACCAGAAGCGGTTGCAACGGCTCTCTCACCACCTTCCATTGCGGCAATGCGGCCTTCAAACGCCTGTACGGTCGGGTTTGAAAAGCGGGAATAAATATAACCGGACTCTTCACCACTAAACCGCGCGGCTGCCTGTGCAGCACTGCCATATACAAAGCTTGAGGTTGGAAAAATCGGTGAGCTGTGCTCCAGTTGATCGGTGCGGATCTGCCCTGCCCTGACTGCCAGGGTATCAACCGACATGCCTTCCAGATCGGATTCCGGAATCTGGATGTTCTGTTCGCGGCAATAGGTCATGAGCTTCTCCTGCGTGCGCTCGCGGCGCGATTAGTCTTCATCGTTGTGCAAATCAATAATGCCAGTATCCTCGAGCTCGTCACCCTGCCCCGTGCGACTACCGTCTCTGCGAGCCGCATCCAGGCGATCCAGATAAGCCCGGTCAATATCACCGGTGATGTAGTCACCGGTAAACACAGAACATTCCCAGCCTTCAATATCGTCATTTACATCACTTACACAGGCTATCAAATCATCAAGGTCCTGATACACCAGCCAGTCAGCATTGATCAGCTTGCGAACTTCTTCAACCGAACGGCCATGGGCAATCAGTTCGCTGGCTGAAGGCATGTCGATGCCGTACACATTCGGATAGCGAACCGGTGGCGCGGCTGAGGCAAAATACACCTTGCGGGCACCGGCGTCCCGTGCCATCTGCACAATTTCCTTGCAGGTAGTGCCACGCACAATAGAGTCGTCAACCAGCATGACGTTTTTACCGAGAAACTCCAGATCAATCGGATTCAGCTTCTGACGAACCGACTTCTTCCGCATTTTCTGACCGGGCATAATAAAGGTACGGCCAATATACCGGTTCTTGATAAAGCCCTCACGGAACTTTACACCCAGACGATAAGCCATTTGCATGGCGGATGTTCGGCTTGTGTCCGGAATGGGCATAACCACATCAATATCATGATCCGGTCGCTCTCTCAGAATTTTATCAGCAAGGGTCTCGCCCATTCGCAAGCGCCCTTTATACACCGACACCTTGTCAATAATAGAGTCAGGGCGGGCAAAGTAGACGTGCTCAAAAATACACGGAAACAGATGCGGATTCTCAGCACACTGCCGGGTGTAGAGTGTGCCATCGGTCTCAATGTATACCGCTTCACCGGGCGCAATAGCACGTACCAATTTGAAACCGGCCGCATCCAGTGCAACGCTCTCGGAGGCAATCATGTACTCTTTCCGGCCATCTTTTGCTTCACGAACACCATAGCAGGCCGGCCGGATACCGTTGGGATCACGAAAGCCAACAATTCCGTGACCTGTAATCATTGCAATAACGGCGTAAGCACCCCGGCACCGCTTATGTACTGCCTGAACGGCAGCAAATATGTCGTCTTCACTGGGGTCCAGTTTGCCCAACTTCTGAAGTTCGTGGGCAAATACGTTCAGCAGTACTTCCGAGTCGGAATTGGTATTGATATGTCGTAAATCCGTGCGGAACAGATCGTTGCTCAGTTCATCGGCGTTGGTCAGGTTGCCATTATGCGCCAGAGTAATGCCATAAGGACTGTTCACATAAAAAGGCTGGGCTTCGGCCGAGCTGGAACTTCCTGCAGTGGGATAACGTACATGTCCGATACCAACGTTCCCAACCAGCTTGTGCATGTGCCGGGTATGAAATACGTCGCGCACCAGGCCGTTATCTTTCCTTAAGTAAAAGCGCTCATCCTGAAACGTGACAATACCTGCTGCATCCTGGCCTCTGTGTTGAAGAACGGTCAGTGCATCATAAAGCAGCTGATTGACGTGAGATGTACTGACGATGCCGACAATGCCACACATGGATAAGATATTCTCCGGGTGTTATTACTGAGTGTTAACAGGTACATCTGCTGATTCCAGGCCTTTAAGCCCACGGTCTTTTTCTGTAGCCGTATTGCTATCCTGTGCCGGCACCAGAAAACGGGCAAATTCATCACCAAGCGTCCTTCGGGACCAGGCTTCTACAACGGCCAGGCGATCAATCATGACCGACTCTCGCCACCAGGTGTCCTGAGCCAGTGGTGTGAACCGGGTAAATGCAATGGCAACGATAACCACAACCAGGCCCCGTAAAAGCCCAAAGCCCATGCCAAGAACCCGATCCGTTGCAGTCAATCCTGTAGCACGAACCAGATGGCCAATCATATTGCTAATGATAGCGCCAATAATTAACGTGCCGAAGAACAGTATTGCAAATGCAGCAATCAGCCGAACCAGCGGTGTTTCGACTGTGCCCTCCAGGAGAGTCTGCATTTGTGGATGAAAAGTCCGGGCAAGCACAAAAGCACCCACCCATGTGACCAGAGACAAAGCCTCTCTGATGAAACCACGCTTGAGACTGATGAGCGTGGAAACAGCTATCAGGGCAATGATGACCCAGTCGATCCAGATCAACGCATCCATGAAAAACCCAGTACGAAAAAGGAAGCGCGAATTCTATCAGGAAACCGGGCCACACCAAACTGTCTGACACTGTCAAACCATCAAAAACTCAGCTTATTTGTCACCTGTTGTAACCAGGCTATTGAGGTTAAAGGCCTTATCAAGTGCTTGTTTAGCAGTTTCAGCATCGGATTTGCTGGCGAAGGGGCCGCTAAACACACGGGTCATTTTCGTATCTCCGCGCACAACGTCCTGCAGGCTTGAGTCATATCCTTTTGCGCGAACCTCGTCCCTGAGTCGTCGGGCATTGTCTGTATTGCCAAAGCTGCCAAGCTGAACCACCCAGGCACCCTTGAGTGAAGCTGTATATTCAATGGAGTCTGATTCGCTGCTTTCCGGGACAGTGGCAACGGGTTCAGTTCTCGCAACTGGCCCGGCAACCGTGTCTGGCTCTTCCACAAGCCGGTATGCCGGAGTTTCGCTGACCGCTTTCGCCGGTGAGTTATCAACAGCCGTATGTTCATTCTGATAGATTGAAGGGGGAGGATTTGGAGTACTCACCTCAGGAAAAGGGGGCTCTTCCGGAATCCTGATATTGGTGGACGTACGCTCGGAGTGGGGTTCATCAAACACCATTGGAACAAAGATAACGGCCAGGGAAATCAATACTAACGCCCCGATTATTCTCTGTTTCAGTCCGTCCACGCTTGTGACTCCCGTTTGTTGATGATAGATCGTAGAAGGATTAAAGCCTTGATACTAACCGCCTGCCTGGTAGAACTCAAAGCCTGGGTACCAGCTATGGACAAAGTTTAAGAAGCCATAACAACCAATTGCTGGCGAGCCGCGGCCACCGTGTAAAATGAACCAAAAACAATGATCAGATCCGCTGACTCTGCTTCGTTGCGGACGGCATCCAGCGCTTCGGCAACCGTTGTATGGCGTGCGTGTACCACGATTCCGGCATGCTCGGCCCGCTCCGTCAGTTCCTCAACACCAAGTCCACGGTGCACGCTCAGCCCGGCCAGCCACCAGTGATCAACAACCGGCTGCATCGCCCTTAACACTCCCTCAACGTCTTTGTCGCCCAGAGCCGCATACACTGCATGAATTTGCTGACCTGGTTTCCTCACCGAGGCCAGGCGCCCCGCAAGCCATCTGGCGGCATGAGGGTTATGACCAACGTCAACAACAATGCTGGGCTTCTGTCCCAAGGTTTCAAAACGTCCTGGTACTTTTAACTGTAAAAGCGTGTGCTCAATAACAGAGGGCTTAAGCTCAGGCTGCAGCAGCCGGATTGCCATCACCGCTGCTGCAACACTTGGAACCGGCAACGGCCCATCAGGCAGGTATATCTGATTCCCCTGATACTCCAGCATAACCGATGCCGCGTACTCCCCGAAACTTCCCGCCCCTTTCGGTGAATCTGTATGAATATGATAATCACGATTGGCCAATAGCAGCGAAACTTTCTGTGCCGCTACCTGTTGAAGTACCGACTTTGGCGGATCGGTATCCGCGCATATTGCTGGAATACCAACACGCAGCACACCGGCTTTTTCAAACCCGATCACTTCCCGGTCATTGCCAAGAAAGGCCACGTGGTCGATGTCTACAGAGGTGAGGATGACCAGATCTGCATCCATAACATTCACAGCATCCAGTCGGCCACCAAGACCTACCTCAAGAATCCAGTCATCAACCCCGGCAGCCTCAAAGGCCACAAAAGCGGCCAGAGTGCCGAACTCAAAGTAGGTCAGCGAAACATCGCCACGAGCAGCCTGCACTGCCTCAAAAGCCGACACCAGCGCTGCATCGCCAATATCAGCGCCATTAATCCGTACGCGCTCATTATAGTTTTGCAGGTGTGGTGACGTGTAGGCCCCCGTACGCCGGCCAGAACTCTGCAGCAAGGCCTCTACAGTCGCAACTGCACTGCCTTTGCCGTTAGTTCCTGCTACGGTAATAACGCGCACCGGGGGCTTTCCAGGAAACAGCCGCCGCAGCACAATGAGCACACGATCAAGGCCCAGCTCGATTTCCGTCGGATGTATCGCTTCAAGATACGCAAGCCACTGATTAACGGTTGCACCAGCCTCAGGCGCAACCAGAGCCTGGTGCGTAAGGTTATTCGGCTGGCGCATCAGCTTCCGGCTTTTCTGTTATCTCAAACTCAATCGGTTCATCTGTGCCGGGCGCTTCCTGGCCGGTGAATTTTGCCAGTACATGAGCAATGCGCTCACGCATCTGGTGACGATGAATAATCTTGTCGATAGCACCGTGCTCCAGCAGAAACTCACTGCGCTGAAAGCCCTCAGGCAGCTTTTCTCGAACAGTTTGCTCAATAACCCGGGGGCCGGCAAAGCCGATCAGTGCATTGGGCTCTGCTATATTAAGATCACCCAGCATAGCCAGACTGGCAGAAACACCGCCAAATACAGGGTCGGTCAATACCGAAATGTAGGGGATACCCTCCTGCTTCATACGCTCAAGAACGGCGGCCGTTTTGGACATTTGCATAAGCGACAAAATGGCTTCCTGCATTCGCGCACCACCACTGGCAGAAAAACACACCAAAGGAATACGCTCCTCAAGAGCAACATTGGCAGCCTGTACAAATTTCTCACCTACTACCTGGCCCATTGAGCCGCCCATAAACCCGAATTCAAATGCACAGGCCACCAGAGGTACACCAAGAGTTGTACCCTTCATGACCACCAGCGCGTCTTTTTCACCCGTTGCTTTCTGAGCCTGAGCTAAGCGATCTTTATAACGCTTGCTGTCTTTAAACTTAAGCCGGTCCCAGGGTTCCAGCTCTGCGGCAATTTCTTCCCGCCCGTCGGGATCGAGAAACATTTCCAGGCGACGGCGCGCATTTACACGCAGATGGTGTTCACACTTGGGACAAACTTCCAGATTCTTTTCAAGTTCCGGCTTGTAGAGAAAAGCTCCGCACTTGGGACACTTTTTCCACAACCCCTCCGGCACGCCGGTTCTCGACTTAGATTCCGAGCGGATTTTGCTCGGCATAATCTTGTCTAGCCAGTTACTCATGATTTCACCCTGTCCTTTGATGCCGGTTTGCCCGAAATTCCGATTCAGGAGGCCAGACTATCCAGCGCCTCACGCATCGGCTGAAGCACATCCACCAACGCACGCTTGAGCTGTTCGGGATCTGCCTGATGTCTGGCTATTGTATCGACCAACACGCTGCCAACAATTACACCATCGGATACCCGGCCGACTGCTGCTGCGGTCTCAGCGTCACGTATACCAAAGCCAACACCAACTGGAAGTGCAGTCAACTCATGAATGCGCGCGACCTTGGCGGCCACTTCATCAACGTTTATTTTGGCAGCTCCGGTAACACCTTTGAATGAAACATAGTACACATAACCGGAAGAATGCTCGCTAATAGCACGAATACGATCTTCAGTGGTTGTTGGCGCCAGTAAAAAAATCGGATCTATATTACGGCTTGAAAATAACGGCGCAATATCGCCCGCTTCTTCCGGTGGCAAGTCAACCGTGAGGATTCCATCTATACCGGCGTCTGCTGCGGCATCTGCAAATGCCTCGTAACCCATAGCCACCATGGGATTCAGGTATCCCATCAGAACCACGGGTGTAACGTTATTCGTTTTCCGAAACTCCTTGACCATTCCGATTACCCGGCGAAGAGAAGTCCCATGCCTGAGCGCCCGCTCACAGGCCAGTTGAATAACCGGGCCGTCTGCCATCGGGTCAGAAAATGGTACGCCAAGCTCAATAATATCCACCCCGGCGTCAACCATTATATGCATCAAATCCACCGTAACATCAGGATGTGGATCCCCTGCCGTTATAAAGGGAATCAGCGCCTTGCGACCTTGTCCTTTGAGAGTTTTGAGAACTCCTTCAATTCGGCTCATGCCTGCTCCTGTAGATTAATCAGAGTTCAATGCCAGCGAGCTGGGCAACGGTATGAATATCCTTATCACCGCGCCCGGACACGTTGATCACAATCATCTGCTCTTTGTTCATAGTGGCCGCCAGTTTTAATCCGTAAGCGACGGCATGAGCAGACTCCAGTGCCGGCATAATACCCTCAACACGGGTCAGGGTATGAAAAGCTTCCAGTGCTTCAGCATCTGTTACAGACACATAATTGACACGGCCAATGTCTTTCAACCAACTGTGTTCCGGCCCTACACCAGGATAATCCAACCCTGCGCTTATTGAGTGGGTTCCTGAAATCTGACCATTCTCATCCGCAAGCAGGTAAGTACGGGTGCCATGTAACACGCCAGGGCTCCCGGCACACAGTGGTGCTGCGTGCTCGCCTGTCTCAAGCCCATGGCCACCGGCCTCAACACCGTACATCTGTACTGATTCATCTGTAAGGAAAGGGTAAAACAGGCCGATTGCATTCGAGCCACCGCCAATACACGCCACCAGAGCGTCTGGCAGTTTACCCGCTTTCTCAAGGGACTGATGACGGGCTTCGCGACCAATAACTGACTGGAAGTCGCGCACCAAAAGGGGGTACGGGTGGGGCCCGGCTACTGTACCGATAATATAAAAGGTGTCATCCACATTAGACACCCAGTCACGCATCGCCTCATTCATTGCATCTTTGAGCGTTCTGGTACCACTTTCAACAGAGTGCACCTCAGCACCAAGCAGTTTCATGCGAAACACGTTCAGCGACTGACGCTGTATATCTTCAGCACCCATAAATACGTGGCACTCAAGCCCCAGGCGAGCGCATACCGTTGCTGTAGCCACCCCGTGCTGGCCGGCACCGGTTTCAGCAATCACACGGGTCTTACCCAGAAAACTGGCAAGCAAGGCCTGGCCGACAGTGTTATTTACCTTATGGGCACCGGTATGATTCAAGTCTTCCCGCTTTAACCAGATTTGTGCACCACCGGTTTCCCGACTCAGACGCTCGGCAAAGTACAGAGGACTGGGGCGCCCAACGTAGTCGGCAAGGTCCTGGTCAAATTTGGCCTGAAATTCCGGGTCATGTTTCAGCCGCAGGTATTCCTTTTCAAGGGTCATCAGGGAATCCATCAGCGTTTCGGAAACAAACCGTCCGCCAAAAGCTCCAAAATGACCCCGTGCATCTGGCAGCGCGCCAAGCATTGCTTCAGTCAGTTTTACAGACACTGTGAACCTCTTTCATAAAGTCAGTAATTTTTTCGATATCCTTAATACCCTTGCTCTTTTCGACGCCTCCACTGACATCAACGGCCCAGGGTCTGACCTGCTTAATCGCACCCGCCACGTTATCAGATGACAATCCACCCGCCAATATAAGCGGCATTGGGCGCATATCAGGAATCAGACTCCAGTTGAAAGACCGCCCGGTTCCTCCATAACGATCAGGATCCCAGGCATCTACCAACAATCCGGCCGCCTGCCGGTAATCCTCAAACGCACGTTCAATCTGGCCTTCATGTCTTACCCTTAGTGCCTTTATCCATCGACGGTCAAACTGCTGGCAAAACTCCGCGGTTTCATCCCCGTGAAACTGCAGGAGGTCCAGAGGAATCCGCTGCAACACGGTTTTTACCTGAGCGGGATCCGGATTCACAAACAGACCGACAATGGACACAAATGGCGGTACCTGCGTGATCAGCAGTTCCGCCTGATCTATTGTCACTGCGCGCGGGCTCGGATCATAGAACACCAGGCCAAGAGCATCCGCACCAAGCCTGACCGCCGTATTGATATCTTCAGCCCGGGTCAGGCCACAGATTTTTACCCTTGTATTCATGAGTGTTGTGCCGGCTGTCTTGGGTGAATGTAGGTTGGCTTAATCGGCTGGTTATCTTCCGGAGCAAACCACGGCCTGAGGAACCCCGGGCCACACTCCGAGGCAGGTATCTGGTACTTCTTTGGATAACCAACATCAACAAGGTACAGACCGTAAGGAGGCGCGGTAACGCCGGCAACCGTTCTGTCTCTTGCAGCCAGTATCTCGCCAATCCATTCAACCGGCTGCTGCCCCGCACCTACAGTCATCAGCGCGCCAGCAATATTACGCACCATGTGATGGAGAAATGCGTTCGCCTGAACGTCTATCACAACAAAATCTTTGATCCGGGTTACCGAAATACGCTCAAGGAATCTTATCGGCGTTCGCGATTGGCAGCCAGCGGCCCGAAACGATGAAAAATCATGCTCTCCAACAAGCGCCTGAGCAGATTCGTGCATCCGGCTTGCATCTAACGGGCGAAAATTCCAGCTTACTTGTCCACGCTGAATGCCCGGCATGACCGCAGTATTGCATATAACGTAGCGATATCGCCGGTAAATCGCAGAAAATCTGGCATGGAAGTCGTCTGGGCCACACCCTGCCCAATGCACCACGATATCACTTGGCAATGCGGTATTAATGCCCATAACCCACGAGCGCAACGTGCGAACAGACTGTGTTTCAAAATGAGCAATCTGATAGCTGGCGTGAACACCCGCGTCGGTTCGGCCTGCGCACACAAGCTCTACAGGATGATTTGCCACTTTTGCTACCGCATCAGTCAGCTCAGCCTGTACCGATCTTACACCGGAATTCTGAAGTTGCCAGCCATGAAAATCGCGGCCATCGTATTCAAAGGCTAAAGCTACGCGACATCTGCCAATTGCATTATCGGTTGTGAGTTGTTGAGGCTCGAGAAACAAGTGTAGGTCCGGAATGAGTGAGTCTTGGAAAACAAAGCGCCGGCACATGCCGGGATTAGACCCCGGCGGCCGGCGCTATATGTCTCGGTGATTCGATTATAACGAATCAGGACATATTTTTAAGGAGATCCAGCGCTTCGGCTTTCTGCTCCTCATCACCTTCAAGTGCAACTTCTTCGAGAATATCCCGCGCACCATCGCTATCACCCATCTCG
>DATJDA010000250.1:0-6423 GCA_035497695.1 Marinobacter sp. | reverse complement strand
CATTATTGTACCCATAACGCACCGCAACACAGGGAATGCCCGCGGCGTGAGCGGCTTCGGTATCTGCCGCTGAGTCGCCTATCATTACCGTGGTTCCCCGGGTTCCGCCCAGGGTTTCCATGGCGTGCAGAAGAGGGCCGGGATCCGGCTTTTTAACCGGCAGTGTGTCACCGCCAATGCAGATATCGAACCAATGATCCAGCCCCATCTGCTCCAGAAGAGGTGCGACAAACTGTTCGGGCTTGTTGGTGACAACGCCAAGACGGCAACCCTGCTCTTTAAGGTGTGCCAGACATGCTTCTACGCCATCGTACACCACCGCATGCTGGCCATTAGTCTTGCCATAAACATGAAAAAACATCGCCAGTGCATCTTTAAACAGAGCATCGTCCTTCGCGCTGGCAGGTTCCCAGTCTGCCTTATTCGCAAGGGCTCGCCGGACAAGTATACCGGCGCCGTTGCCTACCCACTGGCGCACCTTGTCGATACCGATGGTTTTGCGACCGAGTTGCTCCAGCATCTGATCAACCGCCGCAGCCAGATCTGGTGCGCTATCTACCAGTGTGCCGTCCAGATCAAATAGTGCAACGCCTGGCCAGCGGGCATTGAATAATCCTGCAAGACTCATTGGCCGATTACCTTTCTGGCAAGGTCCAGTTCTGTGCGCATTTCTTCAATAGCCGTCCGGTAATCAGGGCTGTTGAAAATAGCCGAACCGGCCACGAAAGTGTCTGCGCCAGCCTCCGCTATTTCACGGATGTTCTCGGCTTTTACCCCACCGTCAACTTCCAGCCGGATATTGTAGTTGCTGGCATCAATACGTTTACGGGCTTCCCGCAATTTATCCAGGGTGCCAGGAATAAATTTTTGCCCACCAAAGCCCGGGTTAACTGACATCATCAGCACCATGTCGAGCTTGTCCATCACGTGATCCATGTGGTTCAGGGACGTAGCGGGGTTAAACACCAGGCCGGCCTTACAGCCCCCATCACGGATCAATTGCAATGAACGATCAATATGCTGGCTCGCTTCCGGGTGAAACGTAATGAAGCTGGCCCCGGCATCTATGAACATTTCGATCAGGCTATCGACCGGCGTTACCATCAGATGAACATCAATAGGCGCGGTAATACCGTACTTGCGTAGCGCCTTGCATACCATGGGGCCAATTGTCAGGTTAGGCACATAATGATTGTCCATTACATCGAAATGAACAACATCAGCACCGGCGGCCAATACGTTATCGACTTCCTCTCCCAGACGGGCAAAATCGGCAGACAGAATAGACGGGGCGATCAGATAAGGGTTCATGATGGCTCTCTTGCAACGGCTTTCAATTACTTTGCACGGTTTATCGTTGATAATGACAGAGTGAGTAATTTCTGCCATACAGGAAACGAGTGCTAGTCTAGCAGTTTGCCGTGGTTTTTGGTGTTTTCATAGCTAATAATAACGAGTCAGAGACTGTGTGTAGAGACAGAATTACAGTGTGCAAATGGTTGCATAAACTAAGGGTGTTCATCTTGTGCCTTGGTTGCTTTGTGACGATTTCTGCCGTGGCTGAAAACACAGCATCGAAAGCCGAAACCGGTGAAGCGGTTAACGCACCGTCCAGGTCAGGAGTATTAACTGGGCTTGGCGAGTCTGCGCTAAGCAAAGCCTACCCCGATGAGACTGTGTGGTTAAACATAGGCAGTGACGACAAAGTGCTGGGCCTGCTGTTCACCGAACGGGCGTTGCCCGTTAAGGGAGCACTGATCATTCTGCCGGACCAGGGCGAAACAGCGGTTTCCGGAGTGGCCGGCAGCCTGGCGCAACGTTTGGCTGATAAAGGTTGGGCGGTATTGACTGTGGGGCATGAGGCACCCTCTTCATCCCTGCGTGTGCTCCTGGAACGTAAGCCCGATGCCCCCAAAGAGACATCCGGCACAGGTGCAGATAATACAACGCTGGAGGTGGATATCAGCGTTGACGATCCTGCCGAAGGGCCAACGGCTGTTTACCGGGAAAGAATTGAAAAGACATTGCAGGCCGGGTTAACGGTGCTGGCGGATCGGGGTTATAAGAATCCTGCGTTGTTAGCGGTTGGGCGCGCAAGCAGTTACATCACGGGAATCTCCGCTGGCAGTAATAGTATTCGCGCAGTGATTTGGGTTGCCCCCGTTTTTTATCCCCAGGACAAAGCAACGCTAGGGAAAAGGCTGAGCACTGCCGGTGTGCACGGGGTGCTTGAACTTTATAACTCACAAACTGAGAGCCTGGTGTCTGGGAATCAGCGGGCTGTCATGCTCCGGCAGGAAGGCATTACCGGTTACGAACGTCAGCCCGTGGCCGTACACCAACCGCCTGCTATTCAGGACGCGCCAGCGCTTGCCAACCGGATTGACGCCTGGCTGCAATTGCGCTGAGATTGGGGTTGGTGGCACGTCAGTTTATCCAAGCTCCATTTGTTATCTGGCAATCTATTGAATCCAGCAGCATGTGAATCGTTAAGCCAAAACCCACAAACCTCGTTTTAGAAAAAAAGCAAAGCGCAAAATAAAAAATGATAAACCAAAGCTGGTGAAGCGGATGAAAGCCAATGCTGCAGCGGTTTGGATCATAGACAGGATCAGCCACCAGATGGTCAAGATCTACCAGCATTGTCGAAATCATTAACAGGTAAGCGAACATCCAGCGCTTGCGAAAGAAAGCGGCAACCACAAATCCGGGAACCAAAAAATGTAATGCTATGTGAAGCATAGGGAGAGTAACCCTGGCTTGTGTGCACGCTGTATTGGGGGCAGGCAGATGCCAGGCGCTACCGCTCTGGCACCCGCTCTTTAGTTTTAACTACTGGTCAGGCTTGCACTCAGTACGTGCCCATGTAGTCACGCTTACCAATCGCTATGCCGTTGTGGCGCAGGATGGCGTAAGTCATGTTGACGTGAAAGAAGAACTGCGGCAAACCGTAACTGCTGAGATAGGCCTGGCCACTGAGCTTCCTTTCTTTCGGGGTTCCTGGCCGCAGAAGGATCTCGCTGCTCTCTTTACCTTCAAATTGCGACGGCTCCACGCTATCCAGAAAAGCCAGTGTCTGTGTTAGCAATGTATCAAGCTCAGCAAATGTTGTCTGGTTGCCTTCAAACGTTGGCACATCAATACCCGCGAGGCGCGCCGTTATACCGCGGGAAAAATCAGCAGCAACCTGTACCTGCCTGATCAGTGGGAACATGTCTGGAAACAGGCGAGCCTGCAGCAAGGCATCCGGCTCAATGGCTTTGGCGGTAACATACTCGTTTGTCTTCGCAAGTATGGCTCGCAAGGCCGTCAGCATTTGCTTGAGAACTGGAACAGAGTACGTGTACATCGGACTGTTCATAAGAATTCCTCGTGGTTGTGAAACGTTGCGTGCTTAAAGATGGGGGTGTGAAACCTGACACTCGCAACACACAGTCAGTTTCACTCAAGCCTATAGGCTTTCGGCAACGAAGCCAGCATTGCCAGCTTATCAGCGCCATTGTTGCAAGATTGCATCCGCGCCTTTTTCGGCAATCATGACTGTGGGTGCGTGAATATTGCTGCCGGTAATCGTCGGCATAATTGACGCATCAATAACGCGCAGCCCGGTTACGCCATGTACCTTAAGCCCGGAGTTAACCACGGCCATGTCGTCGTTGCCCATTTTGCAACTGCCGGCAGTATGATACACGGTTTCAACGTGCTGCCTGATCCACTCTTTGAGCTGTTCATCGGTTTGTACCTCAATGCCGGGGCGCTCCTCACCGCCATTAAACCTTGCCATAGCTGGCTGATTAAGGATATCGCGACAAAGGCGTACGCCCTTGACCAGGGCATTCAGTTCCTTTTCTTTCTCAAAATAATTTGCTTCAATCTTTGGTGCTGTAAAAGGATCGTTATTGGCAAGCTTAACCCTGCCACGACTTTCGGGCCGCAAGTGACAAACATGCAGCACATAACCGCTTTTCATGGAGGTAAACAGACCTTCACCATGCGGCTCCATGCGCACTGAGCCAAACTGCAGCTGCAGATCCGGAATCGGTTCATCGGCACTGGATCTGATAAAGCCGCCGGCATCGGTGGGGGTGTAAATGAAACCTCTACCAAACAGCACCTTGCTGAAAAACTTTATCGTTTCCAAAGAGAGTGAAGTTGTCAGCGAGCCACCTGCTTTACTCAAATAGCGCACAATAACGTCGGGGTGATCTTGCAAGTTTTCCCCCACACCCGGCAGCTCATGCACCAACGGAATATTATGCTGTGCCAACTCGGCAGCTGCGCCTATTCCAGAAAGCTTCAGCAACTGTGGGCTATTAATCACCCCGGCACTTAAGATAACTTCCTTGCTGGCTTTAAGTTGCTCACGTGCACCTTGTCTGCCATCCCGGCTAATTTCTACCCCGACGGCCTGCTTGCCGTCGAACACTACTTTAGTGACCTGTACATTGGTCAATACCGTCAGATTGGGGCGGTTTAACACATCATCCAAAAATGAATAGGCCGAATTTGCCCGGTGCCCAAAAGGTGTCTGGGTAACCTGAAAATAGCCACAACCTTCTTGTCGGGCACCATTAAAGTCATCAGTTAAGGGAAAGCCTGCTTCGCCACAAGCTTCCAGAAACGCATTACTGGTGGGAAAGTGGAAATTTGCATCCACCACATCCATTGTGCCCTGATCGGAATGGTATTCGTTCGAACCACGTGCCCAGCGCTGTGACTTTTTAAACCAGGGGAGTACGTCGTTATAGCTCCAGCCGTCGTTGCCCAGCTCAGCCCAGTGGTCAAAATCCCACGGATTGCCGCGTGCATAAATCATGGCGTTCACTGAGCTGCTTCCCCCCAGCCCCTTGCCTCGTGGCCAGAAAAAACGCCGGTTTCCCGTGCGCGCTTCAGGCTCGCAACGATAACCCCAATTAAATCGTTTGCTTTTCATTAACATAAGCATGTTTAACGGATTGGTGTTACGGACCAGATAGTTACGATCGCTGCCGCCAGCTTCAATTAAACAGACCTTATGACTGGCGTTAGCACTTAAGCGATTGGCTAAAACACAACCTGCCGAGCCTGCACCAATAATAATAAAATCGTACATTGTCATAACTCTTGTGGGTTATAAAACTTAACCGCTATCTCAAAGGCTTGTTGCGTCGCTTTACCAACTCCCATGCTTGCTGATAGCGAAGCAAGCGCTCTTTGGCGGTAGCCAGTTCCGCAGAACTGAGCTTCTGCTGAGCCAGTTTGTCAGGATGACACTCAGAGACCTTTTTTCGATAAGCCTGCTTGATGAGGGCCAGCGAATCCCGTTTGGTAACACCCAACAGCTCGCACGCCTGTTCGTAAGTTTCGGGCCTGGGTCGGTTTTCTACCTGAAGCACCCAGACTTTGCTGGCGTAGCTGGAAAAAATATCATCACTGACTGAGATGGGCAGGCCGATCTGGTCTATGGAGTCTTCACATCGATACCGGCGTGGCTTGCCTGGCCGCCCTGCCAGTTGGGTTGCGTGGCACAGGCAGATGGCGACTTTCAGAGCCGGTGCCGGCCAGAAACGTCCGATGACTCTGAGCAGTAAGCCACGCAGGATCGGTATCTGATCGGCTGATTTGCCGTGCTGGAACCAGTTAATAGCCCGCTGACGCTGACGCCCGGACAGTTTCAATGCCTTAATGAGCTTCTCGGCATAGTGAATGTCGGCTTCAGTGACTCGGCCTTCCGCTTTGGCGATATAGCCCAAAAAGAAAAATAACGGGCGCCGACTCCAGCGCGGCAGATGGGCCCGGCCAACCAGGGTGGCAGCTTGATGACCACAGGCTGAGAGTTCCTGGAGAAGGCTGGAGAACTCTGCTTCTATTCGTGCCGGTAATGCGGGCTGGCGAGAGTTGTCTGCCATGCCATCAGCGCTCCCGACTACACAATGTCTGGTCCAGCGCCCGCAGTCGTCCGGGTGTGCCCACGTCTACCCAGTCTCCCGTGTGATAGAGGCCGGCTACCCGGCCCCGGGACATGGCGTTTCGTAACACGGGCCCCAGTTTTCCTGCCTGCTCATCCAACCCGTCTAACAGCCGGCGATTCAGCAGGCTGATACCGGTAAAGGTCAGCTTTTCTGAACCATCGCTGGCCAGCAGGCCATTGTCGAGGAGCTGGAAGTCACCTTCCGGGTGATGTGGCGGGTTGTCGGTAACAACCAGAAGCGCGTCTGCCTCGGCTGGAGGTGTCAGTCTGGAAAGGTCAAAGTCACTCCATATATCACCGTTAATAACCAGAAACCAATCGGAACCGGTATTGGTGAGCAAGGGCAAGGCGCGGATGATACCGCCGGCGGTTTCCAGGGGTTCCCCTTCACGAGAGTAGCTTAATGAAAGACCGAAGCGCTCTCCCGTTCCCAGAGTGAACTCGATCTGTTCGCCGAGCCAGGCATGGTTAAT
>DATJDA010000249.1:0-1846 GCA_035497695.1 Marinobacter sp. | reverse complement strand
ATCTCGCTGGAAACCCGAAAAGGCGATGTCGTCTCCCTGATCGGTAGTTCCGGTTCCGGAAAAAGTACCTTTCTACGCTGTATTAACCTGCTCGAAACACCAACATCGGGCGACATCATCATGCACGGTGACCCCATCCGGTTTTCCACCAACCGCAAAGGTGAACGCATTCCCGCAGACAACAAACAGGTCGAGCTGGTTCGCGCGAAGTTATCCATGGTGTTTCAGAGCTTCAACCTCTGGTCTCACATGACGGTGCTTGAGAATATTATCGAAGCACCTGTTCACGTATTGAAAGTCCCGAAGAAAAAAGCCATTGAGCGCGCCGAGTTCTATCTTAACAAAGTAGGCATATACGAACGCAAAGACTACTACCCGGCACAAATGTCCGGGGGCCAGCAGCAACGGGCGGCCATTGCCAGGGCACTGGCGATGGAACCGGAGGTCATGTTGTTTGATGAGCCAACATCTGCACTGGATCCTGAACTGGTGGGCGAAGTGCTCAAAGTTATGCAAAGTCTGGCAGAGGAAGGCCGCACCATGATCGTGGTAACCCACGAAATGGCATTCGCAAGGGATGTGTCAACTCAGGTTCTGTTTTTACATCAGGGCGTGATTGAGGAACAGGGTAGTCCCGAAAAAGTGTTTGATAATCCGGATTCGGAACGAATGAAACAGTTTCTTGCTCCCAACTTTTAACACTCGGTGCTATCTTGAGTTCGTGTTGAATATAAAAGCTTCCATAATAAAATAAGCCCACAAGGCTAACTACTGGAGAAGTGACACATGAGAAAACTGATTATAGCAGCAAGTTGCGCCCTGGCCGTCGCAGCCGGTACCGTGCAAGCCAAAGAGTGGAAAGAAATCCGCATCGCATTCGACGTACCTTACGAGCCGTTTGAGTATAAAGATGAAAAGGGCAATCTGACCGGCTTTGAGGTAGACCTTGCAAAGGCCATGTGTGAAGAAATGAAGGCAAAGTGCGACCTGGTCGTCCAGGACTGGGATGGCATGATTCCTGGCCTGATAGCACGTAAATTTGACGCCATCATGTCGTCCATGTCGATCACCGAAAAACGTGCCGAGCGCGTACTCTTCTCTGACCCGTACTACATCACGCCGGGCGCATGGTTTGCCCGTAACGATTTTGATACCGATGTAACCGACATGAATGCCATGAAGGGTAAAACCGTTGGCGTTCAGCGTGGTACCACCATGGACACCTACGTATCCGAAAAAATGGGTAACGTTGTTACCATCAAACGCTACACCACCGCTGATGATATGGCTCTTGACCTTGAAGGCCAGCGTCTGGATGTGGTTTTCCTTGATTACCCGGTAGGCGAGCAAACCATCGTACCTAACAAGAACTTCAAGGAGGTTGGCGAGCAGGTAAAACTGGGCGAAGGGGTTGCTGTTGCAATGCGCAAGCGTGACACCGATCTGGCAGATCAGGTCAATGCGGCGCTGAAAACTCTCAAAGAGAACGGCACCTACGACACCATCATGAAGAAGTACTTCAGCTACGACATCAAGATGTAAACCTACCAGGGGTGGCGCTAACCGCCACCCCTGACTACCGGACTTCCCCATGCTTGATCTGAAAGGCTATGGCCCGGCACTGGTGGACGGAGCGGTGATTACAGTGGAACTAGCGTTCCTCTCACTTGCTTTGGCTCTTACCCTTGGGTTAATAGGTGCATCGTCTAAACTATCGTCAAATCGTTTGGCCAAAGGGATGGCAACTGCCTACACCACGTTGATACGCGGTGTCCCGGATCTGGTCATGATGCTGCTGTTTTATTATGGCGGCCAGGTTGTCGTGAATGCAGCATCTGACTGGATT
>DATJDA010000248.1:0-2310 GCA_035497695.1 Marinobacter sp. | reverse complement strand
CGCCAGCATACCCATATGATCACCTGTTACCCGGTCCATGCCTGCCTTGCTCAGCGCTGCGCCACGAAACAGATTACCACCACCAATAACCAGTCCAACCTGCACTCCGATACCAATCAGCCCGCCAATTTCCAGCGCCATACGATCCATCACTTTAGGATCGATACCAAAATCATGCTCCCCCAACAGCGCCTCGCCACTGAGTTTGAGCAGAACCCGCTTATATCTTGGCTGAGTTTTTGGTGGTGTCGACATGAGATCCCCTTTTCGGCTGTTGGCGGCTATACAGCGCTGTGTGCGTGCAGGCCCGCATTTGACAATCTCCTTTTAAAAAAGAGGTTCTCAGATACAAGCCCGCCACGAGAGCCGGGAATTCCCAACTAACGTGGCAGTCTCGGATGATGTTACGGCCCAAAAGCCACAACATCGAAAGATAGATAAATCAGGCCTTGCCTGCACCAGCTGCAGCAGCAACTTCAGCGGCAAAATCTACCTTTTCTTTTTCAATGCCCTCGCCCACTTCCAGGCGAACAAAGCTAACCAGTTCACCGCCAGCGGCTTTGATCAGCTCGCCAACTGTCTGCTCTGGATTCTTTACGAAAGGCTGTTCAACCAAGCTGTTTTCCGCAAGGAATTTCTTGATGCGACCACCCATCATTTTCTCAACAATTTCAGCAGGCTTGCCGGCCATATCGGGCTGAGCCTTGATTACTTCTTTTTCTTTCTCCAGCTCATCTGCTGGCATGTCACCCGGCTTGCCAACCCGTGGATTAACCGCAGCAGCGTGCATGGCAACATCCCGGGCAATGTCCGGACTGCCGGCAGTCAGAGCAACCGCAGATGCAATCTTGTTGTTGCTATGAACATAGCCACTGACAACCGGACCGGCGATTTTAACAATACGCCGAACGGTGATGTTTTCACCAATCTTTTGAACCAGCGCTTCGCGCTTGGCCTCAAGATCGCCTGCCATCAGTTTTGCAACATCGGTTTGATCGTTCTTGAAAGCAACATCCAGAACTTCGTTAGCAAAGTTCAGGAGGTTCTCATCACGGGCAACAAAGTCTGTCTCGGAGTTAACCTCCAGAATGAACGCAACGGTGTTGTCATCAGAGATTTTAATCAGAGATACGCCTTCAGCAGCCGTACGACCTGCCTTTTTAGCAGCCTTCAGGCCCGAAGATTTGCGCAGCTCTTCAATAGCTGCGTCTACACTGCCTTCAGCTTCAACCAGTGCTTTTTTGCACTCCATCATGCCAAGGCCAGTACGGTCGCGCAGCTCTTTGACCATTGCAGCGGTAATTGCAGCCATGTTCAACCCTCTCAACTATTCCGAATTCGGTAGGAAGCAATGCCCGGATCGAAGCCGGGCACAGCCTATATCTCAAAAATGACGCTTATGCCTTACTCAGCAGTCGGTGCAGCGGCACCTTCGGCGCTTTCGGTGCTTTCGCTGACTTCAACAAACTCGTCAACGCCAACGCCGCCAGAATGAGCAGCTTCCAGGCAGGTATCTGCAACAGCTTTCACATAGATCTGAATTGCGCGGATAGCGTCATCATTGCCTGGAATTACATAATCTACGCCATCAGGATTACTGTTGGTATCAACAACACCGATAACCGGGATACCCAGCTTATTGGCTTCCTTGATAGCAATGCGCTCATGATCAACGTCAATAACGAACAGGGCATCAGGTAAACCGCCCATGTCCTTGATACCACCGATAGAGCGCTCCAGTTTGTCCATTTCACGGGTACGTTCAAGCGCTTCTTTCTTGGTCAGCTTGTCAAAAGTGCCGTCTTTGCTCTGAACTTCCAGCTCACGGTAACGGCGGATAGACTGACGAATGGTTTTGTAGTTGGTGAGCATGCCACCAAGCCAGCGATGGTTAACAAATGGCTGGCCTGAACGCTCGGCTTCTTCCTTGATGATTTTGGCCGCAGCACGCTTGGTGCCCACGAACAGAATCTTGTTTTTGCTTTCTGTCAGCTTCTGAACGAATGCCAGAGCTTCGTTCATGGCAGGAACAGTTTGTTCAAGATTAATGATATGTATCTTGTTACGGGCGCCGAAGATGTACTTCGACATTTTCGGATTCCAGTAACGGGTTTGGTGTCCAAAGTGAGCGCCTGCCTTGAGCAGTTCGCGCATATTTACCTGAGCCATGATATTTACCTTGTTAGCTTCGGGTTAGGCCTCCACGTACCCCGATTGCCCCAACCTGCCCTTATTGAAATAAAGGAAGGCACCCTGGGACAACGTGCCGGCACGTGTGTGAATTTACTGGTTTCGTTCCCAGCGGGCGCG
>DATJDA010000247.1:0-3453 GCA_035497695.1 Marinobacter sp. | reverse complement strand
TCTGTCTGTCGTGTTGAGCTCTACTCTCTGTATCATCTGTCCTATTTTATCGAGTGTTGGAACGCCCTATGTGGAAGCAATGGTTGATTGCGCTGGTTTTTGCTGTGGTTGCGGCAGGCGCTGCGGTTCTTTACCAGTCTTCAGATTCCGGACAACAGGCACAGAATAATCACGAACAGCCCGCCACGGTTGTTAACACCGTTTTTCCGGAACTGGATACCGTGCGTGATGTGGTTAAGGCTGTTGGCAGTCTCAGGGCGAAACATTCGGTGGAAATCACCACCGAAGTCAGCGGACGTGTGGTTGCGCTGAATCTGAAGTCCGGGCACCGGGTAAAGCGGGGAGATGTGCTGGTGCAACTGGATGATCGTCAGGTTCGCGCCGATTTGCAGGTAATTGAGGCTCAGTTGGCAGACGCGCGCAGGCAACTCGAGCGCACCGAGCAACTGCGCCTGAACAACAGCGTGTCCCAGGCACTGGTAGACGAGTTGCGCACCGCTGTGGATGTAGCAAAAGCCCAGCGTCTGGCCGTGCAGGTTCGGTTGGAAAACCACCGCATTGAAGCGCCATTCCAGGGCGTGGTGGGCCTTAGTGACGTTAATATTGGTGCTTATGTATCGCCGGGCGTCAGCCTGACGACCCTTGATACGACAGATCAGATGGAGCTCAACTTTGCCATACCCGAACGGTTTATTGGCGAAGTACATACAGGACAGCAAGTATATGGGCTATCACCGGCATTTCCCGATCAGACATTCGTCGGCAAGCTCTCGGAATTGGACACCCGAATCAATGAACTTAGCCGGGCACTTCCGGTGCGGGCGTTGATCGATAATCCAGGCGGCAAACTTCGGCCTGGCCAGTTTATCTCGGTAACACTAACCCTGCGGGAAAGGCAGGGTTTGGTGGTGCCAGAACAGGCCATTATGATTCGTGGCAGTGACCAGTATGTTTTTGTTGCAGAAGACGGGATTGCACGGCGTGTTCTGGTAAAACTGGGTACCCGCATGCCGGGTATGGTGGAAGTAGTTGAAGGCCTGACAGCAGAGGATGCGGTGATCGTTACCGGCCAGGACCGGCTAAGCAGCGGTGATCATGTTGACGTTGCCGATGACAAAAACGCCATCCCCGGCAACCGCTTCCTTCGCGCTGTGGGTTCCTGATCGTGGTTCTTTCCGATGTCTCCATCAAGCGCCCGGTATTTGCAACGGTCCTCAGTTTGCTCATTGTGGTTTTTGGACTGACAGCTTTGCTGGGTCTTCCCGTTCGGGAATACCCCGATATTGACCCGCCCGTTGTCTCTGTTTCTACCGATTACACAGGTGCGGCGGCGGAAGTGGTCGATACCCAGATTACTCAGGTTATTGAGGGTGCGATCAGTGGGATTGAAGGAATCCGCTCAATCGAGTCATCCACACAACAGGGCCGGTCCCGCACAACGATTGAGTTCTCGGTCTCTCGTGATGTTGATATCGCCGCCAATGATGTCCGCGATGCGGTGTCTCGTATTATAAATCGATTGCCGGATGAAGCAGATCCGCCAATCGTGCGCAAGGCAGATTCAGACGCCCGGCCGATGATGTGGGTAACGCTGCAGAGTGACATCTGGAGCAGTGCCCAACTGAGTGACTTTGCAGATCGCGTTTTAAAAGATCGCCTGTCCGTACTTGATGGTGTTGCGGATGTACGCATTGGTGGGGAGCGTCGCTACGCTATCCGGGTCTGGCTGGATCGGGAACGGCTTGCGGCCCGTGATATCACGGTGGCAGAAGTGGAAGCTGCTTTGCGTGCCAATAACGTCGAACTGCCAGCCGGTAAAGTAGAGTCATCCACGCGGACCTTTACGGTACGTGCTGAAGGCCGGTTATCAACGGTTGAAGAGTTCCGCAAGCTGGTGGTTCGGCGCGATGGTAATGATCTGCTGCGTTTGGGTGAGATTGCTAACGTACAGATGGGCGTTGAATCCGATGTCAGCGTGTTTAAGGCCGACGGTCACACAGCCATCGGAATGGGCATTATTCGCCAATCAAAAGCCAATACCGTTGCGGTCTCTGATGCAGTGACCGCCGGGCTGGAGAAAATCCGGAAAACATTGCCTCCCGAAGTCACGATTTCAAAGCATTATGACGAGTCCATCTTCATCCGGGCATCCATCAAAGAAGTTATGACCACATTGGCGATCTCCGTATCGCTGGTTATTCTGGTTATCTTTCTATTCCTGCGTTCCTGGCGAGCCACGCTGATTCCTGCCGTAACCATACCTGTGGCTGTAATTGGTGCTTTTGTTGGCCTTGGTTTTCTCGGCTTTTCCATCAACGTTTTAACACTGCTTGCCATTATCCTGGCTATTGGGCTGGTGGTAGATGATGCCATCGTTGTGCTGGAGAACGTCCAGCGCCGAATAGATGGAGGCGAACCACCACTTCTGGCCTCCTTTCATGGAACCCGGCAAGTCGCCTTTGCTGTTATTGCAACCACGCTGACGCTGGTCGCGGTGTTTGTGCCTATCTCTTTTATGGGCGGTAACGTTGGTCGATTATTTGCGGAATTTGGTTTTACTCTGGCGGCTGCGGTTGTGGTGTCCAGTCTGGTTGCACTGACCCTGACTCCGATGTTGTGTTCCAAATGGCTCAGGCCCAGCCCCAAAACCGCAGAAAACCACCGCCTGTGGGCATTTAGTGAAAAGTGCCTGAATGGGTTGACCCATGGCTACCAGCGCTTGTTGCGCTTCTCACTGGACCAGCCGGGCCTGTTGCTTGGTATAGGTCTGGCGGGCCTGATAGCAGCGCTGGCTATTTATCCGGAACTGCCCCAGGAGCTGGCTCCAACGGAAGATCGCGGGGTTATTATTATGCCCGCCAATGCGCCCCGTGGCTCAACGGTGGAGTACACCGAATACTACATCCAGAAAGCAGAGCAGCAATTGCTGCCCTATATCGAATCCGGTGCCGCCGACCGGCTTTTGTCTATTATCGGTTTCGGTGGTGACGGCAGTGGCGCGTTTATGATCATGGGCCTGAGCCACTGGGATGAACGGGATATCAAGCAGCAACAGATAACCAGCGAACTGCGCGACAAACTGCGCCAGGTCTCGGGTATCCGGATAGTCGCGGTGAATCCACCAGGGCTTGGGCAGAGAGGCTTCAGTCAGGCGGTACAGTTTGTGGTCGCCGGGCCAGACTACGAATCCGTACAGGCCTGGAGTGAAGAGCTTGTCGGGCTGGCAAAGGCCAATCCCGGTTTAATGAATCTGGATACAGATTTTGATCTGACTCAGCCGGAACTCAAGGTGTTTATCGATCGCGAGCGCGCCGCTGATCTGGACATAACCGTTCAGGATGTTGGATTAACACTACAAACCATGTTGGCGTCCCGGCAAGTGACCACGTATCTGGACCGTGGGCGGGAGTATGACGTTATTGTTCAAGCCGCTGATGCAGACCGGGCAACCCC
>DATJDA010000246.1:0-10433 GCA_035497695.1 Marinobacter sp. | reverse complement strand
GGTGAGTCATGGCATCCGGTTCCTTGCACAAATCCAGCAGAGTCCGGGCAACACGACCGGTAACGTCCAGAAACGCCAGGTCGCCGACTTTCCGGGTAGTCTGGCGCAGACGGGATGCCATCTGCTCACCAATAAAATAGAGTACCCGCAGGTCTTGCTGAGCAATCTCACGGAACTTGCTGTACGAAATCTCAGCAACTTCACACTCAATTTTGGCCTTTACCCAGGCACTGCGAGAGTCCATGTTATCAAACAGACCCATTTCACCAAAAAAATCACCAGCGTTCAGATAGGCCATGATCATTTCACGGCCATCATCGTCTTCGATGATAACGGTAACCGAGCCCTTCACTATGTAAAACAGTGAATCGCTTTTATCACCTGCATAAATAATTGTGCTTTTGGCCGGATAACGGCGGCGGTGGCACTGCGATAAAAAATAATCGAGATGCTTGGTTTTTTGCTCAATCGGCTTGACGATAGTTGCCATATTGCGAGTCGTGCCTCCTCAAGTACTAACAGATTCCGATGTTTTTTATATACCCGGATTTCCCTTCGGGTTCATTCATTATTATTTTGAAACACCGCAACTTATAGCAAGACGGCGTCATTTGGGCAACTTTAATGGGTATAGAAGATGTATCTCAATCGCTCTTTGAGTAACTGCCACTCAGCGGGAACTATGTTAGCATCGTTTTTTAGTTCACCTGTTTATTATTACCGGCCCTGATCCAAAACACACCATTACCGAGATGGAGAATATGCCTGATGAAAGCAACTGTTGACTGGACCGGCAACGTCAGTTTCAGAGCCACCAGTGGTACAGGCCACAGCATCCAACTGGACGGACCGCCTGATCATGGTGGCGAAAATCTCGGCCCGCGCCCAATGGAGATGCTGTTAATGGGGGTCGGCGGCTGTTCCTCGTTTGACGTTATAAGCATTCTTAAAAAAAGCCGACAGGATGTTACTGCCTGCCATACTGAACTTGAAGCTGAACGGGCAGACGGGGTGCCCGCTGTTTTCACAAAAATTCATCTGCACTTTGTTGTTACCGGCCATAACCTTAAGGAAAGTCAGGTAGCCCGGGCCGTTAGCCTGTCGGCAGAGAAGTACTGTTCAGCATCTATCATGCTTGGAAAGGCCGGTGTTGAAATTACCCATAGCCATGAGATACGCGACGCCGGATAACATCCGGCCAAAAGCACCGGAGCACACCCATTTTGCACAGGCGGGGTGGCGATTTCGTCCGGTTCTGCGCAGTAAAAAAGTACGAATGCCAGAATTTCATCTAACACACTATTCAACCTATCGTCCGATGTGCATAATACGCACCCTCTTCCGCCGGCCTGTACAAAAGGTGAACAACCAGGTTAGTAGCCGGTGGCGGCCTCGGCAGAGCTCATTAATGTAGCTCTGCAGTCATTCATCTCCATTACACGGAGGGGCTGAGCCATGACCAAACTTCAATTGCACGGCTTCAATAACCTTACCAAATCCCTTAGCTTTAATATCTACGACATGTGCTACGCGCAGACTGAAGAGCAGCGCGAAGCGTATATCGATTATATTGATGAAATGTACAATGCCGAGCGTCTGACGCAAATCCTGACGGATGTAGTCAAAATTATCGGCGCGAGTATTCTCAATATTGCCCGCCAGGACTACGATCCGCATGGTGCCTCAGTGACCATGCTCATTGCTGAGCATGAGCTTGGCACCAGCCAGCACGATAATGAGGAATCGCCCGGCCCATATCCTGATACCATTGTGGCGCACCTCGACAAAAGCCACGTCACAGTCCATACCTATCCGGAGAGCCACCCCCACGAGGGCATCAGCACATTCCGGGCAGATATAGACGTGTCTACCTGCGGCCTGATTTCACCACTCAAGGTACTGAATTACCTGATTCACAGTTTTGACTCAGATGTCGTGACTGTCGATTACCGGGTGCGTGGGTTTACCCGCGACGTAGACGGCACCAAGCACTTCATTGATCATGACATTAACTCAATTCAGAACTATCTGACCGAAGCTACCCAGAACGCTTACCAGATGATCGATGTGAATGTGTATCAGGAAAACCTGTTTCACACCAAAATGATGCTCAAAGACTTCAATCTGGACAATTACGTCTTCGGCGTAAACGCCAGTGACCTCAGCGAGGAAGAAGCCCAGTCTATAGAGGACCGGCTGCGGCGGGAAATGCTGGAGATTTTCTATTCCCGTAACGTGGAATAGTAATTACCGCGAGGCAAACGATCGTCCGGCCATCAATTGTTGAACCATGGGCCTTACAATAAGGTCCATGGCCAACGCCATTTTGGTGCCAGGGATAACCAGTGTGTCGTGACGGGACAAGCTACTGTGGGTAATCGCCTGCAACAAATAGGAAAAATCCACTTCCGACGGGTCCCGGAACCGAATCACCAGCAGACTTTCATCTTCCGTAGGCACATCCCGAACCACGAACGGATTTGAGGTATCAACCAGAGGGATTCTCTGGAAGTTGATATGGGTGTGGGAGAACTGGGGCACAATGTCGTGAACATAATCCTCCATCCGGTTGAGGATTGTTGTTACTACGGCCTCCGGGCTGTAGCCCCTGGTGTAGGTATCCCGGTGGATCTTCTGAATCCACTCCAGATTCACAATGGGTACCAAACCAATCAGCAAATCCACATGCTGGGCAATGTTGAACGTTTCGCTGACCACGCCTCCATGCAATCCCTCGTAAAACAGCAAGTCAGTATCTGGTGGTATAGGACCCCACGGCGTAAACGTACCGGGTTTATGCCCTGCTTTTATCAGCGCCTGATCTTCATCATGCACATACCGTCGGTAACGGCCGTGGCCAGTATCTCCGTAGTCGTATAAAAGGGCTTCCAGCCTGTCAATGTGATTGGCAGCCAGAGCAAAATGATTGCGCTCTCCAAACTGACCTTTGGCTGCCAATCTTGCCATCTGCTCACGGTTATAACGGTGAAAACTGTCACCACTGACCATGACCGCATTCCACCCTTCTCTGGCAAACATGCGGCTGAAAATTTGCCCGGCAGTGGTGGTTCCAGCTCCCGAGGAGCCAGTAACTGCAATGACAGGATGACGTTTGGACATAACGGGTATGATCCGGAGTTAGATAAAACTGTCGAGCAGCCGGGGCTTCTCGATCACAAATCCCTGAGCGTAGTCGACACCCAGTTGGGTCAGTATGTTCAGCACATCCCGCGATTCGACCTGAGAAGCAATAACCTCCCGGTTCATGTAGTGTGCCATTTCAACCATGGAACGCACCATTGCCCGATCAGTTTCACTGGTAGCAAGCTGGTTTGTAAAGGTACTGTCGATCTTGATCAGATCAACAGGCAGAGATCGCATAAACTGGAACGAACTCGGTCCACTGCCAAAGTTGCCCAGGCAGAACCGACAGCCAAGTTCTTTCATCTCAAGAATAAAGTCCGCTACGGACTCGACGTCGTTGATCGCTGAAGCTTCAGTAAGTTCGAACCATAGCCGCTCAATAGGCGCATCCTTTTGGCTCAGCTTCTCATAAATAAACTCCAGCAACGACTCATCATTCAAAGAATAACCAGACAGATTAATGCACACTCCTCCCAGATGACGCGGATCTGGGGCCTGCTCCCTCAGCCAGTCCAGCATATAACCAACCACCCAGCGATCTACAGCATGCATCCGCTCATACCGCTCTGCCATGCGTATAAAGTCGTGGCCGGTAATCAGATTACCGTCATCATCGTACATGCTGATGAGCACTTCATACTGGGACGACATGACGGCGCCCGCGTGCAGAGGAATAATCTTCTGGCAGCGCAACAGCATGCGATCTTCATTCAGTTCACTAAGGCCTGCCACTTTCGCGGCTATCTGCTCCTGACGGGCCTGACTTCCGGCATCGAGGACATATTCTGCCACTTTGCCAGGGCCTTGCTGTTTAGCGGTGGCCAGAGCCTGCTCAGAGGCCCTCAGCCAGCGCTCGGCATTAACCAGAGCGGGCAGCTCAGGCACCACTCCGACGCTGGCAGAAAGGCTATAACTGCGGCCATCAAAATCAAACCCGGTATTTTCCAGGGTCTGAATCATACTCTGCGCTGCCTGCATGGCATTCTCTGCGGGTACCAGCATGGCAAATTCATTGCCCGCCAGCCGGGCCAGAGGCATGCCATCTTCTACAGCCCGTCCCAGAATATCAGCCACTTTCTTCAGTGTTGCATCGCCGGCCTGGTAGCCGGCGGTATCATTGAGCAACCGGAAACCACGAAGATCCAGACGCACCAGTGTACGCTCATCTTCCCGGCGAGCCAGTTGCTGATCCAGCATGCGTTCAAACTCACGCCGCCCAAGAAGCCCGGTAAGTTCGTCGTGAGTTGAGGCCCAGGACAACTGGTCATAGACCTTACTCACCATGCGATCAATACTTTCATCCACCAGTGGCCGCTCATACTGACCATCTGGCACGATAATCCCTTTACGCATCTGCCGGGCCAGCGCCTCGAGCTCAAGCTCCACAACGCGCATACCCTGGTGGTTAACAAAAACGAACCGGCTGAAACTTCTGGCAATCCACACCAGACGAATGTACTGCGGCTCTTCGGGCTTTTCCTGATCCCGGAGCCAATCACCCGTCCGCAGACGCTGAACACGGTTAATCCAGCGCTGAAGACTGCGCTGTTCACGCTCGGACACTACCTGCTGATCGACTTTTTCAGCCTGCACTTCCGGAACGTCTACCAATTCGGGCGCCTGATCTGGCGTGCGCACGAGGAACTGTTTCAACTCATCCCGAATCTGCGAGGACGGTATATGATTACTGG
This sequence comes from Marinobacter sp., assembly GCA_035497695.1. Classification (GTDB taxonomy): domain Bacteria; phylum Pseudomonadota; class Gammaproteobacteria; order Pseudomonadales; family Oleiphilaceae; genus Marinobacter. The sequence continues at coordinate 5,598 of DATJDA010000246.1, read as the reverse complement.
AGATGGATGTCAGCCCATCCTGAATGGTTCGCAGCAGTTCCGGTAAGTTAGTGGCACTGTCAATGTTGTCGCTGTACGAAAGCAGCGAATCGATCACTGTCAGGTAATCCCCCCAGAGCTGACTCTCTGGCCCCTGCCGAATCCAGGTTAATGACAGCAAATCTCTCCAGCCGCCATCCAGCAGGCTGAGAATGGCCTTTGGAACCTTGCGACCAGCCAGCTTCTTGGCCAATACATCGGCAACAGCCACCTTGGACTCAGCAACTTTCTGGGCACCCTCGGCGGCGGCTGTCACTCGCTCAACATTGCGCCGATACACCAGATTCTGTCGATCAATCAGGGTATCAAGCTCCTGAATGGTGTGCTCAAATACGCCGGTATCCTGTTCAAACTCGTTAATAATTCTCTGAATTAACTCATCAATTCTGCGTTGTACAACCGGATTAATTCTGCCGCCTTTCACGCCAAGCTGAGCAAGCCGATTCATCACACCCCGTACCGGGCTGTTTTTATCATCAAAGAATGCAGGGTCGCGCATAACCACTTTCAGAACCGGAACCTCCAGTTGGCGCATCCGTTCCTGGGCATACTCACTGAGTTTCGGGCTCTCGATGACGGACTTAAAAAAGCGATCCACCACATCCAGAGTGCTCTGTTGCTCGCCATCAAGCTTGTTATCACCACTTTCACGGATTTTTTCTACCACACGCTCTTTGAGCGGCATTTGTCCCGCTGCGGAGTCGATCGGCTGCGCTTGCAAGCGCTGAAGCTCCCGCTGGAACTCACCGGCCGACAGTGCCCGCGCATCAGCAGCAAACGGCAATGGCTCTGGATCCCCTCTGGCCACCCGACTCTCTGCCAGCGTGCCAAGTAAATTGCGTACCGTCGCAAAGGCCGTTTGGGCCGCCTGCGCATGACCTCGAAAATCCCGACCAAACCGGACACCCCGGGTGCGGTTGGGTGCACGGTGGTTTTGTTCAGACTCTGCTTTCGAGTCGCCCTGAAACGCAGGGGACTGAGAAGAAGGCTGCACTTGATCTTGAGCTTGAGTTTCCGGGTGACCCTGCGCCTGTAACTGCTCATCAGGCATAGGTACCCTGGCGTCAGGCTTGCGCTCCGCCTGGCCTGCCACCTTGTCACTAAGGTATCGACTGAGATCGAGATCGGGCAGCACGCCGTGCCGAATAAGAATGTTGTTCAATTCTTTATAAAGGGGGCCAAGTTGCTGCAGAACGGTTTGCTCAAACACCCTGAGACAGATTTTCTCGACGTTCCGGGATGCTTTGAGCAGGCTTAACCCGGCATGATAAGCCTCGCATACCAGCGACGGCCCTAACGGATTGTGATGGCCCGTGGTATTGGCAATGCCCAGTTTGTCCAGGCGAAGTTTTAACTGGAGCAAATCTCCACGGTATTGAGTATCGGCTTTTGTGACCATAACCCGAATGGTCAGCCAATCTTCAAACTCACCCTTATCGACAACCGATAATTCAGATCCGGGGAAGCCTTTAGGTGCGGGTTTCAGTGGTGACTCCAGATTGCGTGCCATCTGATGCCAGATAATTCTCTGCCGCGCGCTCACCTGACCCGACGCGTCCATGTATTCATTGGCCTGCTGATCATTTGAGGCTTTTTGAGCGGCCTGCTTTAACTTCTCAATGGTTTCTTTCAGGCAGGTTTCCACAAGCGGCTCTATAAACTGAACCACCGCTTTTGCAGACTGGTGCAGCACAAACTGGACACGCTCGCTCGGTGCCCTCAGGGAAGAGCGATCCTGATTGCGGGAGCCACCACATTGCCGCAGCATGGCATCGACAGCTTTCGGATTCGGCCGGGTGAAGCTCACGCCCATGGCGCCGTCAATGCGCCGGGCAATACTGACATGTAATTCGAAGCGATGAACGCCATCCGGGCTGCGAAAACGCACGATCAGTTCGGACGGATTGTTTTCAGCAAGAGCGCGGTCGAGCTTCCGGGACGTTCCACCGGAGTAGCGAATAAATAACCCCTCAGCACAAAAGTCTGCAATCTGACAAGGCCATGACTCACCGCTCCCGAAGTCTATCTGAGCCGCCAGCTTGATGGGCCTTCGGGAACTGCTACGACGATCTTTCGGATCCATGAACTACCTGATATTTCGCAAAACTGAACCTATGGACAGCATTTCTATAGGTATCCGGTTCACGTCCCTGATAAGGGTGGCAGCCGCCACCGCTACTATTTATAAATGTTGGCTGTAATATAGCAAATGGATGACCGCCCGCAACCAACCTCACCATATTGCCTGGCCCATGACACAGCTTAGTCAGATATATCTACTTTCGCTACTGTTAACAACACTTTCCGGGTGCACGACCCTTGGCTACTACAGCCAGGCTGTACGCGGACACGTGTCTTTGATGATGGCCAGCGAACCCGTTAGCGACGTTCTTGCCAGTCACGAGATCCCATCAGAATTGCGGGAAAAGCTTCTTGTTTCACAACAGGCCCGTTTGTTTGCCCTCACGGAACTCGCCTTGCCGGCCGGTGATGCTTTTACCGATTACGTCGAACTGGGACGCCCCTGGGTTGTTGTTAATCTTGTTGCCGTTCCGGAGTTTTCACTAGAGCCTCATCGCTGGTGCTATCCATTTCTTGGCTGCCAGGCCTATCGTGGCTATTTTAGTCTCGAGGATGCACAACAAGAGCAGTCTGTTTTTATCAACGAAGGCTACGACACGCTGATTGGCGGAGTTACCGCTTACTCCACTCTTGGCTGGTTCGATGATCCTTTGCACTCTGGCTTTACCCATTTACCAGAAGATCGCATGGTGGCGTTAATGTTCCACGAACTCGCCCATCGTGTGGTTTATATTGGCGGTGATACTGCATTTAATGAGAGCTTTGCCACCGCCGTAGAACTGGAAGGACTAAAGCTCTGGCTTATACAGCAGGGTAACCCCGACGCCTTTCAACAAGCACTTGAACGTCTCCGGCATCGCAATGAAACACTAACCCTGGTGCAGCAGGCCTCCACTGAACTCGCACAGATCTATAAGCAGAAAGAAACGCTGCCCCCGGAACAACTCCGTCTTGACAAGAGGGTTGTACTGGACAATCTGCTTCAGGACTATAACCAGTTATCAACGCACTGGAACCAGCCCGGCCCCCTGGGAAGAAATCCGTCCGCGCTAAACAATGCCAACCTGGCTTTGTTTCAACAATACAACCAGTACGTGCCCGGGTTTCGCCAATTATTAAAAGATCAGGGTGGAGATTTTGCCAGCTTCTACAAGGCCGTGAAGCTGCTCTCTGAACAGCCTGACGACGAGCGGACGCAAACGCTGACCGGGCTGTCAGAGCGGTTTGACGAAGACCTTTGAATTACGCTGAGTGTTATAGGATGCCAGCTTGGGGCCCGGCAGTGCCTGCACGGTGGATGGCTGAAACCCACGCTCCCGAAACCAATGCTCCGTTTGGGTGGTCAGCACAAACAGCCTTTCAATCCCCTGCCCACGGGCCAGTTTTTCGATCATGGTCAGGATCTCATCACCGCGACCAGCCCGACGATAAGTCGGGCTTACCGCAAAGCATGACAACTCTCCGGCATTTTCTTCCGGATAGTTATGGAGCGCGGCACAGCCAACGATGGTGCCGTCACGCTCGGCGACAACAAACTTATCGATCTCAGTTTCCAGCATCTCCCGGGAGCGACGTACCAGAATACCCTGCTCTTCCAGTGGCTCTATCAGCCCCAGAATGCCGCTAATATCCTCCGCTTTCGCTGCCCGGATCTGTTCGTAGTTATCTCCGCTCACCAGGGTGCCCGAACCATCCCGGGTAAACATTTCTTCCAGCAGGGCACCGTCTTCTTCGTAGCTGATGATGTGAGCACGCCGCACGCCTCTGGCGCAGGCTTCGCATGCAGCTTTCAGCAACAAAGCATCATGCCCGGTGACCAGGCCGTGGGTCAGATGTTCATTGGCCTGCCGGGTAGACAGCTCCCGTATCAGGGTGCCTTCCTCATCCAGAAGCCCTTGATCGTCAATAAACACAACAAGCTTTTCTGCCTGCAATGACGCCGCAACCTGACTGCCGACATCCTCATAAGACAAATTAAATGCGTCACCCGTGGGCGAGTAGCCGACCGGAGGCAACAATACTATGTGCCCTAATTCCAGCAGTTTTTCGATACCAGCCCCGTCAATACGACGAACCCGGCCGGTGTATCCAAAATCGATACCGTCCAGAACGCCGACTGGTCGCGCTGCCACATAATTACCGCTGCTGACCCGAATTCTGGCATTGTGCATCGGCGAGTTGATCAGACCCATGGAAAGTCGGCTCTCCAGATAAGTACGCAAGCCTCCAACCGCTTCCATAACCATTGGCAGATGATCTTCTGGCGTAATGCGCAGATCCCGGGAAAATGACGTCTTAACACCGGCGCTATCCAGGCGCGCCTGTATCTGCGGCCGGGCACCAAATGCCACGACCAGCCGCACACCAAGGCTACTCAGCAGTGCGATGTCATGAATAATATTAATGAAATTGTCATGATCAATCGCATCCCCTGGCATGGTCAAAACCACCGTGCGACCGCGATGGGCGTTGATATACGGGGATGAGTCGCGAAACCCATGCAGCCAATCGTTTGCTTTCAAGCCAATCTCCAAGACAGTAATTTCAGGCTATTTACAGACAGAACTGACGGATCAGCCCTCTAAGAACGCGAACCGTCGGTTCCAGATACGATATTTCCAGGAATTCATCCGGCTGATGAGCCTGATCAATAGACCCGGGGCCCATCACCAGCGTTTCCATACCCAGCTTCTGCAGCCAGGGTGCCTCTGTTGCAAACGCCACGGCGTGCGCTGTGTGCCCGGTAAGTTTCTCGCAGGCCTTAACGAGAGCAGCATCCGCTGGCGTTTCAAACGGCGGAACCCCATCAAATAGCGGTTCAAACTCCATTATCAGTTGTCGCCGCTTGGCCACAGGCTGAACCTTGCCAAGAATAGCTTGCCTGAGGGTTTCCATATCCATTCCGGGCAACGGTCGTAAATCAAAATGCAGCTCACACCGGGCGCATATCCGGTTCGGATTATCACCGCCATGAATACAGCCCAGATTCATTGTGGGCACCTGAATAGCAAAGTTTGGATTCTGATATTTTGCCTGCCAATGGCTGCGCAGAGCCAGCAACTCGGTTATGGCCTCGTGCATGCCTTCCAAAGCATTGCGGCCCAGATCCGGATTCGAAGAATGACCAGACAGACCCTCAAATGTCAGCCGCTCCATCATGATGCCCTTGTGCATGCGCACAGGCTTCAGACTGGTAGGCTCGCCAATAACAGCATAACGAGCTTTTGGTTTGCCCGCTTCAGCCAGTGCCTTTGCACCGTTCATGGAGCTTTCTTCATCCGCAGTTGCCAGAATAATCAGCGGCTGCTTAAGATTTTGTCCCGCAAACTCCTTCGCTGCTTCGATAGCCAGTGCAAAGAACCCTTTCATATCGCAGGTTCCCAACCCGTACCAACGGCCATCCCGCTCCGTCAGGGTAAAGGGGTCGCTTTGCCAGCGGGCTTCATCATAGGGCACTGTGTCTGTGTGGCCGGAAAG
>DATJDA010000245.1:0-9514 GCA_035497695.1 Marinobacter sp. | reverse complement strand
CAACATGGGCCGGGTGCCTTCCCAAACCACCATAACAACACTTCCGGGAGCGGCTTCTTCACCCCTGTTCAGAAATATGGCACTTGGATTTTTAACTTCTTTCAGCCCCTGCTCCAGCATGGCAAAGACACCCAGCTCATTCACCGCTCCGAAGCGGTTCTTGATGCCTCTCAGAGTGCGATAACGGCTGTCGTCTGACCCTTCCAGAAGTATTGAGCAGTCAATCATGTGCTCAAGAACTTTGGGGCCGGCGAGACTGCCATCTTTGGTGACATGGCCAACAAGAAATAAAATGGTGCCGGTTTGTTTGGCAAAGCGGGTCAGATAAGCAGCGCTTTCCCGCACTTGGGAAACACTGCCAGGGGCAGACTCAATGTCTGCCATATGCATTACCTGAATACTGTCTATCACCAGAATTCTCGGCTTCTCGGCTTCGGCCACCTGCATAACCCGTTCAATGCTGGTTTCCGACAGCATTTTCAGATCTTTTGCTGGCAGGCCCAGCCGCTTGGCACGCATGGCAACCTGCTGAAGCGACTCTTCACCGGTTACATAGAGCGCAGGAACACTGGCTGCCAGATGGCATATGGCTTGTAAAAGCAAGGTGCTTTTGCCGGCTCCCGGATGCCCACCCATTAAAACGGCGGAACCTTCTACCAGGCCGCCGCCCAGAACCCGGTCAAACTCCTGCATTCCCGTGCTAATACGTGCTTGTTCAGACAGGCTGATGCTGCCAAGGCTCTGAACTTCCGAGCGGCTGCCGGCAAAACCATCAAAGCGCGCTCCCCGGGCGCTTGTGGTATTGCTGGTAACGCCGCGAATTTCGCTGATCGTATTCCAGGTTTTGCAGGCAGTGCACTGGCCCTGCCATTTGGAATAGTCTGCACCGCAGTCTGTGCAGACATAAGCGGTTTTTGCCTTTGCCATCAGGCCAGCTTCTTGTATTTCATGCGCTGGGGCACCATGGCCGAATCCCCTTTACGCTTCTTGTGATCTTCATCGTAGTCGCTGAAGTTCCCTTCGAAATACACTACGTCGCCGTTATCCTCAAAGGCAAGGATATGGGTGGCAACACGGTCCAGGAACCACCGGTCGTGGGAGATAACCAGTACAGAGCCGGGGAAACTCAGCAGGGCCTCTTCAAGAGCACGCAGGGTTTCTACATCCAGATCGTTGGTCGGCTCGTCCAGCAGGAGTACGTTGCCGCCTTCTTTCAGGAGGCTTGCCAGGTGCAGACGGTTGCGCTCGCCACCAGACAGGTTGCCAACGAGCTTTTGCTGATCAGAACCTTTGAAGTTGAAGCGGCCTGCGTACGCCCTTGAAGGTATTTCGTAGTTGCCAACCTTTATAATGTCCTGGCCATCACTAAGCAGTTCCCAGACCGTTTTCGAGCCATCCAGATCACGGTTCTGATCCACGTAGGCCAGCTTTACGGTTTCACCGACAGTAATAGTGCCGGAGTTGGGTTGATCGTGGCCGGCGATCATGCGGAACAGGGTGGATTTACCGGCTCCGTTACCACCAATAATGCCGACAATGGCCCCGGGCGGAACGTTGAATGATACGTTTTCATACAGCAGGTGATCACCAAAGGCTTTGCTGATGCCATTTACCTCGATCACCTTGTCGCCCAGGCGTGGGCCGGGTGGGATGTAAATCTCGTTGGTTTCATTGCGCTTCTGGAACTCCTGAGAGCTCATTTCTTCGAAGCGGGCAAGACGGGCCTTGCTCTTCGACTGACGGCCCTTGGCGTTGCTGCGCACCCACTCAAGCTCCTGTTTGACCGCTTTCTGGTGAGCCGCCTCTTGTTTGGCTTCCCGCTCAAGACGTTGTCCCTTGTTTTCCAGCCACTGGCTGTAGTTGCCTTCAAACGGAATGCCGTGGCCACGGTCCAACTCCAGAATCCAGCCAGCCACGTTGTCGAGGAAATAGCGATCGTGGGTAATAGCAACCACTGTGCCCTCATAGTCGTGCAGGAAACGCTCAAGCCAGGCAACAGACTCGGCATCGAGATGGTTGGTGGGTTCGTCGAGTAACAGCATGTCCGGACTGGAGAGCAGTAGTCTGCACAGCGCTACCCGGCGGCGTTCACCACCGGAAAGGTTCGCCACTGGCTGATCCCAGGGTGGCAGGCGCAGGGCATCGGCAGCTACTTCCATTTTGCGCTCAATGTCGTGGCCATCAGTTGCCTGAATATAGGCCTCCAGCTCGCCTTGCTTCTTGGCCAGTGCGTCAAAGTCTGCATCAGGCTCTGCGTAAGCAGCATAGACCTTGTCCAGTTCCGCAAGGGCGTCATGCACGCCAGAAACTGCTTCGTTCACAATCTGTTTAACGGTTTTACTTTCGTCCAGTTCCGGTTCCTGAGGCAGATAACCAACATTAATGCCCGGCTGAGGGCGTGCTTCGCCAATGTAGTCCTGGTCCACACCGGCCATAATGCGAAGCAGGGTGGACTTGCCTGAGCCATTAAGGCCCAGAACACCAATTTTGGCACCCGGGAAAAAGCTCAGGGAAATATCTTTGAGAATTTCGCGTTTGGGCGGTACGACTTTGCCCACGCGATTCATAGTGTATACGTACTGGGCCATGGCCGGCTGTGTCCTCTGTTGTAAGCGGAAATGCGATCGGAAAATATGATCACAGGCACTTGAAGATTAGCCCTGTAAGGTAGCTAAACAGAGGGGCGATAGCAATTGCAGGCAATTTCAGCCGGACAGGACGGGCGTTGTTTTCTCTGGAGGCCCTGTGAGCGGTATAAAGGATGATTTTTTACCCGTTTTTAAGATAGAATAGCGGGCTGAATTACGGGAGCCCGGGAAGCTGTTTGTAGCTTTTCAGGCCAGTCGCGCACTCAAGGGCAGCACATCCATGTTTAATAGAGATATGAAAATTGTCGGCTTTGATGATGTACTCTGGAACGCCATGCAGGCTGAAGAAGTACGTCAGGAAACTCATATTGAGTTGATTGCGTCAGAAAATTACGCCAGTCCACGGGTGATGGAAGCTCAGGGCAGTGTGTTGACCAACAAGTATGCGGAAGGCTATCCCGGCAAGCGTTATTACGGTGGTTGCGAGTTTGTGGATATTGCCGAGCAGCTCGCGATTGATCGTGCCAAAGAGCTGTTTGGTGCGGCGTACGCCAACGTTCAGCCGCACTCAGGCTCCCAGGCCAACGCGGCTGTGTTCATGGCGTTGCTGAACCCGGGCGACACTGTTCTTGGTATGAGTCTGGCGCATGGCGGGCACTTGACCCACGGTGCCAGCGTCAGTTTCTCCGGGAAAATCTACAACGCTGTGCAATATGGTATAGATTCCGAGACCGGCCTGATTGACTACGATGAGCTGGAAGCTCTGGCGGTAGAGCATAAACCGAAAATGATTATTGCCGGCTTCTCTGCTTATTCTCAGGAACTGAACTTCGCACGCTTTCGTGAAGTGGCAGACAAAGTGGGTGCTTATCTGTTTGTGGATATGGCTCATGTTGCAGGGCTGGTTGCTGCGGGTGTTTATCCAGACCCTATGCCGCACTCTCATGTTGTTACTACAACTACACATAAAACTCTGCGTGGCCCTCGTGGCGGCCTTATTCTGGCTTGCGATGATGCCGATTTGCACAAGAAGCTGAATTCTGCCGTGTTCCCGGGAAGCCAGGGTGGTCCGCTGATGCATGTGATTGCCGCCAAGGCAATTTGCTTCAAAGAAGCCATGAGCGATGAGTTCAAAACGTATCAGAAACAAGTGGTCAAGAACGCTTCAGCTATGGCTAAAGTGTTTGTTGAGCGCGGATTTGATGTAGTTTCCGGTGGTACCAAAAACCATCTGTTTCTGGTTAGCCTGATCAAGCAGAACATCACCGGTAAAGATGCAGACGCAGCACTGGAGCGTGCCCATATTACGGTCAACAAAAATGCGGTACCCAACGATCCCCGTTCGCCGTTTGTGACATCTGGCCTGAGAGTTGGTACGCCGGCTGCGACAACTCGTGGCTTTGGTGAAACCGAGTGCCGTGATCTGGCTGGCTGGATGTGTGACATTCTCGATAATCTGGAAGATGAATCTGTTATCGATCGAGTGCGTGAGCAGGTTACTGCCCTGTGCAAGCGCTTCCCGGTTTATAGCTGAGTTCGGATAAGACAGCCGGGCAGGTGCCTTGAGGTGCTTGCCCGACACCCTCTGCGGAGTTTCTGGCTATGCATTGTCCTTTCTGTGGTGAAGCAGATACCAAAGTGATTGACTCGCGCCTTGTGGTCGAGGGTGATCAGGTGCGTCGCCGCAGAGAGTGCGTATCTTGTCATGAACGCTTTACAACGTTTGAGACTGCTGAGCTGGTCATGCCCCGTGTTGTAAAGCAGGATGGCACACGCCAGCCATTTGATGAAGAAAAGTTGCGCTCGGGCCTTATGAAAGCTCTTGAGAAGCGGCCGGTAAGCATTGAGCAGATAGATGCCGCACTGAATCGTATCCGGTATCGGCTGCGTGCAACGGGTGAGCGGGAAGTGAGGTCCAGGCAGTTGGGTGAGGAAGTCATGACTGAGCTGCACCAACTGGATAAAGTTGCCTACGTGCGCTTTGCTTCCGTTTACCGTAGCTTTCAGGATGTTAATGAGTTCAAGGAAGAGATTGAACGTTTGTCGGCCAGTAGCGGGAATACCGCAGCGGAAGCTGCGCCGGTGCTGACTGGCAAAAAGGCAAAGCATGACTAACGCACGTGATCAGGCAATGATGGCGCGGGCCGTGCAACTGGCGTGGCGTGGTGTGTATTCCACCCATCCCAACCCCAGGGTTGGCTGCGTGATTGCCCGGGGTGATAAAATCCTCGGGGAGGGCTGGCATGAGCGCGCCGGAGAAGCTCACGCCGAGGTTCGGGCGCTGAGCGCTGCGGGCTCTTCTGCCCGGGGAGCTACAGCCTATGTGACACTTGAGCCCTGTAGTCACTTCGGTCGAACACCGCCCTGCACCCGGGCACTGATTGACGCCGGAATCGCTCATGTGTTCGCCGCTGTTAAAGACCCGAATCCTTCAGTCTCTGGCCGTGGGCTTGCCGCACTTCGCAAGGCGGGTATCAAAGTTACCGTGGGCTTGCTGGCAGATGAAGCCGTCAAGCTAAATCCTGGCTTTATGAAACGGATGACGACAGGGCGGCCCTGGGTTCGTCTGAAAATGGCTGCCAGCCTCGATGGCCGTACGGCTATGGCATCGGGTGAAAGTCAGTGGATTACCGGTGAAGAATCACGGCGGGACGTCCAGCGGCTGCGAGCAATGAGCAGCGCGATTCTTACCGGTGTCGGAACGGTTCTGGCAGATGATCCCTCGTTAACCGTTCGCCGGTCAGAGCTTGGGGACATAGGCGATGCCACAGAGCCATCGCGTCAGCCTTTGCGAGTTATTGCCGACCGGGATACCCGCACGCCACCGTCGGCGAAGATTCTCCGGGGTGGAAATGTTCTTGTGTATTGCGCGTCATCGGCACTGGCTACAGCGCCGGCACAGGATCTTGCCGCGCTGGGCATCAGCCTTACCGGCGTAGCCTGGAAAGATAATGGGGTTGACCTGGCCGAGCTGCTTGACTCCCTCGGCAATCTCGGCATGAACGAATTACTGGTTGAGGCTGGGCCAACACTGGCCGGCTCATTTATAAGAGACAATCTGCTGGATGAGTTGTGGCTGTATCAGGCGCCAGTATTTCTTGGTAGCACCGGGCGGCCTACCGCACACCTGCCGCTGGAGACAATGGCAGACAAAGTACAGTGGACGGTGCAGGATCGACGTCAAGTAGGCGAGGATCAGCGATTAATCCTCACGCGCAAGTAACCATTTTCAAATTCACGGTATATTTACAGCAGGCAATCGCTGCCGATATATCGCAAGGGTGCAAAACCGTATGGCACTGAACAGTATAGAAGACATCATTGAAGATATCCGTCAGGGTAAAATGGTCATCCTGATGGACGATGAGGATCGTGAGAACGAAGGTGATCTGGTAATGGCAGCGGAGTTCTGCACACCAGAGGCTATCAATTTCATGGCCCGGTTTGGTCGTGGCCTGATTTGTATGCCCATGACACAGGATCGCTGCAAGCAATTGGGCTTACCCCTGATGGTCCAACAAAATGCCTCTGGCTTTGGCACCAAGTTCACCGTATCAATCGAAGCCAAGGAAGGTGTAACAACCGGAATCTCCGCCGCAGACCGGGCCCGTACTGTACAGGCAGCCGTCGCCCGTGATGCAAAAGCATCAGATCTGGTTCAGCCTGGCCATATCTTCCCTCTGATGGCCGATCCGGGCGGTGTTCTGAGCCGGGCTGGCCATACCGAGGCCTCATGCGACCTGGCGTCGCTTGCCGGTTGTGAGCCTGCAGGGGTGATTTGCGAAGTCATGAACGACGATGGGTCCATGGCGCGCCGCGAAGATCTTGAGCGATTTGCAGAGCAACATGGCCTGAAGATCGGCACGATAGCCGACTTGATCCACTATCGCACGATGCATGAGCGCACGGTTGAGTGCCTTGAAGAAAACGAGCTCGATACCCAGTACGGTGTATTCAACCTCCGGACGTATCGTGACAATATTCATGGCACTACCCACCTGGCGATGATAATGGGCGAAATTAACGCCGATGAACCGGTGTTTGTCCGCGTGCATATTACTGACACCCTGCGTGATCTGCTGGGCGCGCGCCGCAAGGATTTGCGCAGTTGGCCCCTGTCTCATGCCCTGGAAAAGATTGCTTCTGAGGGGCGTGGTGTCGTTGTCTTGCTTAATGGTGCTGAAGACAGTCACAATCTTGAAGCCCGCATTCAGGAGTTTTTTAATGAAGGTGAAACACCCGCTGGCCGCAAGGGTGGCTCTGGCGTGTACTTTACCGTGGGTACCGGCTCGCAGATTCTGCGGGATATAGGCGTTGGCAAAATGCGCCTGTTAAGTGCCCCCATTAAGTTTTCTGCAATTTCCGGGTTTAATCTGGAAGTCGTTGAATACGTACCCTATACCCCCGAATGACGAACCTGGCTGCGGCCAAATGCCGTCGCCCGCGAAGGAATTGAATATGAAAGATATCAAGGTAATTGAAGGTGATTTTGTTCAGTGCAGTGGTCGTTACGCACTGGTTGTGGCCCGTTTTAATGGCTTTGTTGTGGAAAGCCTTGTAGAAGGTGCGGTAGATACTCTGCGTCGGCATGGCATACCCACGGAAGATATCGTAATCATCCGGGTTCCGGGTGCATATGAAATGCCACTGGCCGTAAAACGAGTGGCAGAAACAGGCGAGTACAATGCCATTATCGCTCTGGGTGCCGTTATTCGTGGTGGCACACCGCATTTTGAATATGTAGCAGGTGAGGCTGCAAGTGGTCTTGGTGCAATCAGCCTTGACAGCGATATCCCCGTTAGCTTTGGTGTACTTACTGTAGACTCCATAGAGCAGGCCATTGAGCGCTCAGGCACCAAAGCCGGTAATAAGGGTGCGGATGCAGCAATAACAGCACTGGAAATGGTTAGTCTGTTTACAAAGTTGGGCGAGTAATGAGCGCAACAGACAATAGCACTCCCCGGTCAGCTCCCGCGGGCCAGCCAAAAGCCAGCCAGCGTCGCCGGGCCCGGGCTCTTGCCATGCAGGGGTTATATCAGCGCCACTTCAGCAAAGCCCCTATTTATGAAATTGAAGCCGAGTTCATTGTTGATAACGACATGAGCAAGGTGGATCAGTTGTACTTTCGGGATGTGCTTCGTGGGGTACACCGTGAACAAGACGATCTGGACAAGCTTCTGGAGCCTTACCTCGACCGGCCAATTCAGGAGATTGATCCGATCGAGCTGGCCATTTTGAGAATCGGCGCATACGAACTCAAATTTCGGCTGGATGTACCCTATAAGGTCGTCATCAATGAAGGCATCGAGATGGCCAAGCGGTTTGGTGGCACTGAGGGGCATAAGTTCGTCAACAGCATTCTGGATAAACTCAGCAGTCGTTTGCGTCTGGCTGAGATTCGCCCGCGCTAGGCAATGGGCGAGTTCGAGCTGATTCGGCGTTATTTCAGCCCCCTCGCAGAGCGTCACAAATCCGATCTTATAGTATTGGGTCTGGGCGACGATTGCGCCATTCAACGCATTCCGGCCGGTTGTGATCTGGTGTTTTCGATTGACACCATGGTGGAAGGTGTTCATTTTCCCAAAGACTACTCTCCTGAACGTCTGGGATGGCGGGCGCTGGCGGCTGCTGCAAGTGACTTGGCCGCTATGGGCGCTACTCCGGTGTGTTTTACCCTGGCGCTTACCTTGCCTGCGGTTAATGAGCGTTGGCTTACCGGATTCGCTCAGGGTTTGTCAGAAGCCAGTCAGTCGTTTGGTTTGGTTCTGGCGGGTGGTGATACTACCCGTGGCCCGCTCACGTTAAGTTTGCAGGTGCATGGTACCGTTCGGGAGGACTCCGCGCTCACGCGTTCTGGCGCCCGGGCTGGCGATCTGATTTTTGTATCCGGTACGCTGGGTGATGCCGGGGCCGCACTGGATTATCTGGCAGAGCCACACCCAACGCCGGACATGGCATTCGTACTTGATCGCTATCATAAGCCGCGGCCACGTCTGGAATTAGGGCGGGCGCTGGCTGGTATAGCCTCATCCTGCATTGATATTTCAGATGGTTTGCAGGCTGACCTTGGTCACATCCTGACGGCATCTGGTACAGGCGCATCCATTGATCCCTCAAAACTCCCTTTGTCTACAGCGCTTCGAAACCTGAAAGGCTCAGAGGCGGTTGGTTATGCTCTGGGTGCGGGGGATGATTATGAACTTTGCGTGACGATGCCCCGTGAAAGCTGGCGTGAGATTCCCGACTCCATAAGGTGTCAGCTTACGATGATTGGTACTATCGAAGAGACTCCGGGAATGCGGCTGGACGATTCAGCTATTAGCAGTTCAGGTGTCTCAGGCTTTGATCACTTTGGATAACTGTCATGACCGGTAACGAGCAGATTCCTGAACCTGAACTGGCTGGTCCAATTCTTCCGCCGGGCTTTCTCAGGCATCCAGTGCATTTTTTGGCTTTCGGGCTCGGCAGTGGCGCTGTCGCCCGGGCACCGGGAACATGGGGTAGTCTGGCAGCAATTCCGCTGTGGTATTGCTTTGCCTGGTTGCCGGGAACCATTTATTGGCTAGTGGTGTTGGCGGCATTTCTGGCTGGTATCTGGTTGTGTGGAAAAACAGCGGCAGATCTTAAAGTTCATGACCATGGAGGAATTGTCTGGGACGAATTTGTGGGGATGTGGATTGCTTTGGGGGTATTTCCGGCTCAGATCTACGGTGTGCTGATGGCGTTTATGCTGTTCAGGCTGTTCGATATTGTAAAGCCTTGGCCGATAAGCTGGCTGGATGAGCGGACGCCGGGCGGACTGGGTATTATGATTGATGATGTTCTGGCCGGCTTCATGGCATTAGTGTGCCTGCTTGCCATTGATCAATGGCTGATACCGATTATTGTCTGAGCGTTGTGTTTCAGCTTCCTGCGCCGGGCTCGGC
>DATJDA010000244.1:0-3035 GCA_035497695.1 Marinobacter sp. | reverse complement strand
AACCTGGTTGAAGATATCTCCGACAACGTAGAAGACCTGCTCGATATAAAGAGCATGGTTATCGAGCGCCTGTCTGCAGACAAACAATTGCTCAACCGCATTTTCCTTGAATGCGGCCAGGTGGAGTTTAAATTCATCGTTAACTCCGGCCTGTATTTTGGCTTTCTGTTTGGCTTGATCCAGATGGTGGTCTGGTATTTTTATCAAAGCTGGTGGGTGTTGCCGTTTTTCGGTCTTCTGGTTGGCTGGGCCACCAACTGGATTGCTCTGAACGTTATTTTCCGGCCGTTGCATGAGAAAAAGGTCGGGCCATTTCGCATTCAGGGCTTGTTCCTCAAGCGCCAGCCTGCGGTTGCCGAATCCTTCTGCCATATCGTGACCCATGAGATTCTGACCGTTGGCAACATCATTAACGCCATACTGGACGGCCCCAAGGGTAACCGAGCCCGTAACATGGTTAAAAAGCACATTAAGCCACTGGTGGATGAAACTGCCGGCATGGCCAAGGCGCTCACTCAGGTTGCTTTTGGACCAACCGGCTTTGCTACCCTGAAAAATCAGGTCGGTGACAAGGCGATCGAGATTTCCAAAACCTCCTTCAATAGCCCGATATTTGAGAAAGACCGTGCCCGCGCCGTTGAGTCTATTATGGTTGAGCGCATGACTGCTCTGTCGTCTGAGGAGTTTCAGGATTTGCTCCGGCCCTGTTTTCAGGAGGATGAGATCAAGCTTATTCTTGTGGGTGCTTTCCTGGGGTTTGCTGCGGGTGTTTGCCAACTGATTTTCGTGTTTGGCCAGACTGTCCTGTAATCTTTACTGGCAACGCCACAGTCTCATCCTGTGCAATTGCGTAGCTGAAGACTATACTCCGCAATCAAGCAATTCGTTGCGGTTGATCGGCTTGGAGGCGATGGATGCCAGGTTTTTTCTCCTGGATTTCAGGATTATTTTCTTCCGTTAAACCGGACCTGGCTGTGGTAATTTCAGAGCCAAGGCTGTTCAATCCGGTACCGGAAGAGAACTCAGGCAATGGAGTTGATGTCGGGCCTGAACTGGCCAGACAACTAGAGGAGCACCTGTTTTGCTGGCTGCTGGATTCCGAGCCCGCCGCCATTCAGGCGGACAGCCCGCAGGAACACAAGTTTCTTGACGAACTGCAACTGCGTCTGAATTCTAAAAAGCTGGAAGAGTTGCCCAGGCAGCCTCTGAGCCTGCCCATGCTGATGCGGGCACTTTCCGACGAATCTGCAGATCGCAACCGGCTGACTGAAATCATTCTTGCCGACCCTTCCCTCACCAATCAGTTACTGCAGGTTACCAACAGCCCCTACTTCCGAACCGGTGATCACATTATTGAATCTGTTGATCAGGCGGTGTTTATTCTTGGAGTTAACGGTATCCGGAACGTGGTTTCTGCGGCCGTGATGCGGCCGATGATGGCGGCCCGTAACAGCCGTGAAGCGCTCTTTACACAACGGGTCTGGCGCTGGGGGTTAACGTGCGCCCGCGCATCTGAACTGATTGCCAAAATCAACGGAGCAGATACAAGTGCCCATTTTATGGTTGGCCTGCTACCGGCATTGGCGTATATCACCCTGTTGCGGGAACTGCAGAAAATCTGTCGGGATCAGACCGGCCATAGTGACCCGGGCCCCGCGCTGATCCGGCTTGCGCTGTCGCGCTACCAGTGGGCCACCTGCCAGTTATTGGCAACTGAATGGAATCTGCAACCAAAATATCACGCATACTTGTTGGCTGCAGAGCGCCCGGCGCCTGAGCAAAAACATACCGCCCTGAGCGACGGTATGATTATAGGAACCCGCGAAGTGCTCCGGCACGCTCACCAGCGCAACCTTGCAGAAGAAGACTTACCCAAAGTGGTGCAACTGTCTGCTGGTCAGATCAGCCAGATACGCATCGCTCTTAAGGCTATGCTCAAATAGCTCCGGCTTCGCTTTCCGACCTGAGTAAGTCAGCAAACGATACATTGTCCTGACCGGACTCACTTCTCATAAGACTGGCCGGCAACACATGGGGAAGCTGATCAACAACTCTGTCTTCATCATGGCGAATCACCTGCAACACTTTGCCCACCGTAACCAATTCAAGCGAACGTGCTGGCACCAGCCGATCTCCCTGATCTCCGGACAGCGTCAGAATGCCCGCACGAATCAGCTTATCGCTTACCCCCCGGGATACTTCACCCGGTACGCCCAACTGCCGCTCTAACGCTTCCTGTTGTGGTGCGGGTTCCCCTTTACTGAAAGGTTTGGCAACCATCCACATCACTGCCAGTGCCACTTTTTCCTGCAGCTCCGGGGCTAACTGTACATCCCGGCGTTTTGCTATTGATCCGGGATGCTGCAGATAGAAGCAGAGGTTGGCCCCCAGCAACAGGATCATCCAGTTCACGTAAATCCAGATCAGCAGAGTGATACCGATGGCAAAGCTTGAGTAAATAGCCGCGTACTTCGCTGAGCCGGCGACAAAAGAAGCAAACAGCATTCCGCCAGCCTGCCAGGAAACGCCCGCAATCAGCCCGCCGATAAAGGCGTAGCGCAACTTCACTCGGGTGTTCGGCATGAAAATATAAACGAAAGTAAAGGCACCAACTACCAGAAGAAATGGTGTAAGCCGACTGACGATCAATATCAAAGAGCCAAAAGGTTCAATGGCGATCAAGGACTGAACCATGGAAGAAGAAAAGATCGTTGCGGTGATGCCCACCGCGGAAACCATCAGCAACGGCCCCACCATGATAACGCTCAGATAATTACTGAAACGTTGCCCCATGGAGCGCAAGCCTGGTACTCGCCAGATCATGTTAAACGAGCGTTCAATTTTCTGGAGCAGTGAAATAACCGTATATACCAGCAGCGCAAGGCCCACAGAGCCCAGCACACCCACTTTCATGTTATCCACAAAGCCCAGAATTGTTTCTGCTACTTCTATCCCTTGCGGTCCCATGGGTTCAAAGAACTGATACAGAAACGGTTCCATGCGCTCATGCACACCCAGCGCCTTGAGCACAGAAA
>DATJDA010000243.1:0-20364 GCA_035497695.1 Marinobacter sp. | reverse complement strand
ACAAGCTGGCCCGCCAGGCCAGTTTCAGGTCAGCTCAAACACAAAACCAAGCGCTTGCTTGGTGCTAATATTTACGCGACACTGTGCTCATGTTTTTCAAATACAGAGAGCACACCGTGACCGAATATTTTAACGATACCCACAATCAGGCACGCCTCAGTGCCAGGAAATTCATCAGCACGCACGTCTTGCCCCACATAAATGAGTGGGAAGAGGCGGGCGAATTCCCCCGCGAAGTCTTCAAAAAAGCGGGCGACGCCGGCCTGCTCGCCGTTGGCTTCCCGGAGGCTCTTGGGGGCATGGGGGAAGGTGACATTTTTCTGAAAGTGGCAGTTTCCGAAGAATTAATGCGCTCAACCTCCGGTGGCTTTGTTGCCAGCCTGGGCTCACTGGATATTGGTTTGCCACCTGTGGCCAAGTGGGCAAAAAAGGAAATCCGTGAGCAGATCGTGCCAGCGGTGCTGCGCGGCGAGAAAATTTCCGCATTGGCAATTACCGAGCCCGGTGGCGGCTCGGACGTAGCCAGCCTGAAAACTCGTGCTGTGAAAAGCGGTGACCATTATATCGTCAATGGCAGCAAAACGTTCATTACCGGCGGCAGTCGTGCTGATCACTACACGGTTGCCGTTCGCACCGGTGGTGAAGGCCACAGCGGCATCAGCCTGTTGTTAATTGACCGTGATATGCCCGGTTTCTCCTCGGGCACAAAATTGCGGAAGATGGGCTGGTGGGCAAGCGACACAGCCGAGCTCTTCTTCGAAGATTGCAAGGTGCCTGCTGATCGACTTATCGGTGCGGAGAACGCAGGTTTTATTGCCATCATGAGTAACTTCCTGTCAGAGCGCCTGAGCCTGAGCATCATGGCTTATATGACCGCCCAATTGGCCTATGAAGCCGCCCTTGAGTACGTCAATCAACGCAAGGCATTTGGTCGCAACATTGTCGGCTTTCAGGTTACCCGCCACAAACTGGTCGACATGGCCACCCAGATTGACATAGCACGCGAATACACCTACCGCTGTGCAGCATTGATGCAGGCAGGCAAAAACCCGATCAAACAAGTGGCCATGGCCAAGAACTTCTCCGTGGACGTCTGCGAAAAGGTGACGCGGGAAGCTGTGCAACTGTTTGGCGGCATGGGGTTCATGCGGGAGTCGGTGGTGGAAAGGCTGTACCGGGACACCAAGATCCTATCCATTGGCGGCGGTACGACAGAAATCATGAAAGAGCTGATTGCCAAGCAGATCAGGCTCTGACAGTAGCAAGGAATAAACCTCACGCTTTGTCCGTAAACCCGGATAAAAGCCCCCCATACGGGACTCTACCAACGTTTAGTTTCGAACTTAGGTAGAGTCCCGTATAATTGCGATCTCTTGTCACCTCCAACTACACCTGCGTTACGCACCAAAAAGGATCGCTCATGCAATTTGATAACATTCCATCAGGCAAAAACCCGCCTGAAGACATTTACGTTGCCATCGAAATTCCAGCCTTCAGTTCCCCGGTCAAGTATGAGCTGGACACAGACATGGGCGCGCTGCTGGTTGACCGGTTTATGGCGACCCCGATGTTTTATCCGGCAAATTATGGATTCATTCCTCACACTCTGGCCGACGATGGCGACCCGATTGACGTGCTCGTTATTACCCCTCACCCGGTTGAACCCGGCTCGATTATCCGCTGCCGGCCGGTAGGCGTTCTGAATATGGAAGATGAAGCTGGCGGCGACGTCAAACTGCTGGCAGTGCCGCACAATAAACTGACCACCATCTATGATGACGTCAAAGAGCTTGAGGATCTGCCAGAATTGTTACGGGCACAGATCAAGCACTTTTTCGAAAACTACAAAACTCTTGAGTCCGGGAAGTGGGTCAAGGTTCAAGGCTGGGATAATGCTGCTGCGGCCAAAAAGGCAATTATAGACTCTATAAACGCCTATAAGAACTAAACACGCCGAAGGCTGCAACAATAAAAACCGGGTGCTGAAAGGTTGATTTCATACAGCCTTCCAGCACCCGGTTTTTTAATTTCTGAACGCCAGACGGTTAACCCCGTGTCAATAAGTCCCGCATGTCACTGATTGACGCACTGGCCCGCGAAATATACGCCGCCATTGTCAGCGAGTGATTGGCAAGTACCCCAAAACCACTGCCATTGAGGATAACCGGGCTCCACATAGGCTCCTGGGTACCTTCAAGCTCGATGATAATTTGCTTCAGGCTGGCCATAGCATTTTTGTCTTGCAGCACTTTACGAAAATCGATCTCAATTGCCTGAAAAATGTGCAAAAGCGCCCAAGACGTTCCGCGAGCCTCATAAAATACGTTGTCGATATCCATCCAGGGCGTTTTTACTTCAACCGCATCTGGCCGTTCGTTTGCGGCGTCGCCGTCAATTCTGTTATTAACGGAATCAGACACAGACGCTTTGCCCACACTTTCACCAAGGGTTCGGGAAATACTACCCAACCGGGTTTCCAGATCGGCCAGCCAATTACTGAGGTTATCAGCCCTGGCGAAGAACTTGCCGTCCGGTTGGTCGGGGTTCGACAAACGGTCCAGATACCGATTCAATGCTTTAATGCCGCGACGGTACTCTGCTTCTGTGGAAGGAATTGCCCAGCTGTTACTGTCAAAATTGAATTGTGGCTCGGCAATGATCAGATCCGGATCTTCCGCCGACTGACTTTGAGACCGTGCTATATCACGCCGCATCGCACGGGACAGGTCCCGCAACTGAATCAGCACGCCATATTCCCAACTGGGAATATTATCGAGCCACAAGCCCGGCGGGAAAATATCATTGGAAAGATAGCCACCCGGCTTGTCCAGCAGGGTTTCTGCAATACGTATCATTGTAACTGTGGTGGCAAAACCTGTTACCGGCTCTCTGTCCATGCGGCTCGCTTCTGTGCGAGTGTAATCCCGTACTGAAAAAACCTCTGGCTCACTGCTCCAGTAAAATCCTACGACGGCGGCCACCAGCAGATAAACAATCAGTATGACCAGTACGAACTTGCCAATCACACCACCGCGGCCGGCATAATCCTGAACGTCATCTTTTTTGTCCCTTAAATACTGCCTGATTTTGCCTGACATGGGCCCTTGTTCTCCTGTTGAATCATTATTCCGGGCAGTCGGCCAGCCAAAATGTATGTCATGGCCCCGCCAATCTCCCAGCTTACAGAGTATTCCATTGCAGTTTCCACTCCCGTCGTAAAGACTTTCATACCACGACGACAGGAAGTGGGTACCCATTTCTTGTGAGAAACCCGCTGTGTGGTGGTTGCAGGCCCTCCGGCCACACACTGTGACCGGTACCCGGAGTTGACAAACATTTACACTGTGCAACCTACGCCGACAACATTAAACACTATAGACTCTGTAAAACGACTAAGGTTTAAAAATTGCCCATACCTGAGTCGGGCGGACAATAACGAAAGCGATAGGCCGGAATACAATGAACGACGAAAGCCAGAAGGAAAAACTCAGGCAACATTTTGCACGGCGTGTAACAGCCCAGGCCCGGGTTGTTCTGGACACCTGGCAGAAGATTCAGGAAGACCGGGAAATGTCTGCAGCACACCAGAGCGAGTTTGCAACAGCCGCTGACAAACTGGTGCGGTATGCCCAGCGTTTTGAAATGGCCGATCATGCCAGCGCAGGCGCGAAGATTCTGGAACAGTTGGCCAACTGGCCTGCCGGGGCACCTCTGGACGACAACATTGAGCGGCCGATACAAGATGCCATTGAGGCACTCTCACACTCCACCTCGCGCCGGACAGACAGAGAAAACCCTAAAGCACCCCACCAATTCCGTCGCACCCCCGTGTACATCGCTCTTGCGAATGCCGAAATGGCTGATCGCCTGACTCATCAGCTTGAGCACTTTGGTTTTCGTGCTGCCGCCTTTAACAGCGCGGCCGAACTGAATGAAGCCTGCGCTCTCCATAAACCGGAGACCATACTGATGGACGTTAACTTCGGTGACGAGGCAAACGCAGGCATAGCTGCCATTGAACGGTTACAGGAGCGTCACGACACGCCAATACCGATCATTTTCATGAGTGATGAGGACGGCACAATCGAAACCCGGCTGCGTGCTTCCCGTTGTGGTGGCGAGGAGTTTTTCTATCCGGCTGTAGATCCTGGCCAGCTTATTGAAAAAATAGAAATCTACACCCATGGAAACGCGGTAGAACCCTACAAGGTTCTGGTTCTGGATGATTCCCGGGCCCAAGCCAAGTACATGGAGACGGTGCTCAAGAAGGCCGGCATGACGGCTCGTATTATCACCGACCCGATGCAGATAATTCATGCTCTTGAAGAGTTTTCTCCGGAAATCATAATTCTGGACATGTACATGCCCGGCTGCACGGGTATGGAGATTGCCAGAGTGATCCGCCAGCAGGATCGCTTCCATAGCGTACCGATTATTTATCTGTCTGCTGAGGATGATGTCAGCAAACAACTACACGCCATGAGCCTGGGTGGCGACGATTTCCTGACCAAACCCATAGACCCGAAGCACCTGATTGCAACCATCCACAACCGTGGACGGCGAGCGCGCTCGCTGCTGGCGCTGATGATCCGCGACAGCCTGACGGGGCTATACAACCACACTCACACGCTGCATCTTCTGGATCAGGAAATTGCCCGGGCCCGGCAGAAAGATCTGCCCTTATGTTTTGCAATGATTGACCTCGACTACTTCAAAAAAGTGAATGACAGCTACGGACACGCGATCGGCGACAGGATATTGCGCAGTCTTTCCATCTTTCTGAAGCAGCGTTTACGAAAAACCGATCATATTGGTCGTTATGGAGGTGAAGAATTTGTCATAATTCTGCCCAACACCCAGCCTGAAGACGCCCACCGGGTGCTTGACGGAATCCGGAAGCGCTTCTTCGAGCTGCCTCAGCATGCCGGCGATCAGGATCTCAATGTTGCGTTCAGTGGCGGCGTTGCCGGCTGGCAGGGAGAGAGTGCCCAGATTCTATGCGAGCGGGCAGACCGGGCGCTTTACGCATCCAAGAACAATGGCCGCAACTGCATTACTCTTGCTGGCGATTGATTTGTCTTGTGCCAGGCAGCAATCAGCCTGCGCCTGACATTTTCCCGTATGGAACCAACGTCGTATAGAAGTCGGCTTCAGCCTTGACGACAATGTTTGTTGTCAGCGGAAAGACCCGGTTTTGATTCATACGCCGTCTTTTTACAACCAGTGGACAGCACAGAAGATTGTCAAAAAGTGTTGATCTGAGGGAAACTAGCCCGCACCATTGTAGGAACGTGCCGATAAAGTCGGCGATCCGGTAAAAAAGATACCAAGGCAGACTGAACCATGTCGACAATTCTCGTACTCCATGGCCCTAACCTCAATATGCTTGGCGTTCGTGAGCCTGAGGTTTACGGTTACGAGACACTTGCCGATATTAATGCCCGGCTCATACAGGCAGCAACAGACAAAGGGCATCAGTTACTGCATCTGCAATCCAACGCCGAGAACGTACTGATTGACCGGCTCCACGCGGCCCGGGCTGAAGGCGTGGACTTTGTCATTATCAACCCTGCAGCGTTTACTCACACCAGTGTTGCGCTGCGAGATGCGATTCTGGCTTCCGACATTCCTTTTATCGAAGTGCATCTTTCCAATGTTCACGCGCGGGAACCTTTCCGCCAACATTCCTATTTCTCAGATATCGCAGTCGGCGTTATCTGTGGGCTGGGCAGCCATGGGTATGACCTTGCCCTACAGGCAGCCCTGCAAAAAATTCAACAATAGACCAGACATTACGGGACCGAACCAATTATGGATATTCGCAAGATTAAAAAGCTGATTGAGCTGCTCAATGAATCCGATGTTGAGGAGCTGGAAATTTGTGAGGGTGAAGATTCAGTTCGCATCTCCCGCCGGCGCGAACAGGTACCTGCCCCTCAGTATATGAGCCCATATCCGAACATGGCTCCACAGAATTACGCCCCGGCAGCGGACACCAGCGCACCCGCGCAGGAAGACGCCACTCCCCCGGCTCCCAGCGGCCACATTTTGAAATCGCCCATGGTTGGTACCTTCTATCGAGCACCTTCGCCAACAGCCATGGTATTCGCTGAAGTTGGCCAGTCTGTACAAGTCGGCGATGTGGTCTGCATTGTGGAAGCAATGAAAATGATGAATCAGATTGAATGTGACAAGAGCGGTACCATCACTGACATTCTGGTCGAAAACGGCCAACCGGTGGAGTTTGATCAACCCCTGATTGTCATTTCCTGAATTCGGTAATTACTACTCATGGCTATATTAAAGAAAGTTCTGATCGCAAACCGTGGTGAAATTGCCCTGCGGATCTTGCGCGCCTGCAAAGAGCTGGGCATCAAAACCGTAGCCGTGCACTCCCAGGTAGACCGGGATCTGATGCACGTACGGCTGGCCGACGAATCGGTCTGCATCGGGCCGAACAGCCCGCTGGAGAGCTACCTCAACATTCCGGCCATCATCAGTGCGGCTGAAGTTACCGACTCCACAGGCATACACCCGGGCTATGGTTTTCTAGCCGAGAATGCCGATTTCGCCGAACAGGTTGAAAAAAGCGGATTTCATTTTATCGGACCAAGGCAAGAAACCATTCGTCTGATGGGCAACAAGGTTTCCGCCATTAACGCCATGATACAGGCTGGCGTACCAACGGTTCCCGGCTCTGATGGCCCACTGACTGATGACGATTCGCGCACCCTGAAAATTGCCCGGAATATTGGCTATCCGATCATGATCAAGGCGGCCTCTGGCGGTGGTGGGCGCGGCATGCAGGTAGTGCACTCCGAAGCATCGCTGCTCAAGGCTGTACAGATTACCCAAAGCGAGGCGAGAAACGCTTTCGGCGACCCCACTGTCTACCTGGAAAAATTTCTTGAGGCTCCACGCCACGTGGAAGTTCAGATACTGGCTGACACGCACGGGAACTGTATTCATCTGGGCACTCGCGACTGTTCTCTGCAGCGCCGGAATCAGAAAGTGATTGAAGAAGCCCCTGCTCCGAATATTCGCCCTGAGGCTGAAGCGAAAGTTCTGCAAGCGTGTGTCGATGCCTGCAAGAAGATTGGCTATGTTGGCGCGGGAACATTTGAATTTTTGTATCAGGACGGTGAGTTTTTCTTTATCGAAATGAACACCCGGATTCAGGTAGAACACCCGATTTCAGAAATGATTACCGGTGTCGACATCGTGCGGGAGCAACTACGAATCGCCAGTGGCCTGCCACTGCAATACAGCCAGGACCAGATACGCATATCCGGACATGCCATGGAATGCCGTATTAATGCCGAAGACCCGAAAACCTTCGTCCCCAGCCCTGGTAAAGTAAAACATTTTCACGCACCCGGTGGTAACGGTGTCCGGGTAGATTCACACCTCTACAGCGGTTATACCGTTCCCCCGTTCTATGATTCCCTGATAGCCAAGCTGATTACCTGGGGTGATGACCGGGAAATCGCTCGCCGGAGAATGAAGAATGCGCTGGATGAACTAGTTGTTGAGGGCATCAAGACAAACCAACTCCTGCACCGGAGACTGGTGCGCGACAGCGGCTTTAAAAAGGTAGACTTCACCATTCACTACCTTGAGAAACTGATACAGGATTAAAGCCCCACATCACCGACGCAGGAAAGCCTATGCCCTGGACACAACTCCAGATTCAGACTGATCCCAAAAATGCAGATCAGTTGGAAGATCTTTTTATTGAACTGGGCGCAGAAGCCGTTTCCATGGAAGATGCCGCCGATGAACCTCTCTATGAGCCGGAGCCAGGAACCACGCCTCTGTGGGGTAAAACCACGGTAATCGGATTGTTTCCGGCAGATCAGGATGTCGGTCAGCTCAGCAGCGATATCCGCAGAATCTGGCACCAGAAAACCGGGCACAACCTTGCTGAGGTCAATGTCAGCCACATTGAAGATAAAGACTGGGTGCGAGCCTGGATGGACGACTTCCACCCACTGAAATTTGGCGAGCGCCTGTGGATTGTGCCCAGTTGGCACGAAGCACCAGATCCGGAAGCTGCAAACTTGATGCTGGACCCAGGCCTGGCCTTTGGTACCGGCACCCATCAAACCACAGCACTATGTCTGGAATGGCTTGATGGCCAGAACCTGAAGGACAAACTGGTTATTGACTATGGCTGTGGCTCGGGCATTCTCGGTCTTGCGGCCTTGTTGCTCGGTGCCAGGCATGTTGTCGGTGTTGATACCGACCCACAGGCATTGCAGGCCAGCCGTGAAAATGCCCGACGCAATGGTGTGGATGACAGCAAACTGGATCTGTACCTGCCCGAAAACGAACCTGGCACGACTGCCGACGTCATGTTAGCCAACATACTTGCCCAGCCGCTGATCAATCTGGCATCACATCTGGCGGCGCTGACCCGGCCAGGCGGGAAACTGGTGCTGTCTGGCATACTTGCCTACCAGGCACAGGAAGTAATCGCCGCTTATGAGCCCTGGTTTACCATGGATACTCCGAAAGAGCGGGAAGAGTGGATTCGCCTCACAGGAGTGCGCAACGACAGATGACGAATGCAGTCGTAACAACTAAACTCCGTCATTCGTAGCCCAGTCGCTTTCAGGAACGAAGCATGACCCAAAGCAGCCTTCAAACACAATGCCCCCATTGTCAGACCCGATTTCGGGTTACCGATGAGCAACTGGGCATTGCCAGGGGCAAAGTTCGCTGTGGAAACTGCATGGAAGTCTTCAACGCAACCGAGCATCGGGTAACGCCCGGTAGTGCCAAGCCAGGCAAGCCAACAACACCAGAAAGTCAGCCGACCGGTTCAGACGCACCCCCCTCTGGGGACAACCAGCATATTACAGAAGAAGACTTCGTTTTTGCCGACAATCCTGAAGAAGATGCGGCCCATGGCCCCTACGCAGGCAGTGAACTTAAGTTTTCCGACGATGAGTTGAGTGACAGCTTTCGTACCGCCGGCGAACCTGACGGGATGAGCTTCCAGAGTTCAGACGATGATATTGCCCGTCACGATATTGATGAAAGCTGGGCAGATGCCATTCTCGAAAGCGATACCCAACGGGAGCCAGAGCCCGAATCAGCCCCCCCGGAAGAGGAGGATGAGCCGGAGTTTCATCGGTTGCCAGAGCACTCATTCACGCCCCCGCCACCTGCAGCGCCGATAGAAGAAACGCTTGAGGAAATGGATGAGGAAATAGCAGACGAATTCGTCGAACCGCGGGAACCTATATCGGCGGGTATGCCATTCACCGATCTTCGCCGCGAGCCTCTGTCGGTGCGCAGCAGCAATAAGGGCAAGTTCCGTACAGTGGTCTGGAGCCTGATTGTACTTGTACTGGCAGGCGCTTTGATTGCACAGGTTACCTGGTTCCAGTTTGATCGTCTGTCAGCCATACCGGAATTGCGTCCGTTTTATGAAAAAGGCTGTCAACTGGTGGGCTGTCACCTTAAGCCTCTGATTAGTGTAGACGCTATCCAAAGCCGCAAGCTGGTTGTTCGAACTGATCCGGAGAACCGCAGCCAATTGCTGGTGGATGCCGTTATCATCAACCGAGCAGACTTTGAGCAACCTTTTCCGGCTATCGCTCTTACCTTCTCCAACCTGAATGGCGATGTCGTGGCACAGAGCATCTTCACGCCCAGCGAATATTTAGCCGGCGAAGGTGTTGGCCTGAAGGTCATGCCCAAAGAAACTCCAATTCGCATTGCGATCAGTATCCGCGATCCGGGTCGGGACGCTGTGAACTACAACATTGCATTCCGGCCCGCCTCCCCCTGAGGCGGTAAGCGGGCATTTACTCCGCGGCGGGAGCCTAATTCCCACCGAGCAGAGCAAAAGTCAACCAAAAAGCATGAAAAATAATCAACTTTTTCATGCCTCAAGCCCTTCAATCATACCCGTCCCGGCGGTATCATTAGCGCCCCTTGAAACCTGAATCGGTCACTTATTAAGCAGTCACTCGAGCCCGACTCTTGATCAACTCGCTGTAACACGGAAGCAGATGATGTTGCCGACGGCTAAAATTGGGCCATACACCCTGCCCAATCCGCTTATTGTTGCACCTATGGCTGGTGTGACAGATCGTCCTTTCCGGCTCTTATGCCGCCGGTTAGGCGCAGGTCTGGCGGTGTCAGAAATGGTTATTGCAGACAGTAAGCTTTGGCATACGGCAAAATCCAGATTTCGCATGGACCACTCCGGCGAACCTGAACCCCGCTCGGTACAAATCGCTGGTGGTGATCCAGAGATGCTGGCGGATGCGGCAAGGCAGAATGCTGAGTTCGGTGCCCAGATTATTGACATCAACATGGGATGTCCGGCCAAAAAAGTGTGCAACAAAGCAGCCGGTTCTGCATTGATGAAAGACGAGGCGCTGGTTCAGGACATCCTGAATGCCGTGGTGAAAGCTGTGAATATTCCGGTAACGCTGAAAATGCGTACCGGCTGGGACGATAACTATCGGAATGCCCTGCAAATTGCCAGGATGGCAGAAGATGCCGGCATTCAGGCTCTGGCCATTCATGGCCGTACTCGCTCCGACAAGTACAATGGGGTCGCGGAGTACGACACCATCGCAGAGGTAAAATCGAGGGTCGGTATACCGGTGTTTGCCAATGGCGATATCACCTCGCCAGAAAAGGCCCGGCAAGTTTTGAGCTATACCGGTGCCGACGGCCTGTTGATCGGGCGCGCAGCCCAGGGGAGTCCCTGGATATTTCGGGAAATTCTGCACTTCCTGGAAACCGGTCAACACATGGAGCCGGCACCCCTGGATGAGGTGGAGCTGGTTCTGAGCGAGCATCTGGATGCATTGCACAGCTTTTATGGTGAACCCATGGGTGTGCGCATCGCCAGAAAACACGTGGGCTGGTATCTCCAGTCACACGATGCAAACAAACAATTCCGTAAATACTTCAACGCCCTTGAATGTGCGCTGAAGCAAAAACACAGTATTCAACAATATTTTTCAGGCTTACGAAATGGAGAGGTATTCGCAGCATGACCGCTGAGACATTGGCAAACAACAACCTGAACACGCCCGCCAACGATGACATTCATCAGTTGCAGACCGTAGGTAGTAGCGGCACCAGCGTCACTCTGCGCGACAGCGTTGAAGTCGCTTTGAAAAACTATCTCGCTCAACTGGATGGCACACCTGCAACCGAGGTATATCAGTTGGTACTCTCTGAGGTGGAAGCACCTTTGCTGGAGCAGGTAATGAGATACACCCGCAACAATCAGACCAAAGCATCCACCATGCTCGGGCTGAATCGTGGCACTCTGCGCAAGAAACTCAAGCAGTACGGTTTGCTATAATTCAGACACCCTGACTTGACGAGGGCCTCTGAGCTATCGTTCGCGAGGCCTTTGCTTGTTCGTTCATCCCCGGCAAAGAAGTGATTCATGACAAACCAGGCTAATACCCCCGTCCGTCGCGCGCTTATCAGCGTGAGTAACAAATCCGGCATTGTTGATTTTGGTCGTGCTCTTGCCGAGCGCGGCGTTGAGCTGCTCTCTACAGGAGGCACCTTCCAGCTCCTGAAAGACAATAATGTTCCGGTTACCGAAGTATCTGATTACACCGGATTTCCCGAGATGATGGATGGCCGGGTCAAGACCCTGCACCCGAAGATTCACGGTGGTATTCTTGGGCGACGTGGCACCGACGAAGCCGTCATGGGCGAGCACGGCATTAACCCGATCGACATGGTTGTGGTTAACCTTTATCCGTTTGAGCAGACCGTCGCCAACCCGGACTGTGACCTGCCCACTGCCATCGAAAACATCGATATCGGCGGCCCTACTATGGTCCGGGCTGCAGCCAAGAACTATAACGATGTCGCCATTGTTGTAAATGTTTTCGACTACAGCCGGATTCTGGAAGAACTTGAAGCCAATAACGGCGAGCTGACCCACAACACCCGGTTTGACCTCGCGGTAAAGGCTTTCGAACACACGGCCAGCTATGACGGTGCCATTGCCAATTATCTGGGCGGCCGCACGCCTGATAACGACAACGCCGAATTCCCTCGCACCTTCAATACTCAGTTCGTTAAGGTCCAGGACATGCGGTACGGTGAGAACCCGCACCAGCACGCGGCTTTCTACGCCGAAGCCAATCCTGGTGAAGCCTGTGTGGCCACTGCCAGGCAGTTGCAGGGAAAAGCACTGTCTTACAACAATGTGGCCGATACCGATGCCGCACTGGAGTGTGTAAAACCATTTGCAGATCCGGCCTGCGTTATCGTTAAGCACGCCAATCCCTGTGGTGTTGCGATCGGCTCCGACATTCGCCAAGCTTATGAGCTGGCCTTTGCGACAGATCCTACCTCAGCCTTTGGCGGCATTATTGCCTTCAACCGGGAGCTGGATGCGGAAACCGCGAAAGCCATTATTGATCGCCAGTTTGTTGAGGTGATCATCGCGCCGACCGTATCTGCCGAGGCGCTGGAATTAGTTGCCAGCAAAAAGAATGTACGGCTGCTGGCCTGTGGCGAGCTTAGTCGTGAGCGTGTGCCATTTATGGATTTCAAGCGCGTGACCGGCGGCTTGCTGGTCCAGAACCGTGATCTGGGCATGGTTGCACTGGACGATGTGAAGGTTGTTACCGAGCGCAAACCTACTGAAGAAGAACTTAACGACTTGTTATTTGCGTGGGAAGTTGCCAAATACGTTAAATCGAACGCCATCGTATATGCGAAAGCCGGACGCACCATTGGTGTAGGTGCTGGCCAGATGAGCCGCGTTTATAGTGCCAGAATTGCAGGCATCAAAGCGGCTGATGAAGGCCTGGAAGTAAAAGGTTCGGTGATGGCATCTGATGCTTTTTTCCCGTTTCGGGATGGAATTGACGCAGCGGCCGAGGCCGGCATCACTGCCGTCATCCAGCCTGGCGGTTCCATGCGCGATCAGGAAACGATCGATGCAGCAAACGAGCACGGCATTGCTATGGTATTTACGGGCATGCGCCATTTCCGGCATTAATCTGTGACCAGAAGGTCAGAACATAAGTTCGGCCTTCAGTCCACGAGCATGCACCCAGCTTGCAACAAGGGTAAGAAATATGAATATTCTGGTAATCGGTAGTGGCGGACGTGAGCATGCCCTCGCCTGGAAGGCTGCGCAGTCACCCTCTGCGGGGCGAGTTTTCGTCGCTCCGGGCAATGCCGGAACTGCTTGTGAGCCAGGACTGGAAAATATTGATCTTGATGTCATGGATCTGGACGGCCTCGCCAATTTTGCTGCCACCAACAACGTCGGCCTGACCATTGTCGGCCCAGAGGCTCCGTTGGTTGCGGGCATTGTCGATTTGTTTGAAAAGCGCGGACTACGGGTATTTGGCCCAAGTGCCAGTGCGGCTCAACTGGAAGGCTCCAAGGCGTTCTCCAAAGACTTTCTAGAGCGCCAGAAAATCCCTACCGCTGCCTATGCAAACTTCACGGATCTTGATCAGGCTCTGGCCTATGTGCGCCAGCAGGGTGCACCGATTGTCATTAAGGCGGATGGCCTGGCCGCCGGCAAAGGCGTAATCGTGGCAATGACCTTGAGCGAGGCAGAAACAGCTATACGCGACATGCTGGAAGGCAACGCATTTGGTGACGCCGGCAGCCGGGTCGTTATTGAAGAGTTTCTGGAGGGCGAGGAAGCCAGCTTTATCGTGATGGTCGATGGTGAGCATGTATTACCAATGGCTACCTCTCAGGATCACAAGCGGGTTGGCGACGGTGATACCGGCCCCAATACCGGTGGCATGGGTGCTTACTCTCCGGCCCCGGTTGTTACCCCGGATGTCTACCAGCGCATTATGGATGAGGTGATTTATCCAACGGTGCGCGGCATGGCGGCTGAGGGTAATTCTTACAAAGGCTTTCTGTACGCAGGGCTGATGATTGACGCCAGCGGCGCTCCGAAAGTGATTGAGTTTAACTGCCGTTTTGGTGACCCGGAAACCCAGCCAATCTTGCTGCGCATGAAGTCCGATCTGGTCGAATTATGCAATGCAGGCATAGACGGAAAACTTAATGAATGTCACTCAGAGTGGGACGAACGTGCATCAGTTGGCATCGTTCTGGCCGCTGGCGGGTACCCGGGCGACTACCGCAAAGGTGCCGTCATCTCCGGGCTTCCGCAAAAAGAAACCGAGGGTGAGAAAGTTTTTCACGCTGGCACAAAACTGAAGGATAATCAGGTCGTTACCAACGGCGGCCGGGTGCTTTGCGCAACGGCACTGGGTAACACGGTGACCGAAGCACAGCAGCGAGCCTATCAACTGGCTGAAAAAATTAAATGGGATGGCTCTTTTTATCGCACGGACATTGCATATCGGGCCATTGCCCGGGAACAAACCTGATTCTGCTTACAGAACTGCAGCCCGGCCATTGACCGGGCTTTTTTATGGAGTACTGTAAACCGCCAGACAAAACCTGCCTTTACAACGATTCATCAGGAGCTGATTTTATGGCCCGTTATGCCTCACTTCCCCTGCTGTGTATGCTGCTGATAACACTATTAGTCAGCGGCTGTTCCCGACAGGAGATTTATGAAACGGCCATTAATATGGAGCGCTCAAGCTCAGGATTAACGTCAGACACTGTTCAGGTAGGCGAACTTACGATTGCCTACCTTCATAACTCTGAAATGAATGATGGCGATACCATTGTGATGGTGCATGGCTTCGGCGCCAACAAAGACAACTGGGTGCGGCTGGCAGATCAGCTAACGTCTGATTTTAATATTATTGCTATCGACCTGCCCGGGCATGGTGAAAGCAGCAAGCCACTGGACATTGGCTACTCCCTGGAAGAACAGACGTCACGTCTGGCTACCATTCTTAAAACGATGGGTATCGGTAAAACCCATATGATGGGCAACTCCATGGGGGGTGCAATTACTGCACTCTACGCCGCGCACTATCCCCAGTTGATCAAAACGGCCGTTTTGTTCGACCCGGCGGGGATTGTTGAGTACAAAACCGAACTGATTGATATGGTTACCGACGGTGATAACCCATTAATTCCAACCAAACCTGGTGATTTCGAGCGGCTAATGAACTTTGCACTGGAGGAAAAGCCGTTTGTCCCCTGGCCTATCCTTGGTGTTATGGAAGACCGGGCCATCGCTAATCAAGAAGTTAACCGGGTTATTTTCAGCGCTATCCAGGACAGCGGATTCGAGCCGGATTTCCGCAACACCATCCGTGAAATTCAGGCTCCGGTGTTGGTTATCTGGGGCAGAGATGACCGGGTACTGAACTACCGTAACGGCGACCTGTTCGTTGAAGCTATTCCCAACGCCCGATTGGAGGTTATGGACGGCATAGGCCATGCACCGATGATCGAAGCACCCAAGAAGTCTGCGAAGCTGTTCCGGGAATTTCTCAGCTCCAACCAATAACCCCCTACAGATTTTTTGCAGATCGGGAAATTTTCGATATTTTTGACTACAACGAGAAAGTAAAAAAGGATAGCCTTGCAAGCCTGATTCTGTGTTCTCTGAAAGAATGACCAATGCCTGAAGCTATCTGGATATCATTTGCGTTTGGTCTCGGCCTTTTGGTCAAGGCCGTTGGACTGCCTCCACTGATTGGCTACCTGGCCGCTGGCTTTCTGCTCAGCGGCCTGTCAGCCACCACCGGGATAACCATCGAGGCCACCAATGCGCTTGGCCATATAGCTCACCTTGGTGTACTCCTGCTGTTGTTTACCGTTGGCCTGAAACTGAAGCTCAAGTCTATTGTTCGCCCGGAAGTGATCGGCGGCAGCCTGCTGCACTTTGTCATTACCTGCGCGATTTTTGCTCCAGGCCTCTATCTGCTTCTGGACCTGTCCTGGAAAACCGCACTATTGCTGGCCATTGCACTGTCTTTCTCATCTACCGTGCTCGCCGCCAAAGTTTTGGAGTCAAAAAGAGAATTACGGGCGTTCCACGGCAGGGTGGCAATCGGCATTCTGATTATGCAGGATCTGATTGCGCTGGTGGCAATGAGCATTGCCGCTGGCAAGACTCCCTCTGAGTGGGCCCTGATCGTGTTTGGCCTGCCGTTACTCAGGCCCATTTTATTCAAGCTGCTTGATGCCAGCGGCCATGACGAACTGTTGATTTTACTGGGGCTATTACTGGCGGTGGTATTGGGAGGTTTTGGCTTTGAGTCTGTAGGACTTAGCTCCGAGCTTGGCGCCCTGGTGTTCGGTGCCATGCTGGCCAGCCACCCTCGCTCTCAGGAATTATCAAAATCCCTGTGGAGCGTGAAAGAGGTTTTTCTGGTCGGCTTTTTCCTGCAGATTGGTATTGGCGGGTTGCCAGACAACGATGCGCTGCTTTTCGCCTTTCTCACGGCACTCATATTGCCACTTAAAGGGATTTTGTTTTTCATTCTGCTGCTGATGTTCCACCTGAAGGCAAGAAGCAGCTTTCTCAGCACGCTCGCATTGACCAATTACAGTGAATTTGGCTTGATCGTCGCCAGTATTGCTCTGCCCGAGTGGCTGGTTCCCTTAGCTATTTCTGTCTCGCTGTCTTTCCTGATATCCGCGCCTCTGAACCGTTTATCCCACGCCTTGTTCGAACGCTACGCTACCGGGCTCAGTCGTTTTGAAACTGAAAAACACCATCCCGATGAACAGCCTCTGTCGCTTGGCGATGCTCGGGTACTGATTATGGGAATGGGCCGGACTGGAACGGCCGCCTATGACTGTGTTGCTTTAAAGGAAGACAACCTGATGGGCATGGATTCAGACCCCGCCAAAGCGATCGAACATCAAAAAGCCGGGCGCAATGTTGTTTTTGCCGACGCGGAAGATACCACCTTCTGGGGCGGCCTGAACATGCCCACTGTGCATTCGGTTATCCTCGCGATGGGCGATATTGAGAGCAAGTTGATTGCCGCTCGTATGCTGCGAAAACGCGGCTTCCAAGGTTATATCGTTGCCCATACTATGTATGCCGACGAGGTTCATCAGATTCGTGAAGCGGGCGCAAACGATGTTTACCTGACCATGAGCGAAACCGGTGTCGCTCTGGCCAGCCACATTACAAACCACGCTCCGGAAGCAGCCTGATTACCTGCCCGGCAATCTATAGAGCACAGGTTCGGAAACCCGTGTACACATCGTTACGCTGAGGCAGATAAGCCTGCCGATAAGTGCCGCGAATCAAACATGACGAGGTAGCACAACTGCCACCACGGGTAGTCTTGTGATCACCAAACTGCAGTGTCGACATATACGGGTACATATCAACTTTAAACCCGTCATAGGGCAGGTATTGATTGCTGGTCCACTCCCAGACGGTACCAAGCATCTGTCGACAACCGAAAGGGCTGTCCCCGGCCGGGTAATCATAAACCGGATTCTGAGCCATACTCCGGGCATCCAGATCTGCCCGTAACTCATCTGGCAGGGTATTTCCCCAGGGGAAACGATTGAACGGCTTACCAGGGCGATTCCCCAAAGCCGCAACCTCCCACTCAAACTCCGTCGGCAGTCTGCGGCCGGCCCAGTTGCAGTAGGCTTCCGCTTCCCAATAGCTCAGGTGGGTAACAGGCGCATCCGGTTTCAGGGGCTGCCAGTGATTAAATAATCGCTCCTGCCATTCACCCTCATGCAAACGCCAGTATATCGGGCCTGCTGGCAGCGCCGGTGTCTGCCCCTGGCCATCTGTCAGAGCAACATCCACCTCTGTTTTTAACCAGCTTCGACCGCCAAATGACCATAGCTCTGGCCGGCGGTAGCCACCTTCTTCTACAAACGCAAGAAACTCACTATTGGTAACGGCCTGACGCGCAATGGAGAAGGATTCCAGCTCGATTTCAAAGTGCGGCTTCTCGTTATCAAAAGCAAAATCCTCAGACGAGTAGGCATCAGATTCTCCTGGCATACCTATCAGCCAGCGGCCAGCCGGAATTACAGCATCACCACTCAGAGCTGTTCCCGGAGCAGGACGATCACCCACCATATCTGGCGGCGCAGGGTAGCTAACTGTCTGACGACACCAGATCAGTGATTCAATATGCATGTTCTGATGAAACATTGCATACCGGTAAAGATAGCGCGTCTTATCGGTGAGATCCTGATGCTGAATCCGCTCGGCTACCCGATCATATATGGTGTCGAAATACTTAAGAGTGTCTGCTTTTCCGGGAAACAGCTCACGGTTCCAGCGATCCTTGTGCTGGACATGAAATGAATCCCAGAGGTCGTCCATAGCCGGATTAACACTCGGCGTACCATCCAGAAGATTGAACAGGAAGACCTCATAAAAAAAAGCTGCGTGCCCGATCTCCCATAAGGGCGGATTAATCCCGGGATGGTAGGGTACATCAAGAGCTGCTTCAGGTAATGAGGTGATCAGGTCGCGAGTGCGCTGGCGGGTGTTATTCAGTTCTGTCAGCAACGCTTCCCGGCCGGGCCAGGTGTTAGTCATGGTTTTGTGCCATCCATAAAAAAGCGCGTTATTTTTCAATTTATCAGAAGCATAACAGAATGAACTGCAGGTGCATGCTCTGTGGTCATTCAGAGATCGCCTGAAGCAAGTGACTCCTTAAAACGCAGAAATCCCGCCACAAGGGCGGGATTCCAAAGCGTTGCCAGGTCAGAGCAACCTGGCAGACAACAAACCGTTCGCTTAGCCGAACTGGTTCATCGTATTGTCTTCACCACCAGCTTTCAGAGCGGCTTCACCAGCAAAGAATTCTTTGTGGTCGTCACCGATGTTAGAGCCAGCCATATCCTGATGCTTAACAGTTGCGATACCGCGGCGAATTTCCCTGCGCTGAACGCCAGCCACGTAGGCCAGCATGCCCTCGTCACCGAAGTAACCTTCTACCAGCTCGTCAGTAGACAGAGCAGCAGTGTGGTAAGTCGGCAGAGTAATCAGGTGGTGGAATACACCTGCTTCGCGAGCTGCCCGCGCCTGGAACTCTCTGGTCCACTCGTCGGCAACATCACAAAGTTCAGTGTCGTCATACTTCGCATTCATCAGATCTGCACGATCGTACTTAGACACATCTTTACCTTCCGCTTTCCAGGCATCCCATACCTGCTCACGGAAGTTCAGAGTCCAGTTGAACGATGGGCTGTTGTTGTAAACCAGCTTGGCGTCCGGTACTTCCTTGCGTACGCGATCAACCATTTCTTTAATGTGCGCAACGTTTGGGGTCGGTGTTTCGATCCACAGCAGGTCAGCACCGTTCTGAAGACTGGTTACACAGTCAAGAACAACACGGTCGATATTCGTTTCGGGGCGGAACTGGAACAGGCCGCTCGGCAATTTGGTCGGCTTGATCAGCTTGCCGGCAGTTTTAACCAGAACGTCACCCTGAGCAACCTGTGAAGGATCAGTAACTTCCTCACCTTCCAGGAAGGAGTTGTACAGGTCGCCCAGATCACCTTCTTGTGTTGAAACAGCGATCTGCTTGGTCAGGCCTGCACCTTCGGAGTCGGTACGCGCAACGATAACACCATCGTCAACACCCAGCTCCAGAAATGCCAGACGAATGGCATTGATCTTCGCCAGGAAGTCAGCGTGAGGTACGGTTACCTTGCCAGCCTGGTGTCCACACTGCTTCTCGTCAGATACCTGGTTTTCGATCTGGAGCGCACAGGCACCCGCTTCGATCATTCTTTTTGCCAGCAGATAAGTTGCTTCGGCATTACCGAAACCAGCGTCGATGTCCGCAATAATGGGCACAACGTGGGTTTCATGGTTATCAATCTGCTTGATCAGCTCGGCAGCTTTTGCGTTATCGCCAGCCTTTTCAGCTGCTTCCAGATCACGGAACAGGTGGTTCAGTTCCCAGGCATCTGCCTGACGCAGGAAGGAGTAAAGCTCTTCGATCAGATCAGGCACAACTGTTTTTTCGTGCATGGACTGGTCTGGCAGCGGACCGAACTTGGAGCGCAGGGCAGCAACCATCCAGCCAGACAGGTACAGGTAACGGCGCTTGGTAGAACCAAAGTGCTTCTTGATTGAGATCATCTTCTGCTGGCCAATAAAGCCGTGCCAGCAACCCAGAGATTGTGTGTACTGGGAAGAGTCTTTGTCGTAGTTCGCCATGTCTTCGCGCATAACTTTCGCGGTGTATTTGGCAATATCCAGACCAGTCCTGAACTTGTTCTGGGCACGCATACGAGCAGCGTGCTTAGGATTAATAGCGTTCCAGGTTGGCTGTTGCTTCAAAAGAGAAGCAATCTGGTCAACGTCTTGTGCGTAGGGCATGGTCTAAATCCTTTCTACGTTGGTTTTCTATGGAGATGCGAAACAACATACAGCAACTTCCGTGGCCAACAATTTGCTCACTTTTTGAGCAAATTACCGACAGTGGCAGCTACTGTAAAGGTTTCTAT
>DATJDA010000242.1:0-3269 GCA_035497695.1 Marinobacter sp. | reverse complement strand
ATCCCTTGTCGTGATGCCCGTACTGGTCAGTGGTGGGTTATTAACCGCAGCTTTTCCATCAATGGCAGGACTTATCGGGCAGTTGTTCGACATTGTGCTGGGTGCTCTCTGGTATGTGTTGAGCTGGCTGGCAGATTGTCCGTTTCCGGAAGTGCTCCCCTCAACTGCCGAGATTGTCGGGCTGGCGGTGCTGGTAATGTGCGCCATTCTTATGCCATTTGGCAGTTTTCGCTTGGTAGTCCTGCCTGTTATTGCTTTATGGGCTGGTCTGGAAGTTACGCAAAACCGGCCACCCAATACGCCGGTTACCAGCCCGAAGATCAGTGTTCTGGATGTTGGGCAGGGATTGTCTGTTCTGATACAGGATGGGGCGCACGTCTTGTTGTACGACACCGGACCCGAGGTGAAGGGTGTGTTTTCTGCTGTTGACTCGGTGTTGTTGCCCAACCTCAGGGCAGCAGGGATTCAAAAAATAGACACACTGGTGATCAGCCATGCCGACAGTGATCATTCGGGGGGGCTGGCTCTGCTTGTAAAGTCATTGGAGGTTGTCCGGATAGTTACCGGTGAGCCGGAGAAAATTCGGGAAAAGCTACACGGTATTATCAGCCCGCCTGTCAGCCCTTGCCAGAACGGAAGCGAATCGTTGGGTAGTTTGTCTGTTAACTATTGGAAGGCACCCGGTGTTACCTCGGGGAATGATGCCTCCTGTGTTGTCGGGGTTGTGCACGGAGTATCAGGTATCGAGTGGATTCTGCCGGGCGACCTGACAAAGAAGCGGGAGCATCTGTTTCTTGACGATCTGGCAAAACGGGCACCCCAGGTGCTACCAAATACCCGGGTGGTTATTGCCCCGCATCATGGTAGTAAAACCTCGTCGTCAGCCCCCTGGGTAGACGCACTGAGACCGGATATTGTTATCTACTCGGCTGGCTACCGGCACAGATATGGGCACCCGCACCGGGATGTGACCGCCAGATACCGGCAAGTCGGGACCCGCCAACTGAATACGGCCTGCAGCGGGTTGCTGGATATGACCATAGACGGCAATGGGCTGGTGGTAAGGGAAATGCGCCAGGCATCACCTTTCTGGATTAGTGGTAAGGGGTTGGCCCGTAGTGAATGCCAAATACCGTGACATTCCGGGTGTAGTCAGAGCCCGCAGCTATGCTAAAGTAGCGCGGCTTGTAATTAATCAGGAGATGGAGCGTGTTCGAGCTGTTAAAAGCCGGTGGCATTTTGATGGTGCCAATTGTTGCCTGTTCTATTTTGGCTTTGGCCATCATTCTGGAGCGTTTCTGGACACTGCGTCCTTCACGGGTTGAGCCGCCAGAAACTCTGAATGAGTTGTGGCGCTGGATTAAAAAGAAAGAACTGAATGGCCGTAAACTCAAGGCCCTGCAGGGCTCATCGCCGCTGGGTCGGGTGCTGGCGGCTGGCTTGCTGAATGCCAAGCATGGCCGGGATATTATGAAGGAAAGCATAGAGCATGAGGCCACACAGGTTATTCATGAACTTGAACGCTTTCTGAATCCTCTGGGTACCGTTGCTACCATTACACCGCTTCTGGGCTTGCTGGGTACGGTTATTGGCATGATCAAGGTGTTTGCCGAAATACAGCTGGCTGGAGTTGGTAATGCCGGCAACCTTGCAGGGGGCATTTCCGAAGCGCTGATTACTACCGCAGCAGGTCTTAGCGTGGCCATTCCCACATTGATAGCCCATCGCCATTTTATTGCACGGGTGGATGAACTGGTCGTTAATATGGAGCAGGAAGCGATCAAACTGGTCGAGGTCGTGCACGGGGATCGTGAAATCGACGTGGAAGGAGCCTGAACGCCGTGAAGTTCAAGCGCCAGAGAAGTCAGGAGGTTGGGGTAGACCTGACGCCATTAATCGACGTGGTATTCCTGCTGTTGATATTTTTCATGGTTTCGACAACTTTCACCAGGGAAAGTCACCTGCAGGTTGTTTTGCCAGAAGCCAGTGGTGAACCGGCTGCTCCATCCGATATCAAACAGATAGATGTCGTTATTAATGCTGAGGGACAATACAGCCTGAATGATAAACCGCTGGTTAATAATCGTCGCGAGACACTTGAGCGGGGCGTTGGGGAGTTGGCAGCGGGCGACACCTCTTTGCCGTTTATTATTACTGCTGATGCCCGCACTCCTCACGAGTTTGTTGTTCGGGCTATGGACGTAGCAGGCCGCCTCGGCTTTGCAAGGTTGAGTATTACCACGGAACGGGAGGCAGAGAGCCCGTGAGCATCGCTGAGCCAGTTGCCCCCCAAACTCCCAAGGCGACTAGTAGCTGGGACACCTATAAGCGCCTGCTTGCCTACGTGAAGCCGTTTTGGCTGGCGTTCACGTTCGCTGTGATTGGCAACGTAATCTATGCCGGAGCATCTACCGGCATGGCTGCGGCTATGGAATACGTCATTACAGCCATTGAAAACCCTACCGACAAGAATCGACTGATCCTCACCTTGGTGATCGTCGGCGTGTTTGCGCTTCGCGGACTTGGTACATTTATGAGCCAGTATTTCATCAGCTACGTTGGGCGGAATGTTATTAACGTTCTGCGTAATGATGTCTTTGATCAGTTACTTTCCCTTCCTTCCCGCTACTTTGATGAGAATGCGGCTGGCCGGTTGGTTTCAAAGTTGACCTTTAATGTTGAGCAAGTGGCGGAAGCCACCACGAACGCGGTAACAATCACCTTGCGGGAAGGCCTGACCATAGTTGGTCTGCTTGGCTTCATGCTGTATACCAACTGGAAGTTGACGCTGATTTTTCTCACGGTTGGTCCAGTCATTGGCCTTGTCGTGAATTATGCCAGCAAGCGTTTTCGTAAGATCAGTATGCGTATTCAGGGCTCAATGGGGGATATAACCCAGGTGGCGTCAGAGTCTATCAGTGGCTATCGCGTGGTGCGCACCTTTGGTGGCGAGGCATACGAACAGCAACGCTTTCGCAAAGTCAGTGACAGCAATCTCAAGCAAAGCCTGAAAATGGCCTCAACCCAGGCGATCAGCATTCCCGTTATTCAGGTGCTGGTTGCCGTTGCCATTGCAATCCTGGTCTGGTCCATGCTGGCGCCAGAGGTACGTGGTGGCATGACAACCGGGCAACTGGTGGCATTTATTACTGCAGCAACCACAATGGCCAAACCAATCCGGCAGGTAACCTCTATACACTCCAAAATTCAGAAGGGCATGGCTGCTGCCTTTGACGTTTTTGAGACCATTGACGAAAAGCCCGAAACTG
>DATJDA010000241.1:0-4641 GCA_035497695.1 Marinobacter sp. | reverse complement strand
CAGTCGGAATCCACCGGTCGATCAGGATATGGAGGATTTCTGGCATTTGCTGACGTACAACAATGGTCGCGGAATTTTGCATCATCTGATTCAGTTCATGGAGGAGCGCCGCTGTCATCGTAATCGCTGGGTTGGGGCGTTACAGCGTGCCAGTCAGCCTATGAGGCTGATTTCTGGAACTGCAGATCCGGTTTCAGGTGCTGCGATGGCGAGACGTTACCGCGAACTGATAAAGAACGCAGATGTTGTCAACCTGCGGGATATTGGCCACTACCCTCACTTTGAGGCCCCGTGGGAGGTATTCAATGCCTACCGGGATTTTCGTAAGTCAGTGAGGCAAGCTGGCCGGTGAGCTACCTGATCATCGGATCGGCGATTTCGCCAGTGCTGTAATGGCTGACCGATGCCGGACAGGGAGCGCTGACCATCTGGTTTCTGCCCCGGGATTTTGCCTCATAAAGGGTCTGTTCTGCCCGATTCAGCCAAACCGACCAGGTTTCACCCTGATATAGCTCAGCCACGCTGGCACTGGCAGTTACGGCAATCTCTCCTGAAAATGGCCGGGAGCTGATACTTGTAAGTAGTTTCATGGCCAGCACCTCAGCATCTTTCTGGTGTGTTTCTGCAAGCACAATCATGAATTCCTCACCGCCG
This sequence comes from Marinobacter sp., assembly GCA_035497695.1. Taxonomy (GTDB): domain Bacteria; phylum Pseudomonadota; class Gammaproteobacteria; order Pseudomonadales; family Oleiphilaceae; genus Marinobacter. Next base: position 3,987 of record DATJDA010000241.1, on the reverse strand, counting down.
GTGCGAAGCAGATAATCATTCGCGCGTAATTGCTTGCGCACACGTAATGCCACTGCGCCAATAACGTTATCGCCGGCCAGGTGACCCGATTGATTGTTGATCGCCCGAAAGTCGTCCAGATTGAGCAGTATCAGGCTTGATGTTTGCTTATATCGTTCACGAAGCCGAATTTGATTGTTCAATGTGTCTGCCATCTGTGAGCGATTGAGGCAGCCGGTTAATACGTCAGTTTTGGCCAGGCGCGCCAGTTCTTGTTGCAGCTTGCCGACCAGCCAGGCAAAAATCATCGCAAAAAGGCAAGTCAGGGCAAGAGAAAATGTGATGCGCCAGAAATCTGCCTCCGGAAATTTGATAAAGGAAACCACCGCCATGATCACCACAAAAACCGTACTACTGGCGACGGCCTCCTTGAGTGGCAGCAGAAAAAACAGCGCAGTTGCAGCAGGGTAGACCCAGTAAAGACCAGCATGACCATTGATGCTGGTTGAATAGGCTGCAGAAGCGATAGCAAGTAGTGGAAACAATCGGCCCTTGAAAAAATACGTGTTACGAAAGCGCAAAAAGAGAATGACCAGTAGGGCATTCAGGCAAAACAGAATCAAAAAACCGGAAAGGAGATAGTGCTGGTGCTGCCACTGCACCAGAACCAATGGGCCAACGGCAATAAAGGCCCAAAAGTGCAGATGATAAATAAGCTGTTTCCTGAAGCCAAGAACGGCAAGGGTAGGGTTGATCGCCAGTGGACTGGTAGAGGGAAAAGCGTTCAAGTCGAACTCCTGCTGCCTTGGGGAAATTCTCAGGTGCGGGCTTTGCCAGCGGTGCTGTAAACCAGCAGAAACGTCAGAAATGCCATAACCACAACAGAAGGGCCGGCCGGTGTATCCAGATACCAGGACAGACTAAGGCCGCCGATAACCGCCACCGCACCAAAGATCATGGCAAGCACCGCCATGTGCTCGGGATTGTATGCCAGTCGCCGCGCCGTGGCTGCCGGAATGATCAACAATGCGGTAATCAGCAGCACGCCGACTATTTTCATTGCAACAGCAATAACCAGCGAAAACATCAGCACCAGTACCAACCGAAGCCGCTCGACAGGAACGCCCTCAACCCTGGCGAGTTCTTCATGAATGGTGCTCATCAACAGGCCACGCCAAAGAGTGGTCAACAAAATAAGAATTAATACTGCACCACCGTAAATCCAGATTAAATCTGTTCGGTTCATGGCCAGCAGATCACCAAATAACAGGCCTGTCAGATCTACCCGAATGCTTGGCATAAAGCTCAGCGTTACCAAGCCAATGGCAAGAGCGCTGTGAGCAAGAATACCCAATAAGGTATCAGTTGCCAGTGACTGGCTTTTGGATAGCAGTGTCAGGGCAATGGCCAGTGCTACGCAAGTGAGCACAACGCCAAGGTTTAGTGGCAAGTTAAACAGAAAGCTCAGAGCAATGCCCAGTAGTGCAGAGTGTGCCAGTGTGTCGCCAAAGTAGGCCATACGTCGCCAGACAACAAAGCAGCCTAACGGACCGGCAACAAGCGCCACACCCAGCCCGCCAATCAGTGCCCGCCAGAAAAAGTCGTCCAGTGCCGCGTTAATGATGGGCATGACCGGTACATTCCTCTTGGTCTGACTGCGATGATAAGGAGTCGGTTTCAACCACTTTGCCCTGAAGATCGTGGTGATGATTGTGGTGGTGATGATAAACCGCCAGGGATTCAGCGACCTGATGACCAAAGGTTTCAATGAAAGCAGGGTCATGGGAAATATCGGCTGGATACCCACTGCAGCAAATATGCTGATTCAGGCAGATAACCTTGTCCGTGGCCGCCATAACGAGATGCAGGTCGTGGGAGATCATTATCACCCCGCAATCAAGCTCATCCCGTAGTTGCCGGATCAGCTCGTACAAAGCCGCCTGACCGTTAATGTCGACGCCCTGGGCGGGTTCGTCCAACACCAGCAGGTCTGGCTTTCTGGCAAGTGCCCGGGCCAGCAGTAAGCGCTGCCGCTCGCCGCCAGACAGGTAATGTACCGAGGCGTTGAGCAAGTGGCTGACACCGGTCCTTGCCAGAGCTGCCTCACACTCCGCAAGCGTGCGCCCACTCAGCATCATAAAACGCTTCACGTTGAGTGGCAGCGTTGACTCCAGAGACAGATGCTGGGGTACGTAACCAATAACCAGCTTTCCGGAACGATGAACGGAGCCACGGGTTAATACCTGAAGGCCAAGCACAGCTTTGATCAGTGTGGTCTTGCCCGCACCATTGGGGCCGATAATGGTAATAATGTCGCCGCGATGGACCGAGAGGTTTACATGGTCAACCACAGCCCGGCCGTCAAATTTAACCGTTGCGTTTTCCAGAGAGATCAGGCGTTCAGTCACCGCTGGACTCCATTTGGCAGCGGGGGCACAGACCAGTGACCTCCAAAGCTGCATCACTTACTCTAAACCCCTCAGCCTCGGCCGCCGCATGAATGGCATCGGAAACTGGCGCTGCGGCAAGTTCAAGAATGTTACCGCAGGCGTGGCAGATCAAAAACATACCGGTATGTTGCTCGCCGGCATGGGCGCAGCCGATAAATGCATTAAGCGATGCAATGCGATGAACCATGCCGTGCTGTTGCAGGAAGTTAAGCGCGCGGTAGACGGTTGGTGGTGCAGGGTTATGACCATCCTCCCCCAGTTCTGCCAGGATCTCATAGGCTCCCAATGGTTTGTGGGACTGCCAGATCAGTTCCAGAACTCTCTCGCGAGTGGGCGTTAACCGCGCGTTACGCTGTTGGCAGATTAACCTTGCCTCACCAAGTGCCTGGCTGACACAGGCATCGTGATTGTGCGGGCGGTAAGGTAGTGCACGAACAGACATGAGGGGAATCCTGCAGTGTTTGTAATATTATAACATCCGCTGGAATCCCCGCGATAGCAGATTATTTAATGGTATGACTGCCTGGCCAGTGACTCAATATATTCAAGGTTTGGAATCCACGCATTTTCACCGTCTACTTCAACTTCCATGAGGTCTGCGGGTCCGGCTTTACCGTCCAGTTTTCGTATCTGCTCTTCAGTAAGACGCGCCTGACTTGGAATTCCCTGGGTAATCAGAGCAATAAACGGCAGATCCTTGTGATGATCACCAATGGTGTTCAGAACAATGATCCGGCCGCGATTGCCACTGGAAGCAGGTACTTTGCCACCGTTGGCGGCATCGTAAGAAATAATCGGAAGTTGCAGGCCTCGCCAGTCCAGGTAACCCACCAGCCAGTCTGGCATGTCGGCCTCGGTTGTGGCGTTGGCATAATCCACCACTTCAGCAATGGTTACGTTTGGTAAAAGCAGTTGTCGCCCGGCCATGGGAACCATAACGCAGGAGAGAATTTGACTGTTGTCGTTCATCGCTTGTGTCCTCAGGCGGAGTTCCGTTTTTTCCGGCCCTTCAACAGGCAGGATGCTTCAATCGTTTTTACCAGTTCTCTGGCCAGTTCTTCTGGAGTACCACAGAAGCAGGAGCAGCCGGTGGCAGCCACTGAGTCTGGCATGGAGCTGTTGCCGCAGCTAGCACTTTCCTGAACCCAGATCCGACTGCCGAAGGCTCGCAGTAGGGGCGCTGCGATGGCGCCGTCGTTACCCATGCCAGAAAACAGGATAGCGTGACAGCATTTGCCGTAATGATCCGCTACGTTGAGCAGTACCTGGTCAATGGACGGGCCATAGGGGCCGGGCCAGGGTTTATCCAGCTCAGTCAGTCCGCCGGTACTTTCGAATTTCCATTCGTGAGTGACGGGCATCAGTACCACATCGCCGTTGCGTATCCGGTAGCCTTCTGTTGCGCCTTTGAGTGTGTAGTGTGCGTGGCGACCAAGTACCCGGGTCAGCACTTCCGTGAAGTTACCGTCGATGTGTTGTGCATAAACAAAACCGACGAGCAGGCCCGGCGGCAGATTATCCAGAAAGATTTTAACCGCAGCCGGTCCGCCCAGAGACG
>DATJDA010000240.1:0-1806 GCA_035497695.1 Marinobacter sp. | reverse complement strand
ATCGCCGGCTCGTATTTTCACGCTGGCATCCTGTGCTTCGGTTTTTAACCGCTGAAGTTTGGCCAAGGCTGTCGCCAGTGGTGTGCGTAATTCATGGGCGCTGTTCGCCGTAAAGCTGCGCTCCGCCTCAAGTGCACGACGCAAGCGTTCCAACAAGCGGTTAACGGCGATCACGGTGGGCTCAAACTCTTCTGGCAGGCGATCAATCATCACGGGAGAAAGGTCACCACCACCTCTGGTTTCCAGCGCGTGCTGCAAGACGACAACCCTTCGCAATGACCGTTTTATCACCCACCAGACACCAACCAGACTGACCGGAATCAGAAACAACAACGGAAAGAGCAGCGCGAGGCTTGCCTCCAACGCTGCAGCCCGCCTGTGCGCCAGGGGCTCGGCTACTTCGATGTAGATAGTATCGCTAACCGCCGATGCGCCGTAAAAGCGGTGTGTTGATGTTTCTGAAAAGCCTTCCAGGGGCCGGGGGCCAAAAATACCGGGATCGACATCATGGGATTGCAGCAGAAGATTGCCTGACCGATCACGAACCAGGTAGGTGAGGTATTCGTCGTGATCTTTCAGGGCGGGCGCGCGCTGGTGGCCGGTATCGGATTCACGATTCAGTATTTCAGTCACTGCCAGAGATAAAATTCGCTGTGCGGTCTCCTCCAGCGCACTATCAAAAATCTCGCTCATTTCATGGTGGGCTATCAGACCTGCAGCCCCGACACCCAGAAGCCACAGCAAGGTAATCCCGATGGTCAGCCAGGTGCCAAGGGTTTTCTGCAAGCTGGTTTTAGTGGTCATGCGGTTTCAGCCGATAACCCATACCCCGAACAGTGACTATGGCATCGTGTCCCAGTTTTTTCCGTAAACGGCTGATATAAACTTCTATGGTGTTACTTTCAATTTCTGCGCCGAATTCGTACAGCCGGTCTTCAAGCTGAGCCCGTGACAGAAGGATGCCCGGGCGCTGCAAAAAGCCCTCAAAGAGCGCCCATTCCCGTGCAGTGAGCTCCACTGGCAGGCCGTTGCGGCTGATGCGGTGGTCACCAAGATCCACTTCAAGATCTCCAACTTGCACCAAAGGATTTGGATTGCCACGATAGCGCCGCGCCACCGCAGCTACCCGGGCAGACAGCTCTGATAAATCAAAAGGCTTCACCAGATAATCGTCGGCACCGGCATTCAGACCGGCAATGCGGTCTGACACCCGATCTCTGGCGGTCAGAATAATCACCGGGGTTGCATCGCCGGCGGCCCGCAGCTTTTTCAAAAAATCAAAGCCGTGGCCGTCTGGCAGCATCAGATCGAGCAGAATCAGATTATAAGCGGTGCTCTTCACGCTCGTCTCAGCAAAACTGAGGCTTTGCACCCAGTCCACAGCGTGGCCATCGTCGCTGATCTGATCCCGCACCGCCTCACCTAATCCGGTTGTATCTTCAATCAACAGTACCCGCATGTCTCACCCGCCACGTGCCATCAACAGAAGATACTACAGCCATTATCTGACCGCAGCCTGAAACAATGTAATTACCGTTCAGGCCAGTGTCAGGTACGAGCCTTAAGCTCCATTAAACGAACCAAACGGAGACATGCCATGAATATCAAACCCATTGTAATCAGCCTTTCCCTGCTGCTCATGAGCGGCATTGTTCTGGCTGACGATGACTGTAACGACCCGGTAGCTCAATGGCAGCCCCGGGAGAACCTTCGGCAACAGTTGGAGGCTGAGGGATGGACCGTGTTTCGCATCAAGGTGGATGACGGTTGCTATGAAGTTAAAGGGCTGGATTCAGATGGCCATCG
>DATJDA010000239.1:0-2876 GCA_035497695.1 Marinobacter sp. | reverse complement strand
GCACGGAATATCAATGGCAAAGCAATCCTGTACGGTGATCAGATTACCGGATCAATGCAGCGGGCTATTGAAGAAACCAATCGTCGCCGCACTAAACAGAAGGCTCATAACGAAAAACATGGCATTACTCCGCAGGGATTAACCAAGAAGATTGCCGATATTATGGAAGGTGCTGGCAGTAATAACCGAAGCCGCTACAACAAAGGGGAGCGACCCGGCCTGAAAGCGGCGGAAGAGACTGAGTGGTATCGGGCGATGGTTGGCAACAAATCGCCGGAAGAACTGTTAAAAGAAGCGTCTCTTCTTGAAGATGATATGTATAAGGCCGCATCGGAGTTAGACTTCGAGACTGCTGCGCGATTGCGCGATCAGGTTTCTGAACTGAAAGAAGCCGCGCTTCGTACAGGTTGATCAGCTCTCACGCTTTGGCCCAATAATAACGGCAGCCTGCAGCGGGTGTTGGCCGCCATATCTGGCGATTTTCTCAAAAACCCGCCGGTCGATAGGCAGATATTGCTTGTCGGCTATGGTTTCGCCGTCTTTTGTATCAATTTCCGGATCGTGTAAGTAAACGAACTGGTCGTCAATTGCACACACGGTCACCCAGTGTGGCACCCGGCTGCGATTCAGTTGCCAGGTGCTGATCAGAATGATGGGGATGCGGCCCTGATACAATGCCTCCTCGAGACCTTCTATGGTGAGGGGGTTGTGGTGCAGCTCGATGCCAGTCTGGCTGATATCGTGTAAAAAGCCCTGGTGAACCAACTCAAGTACCCGTTTCTTTTCTTCGCTTCTGACGGTGTCTTTAAACAGGGCACCTTCCATGTTAATCCATGCACTGGCATGAAACCCTCTTTTCCAGGCAGCGAGAGCAAGGCCGTGGGGTCCGCAACCTCCGTGTCCGGCGAGCATATAAATTGTTGTCGCTTCCCGCCAGAGCTTTAGCTCTTCCAGTGAGCACAGAGGCTGTTGTTCATCCAGCGCAGCCATCGCCATGATCAGCGCTGCTGGCCCGCAGGAAAAGTCGGTGGTCTGTGGGTAATAGGGAACAGCCGTAAATTCATGGGTAGGCTCATAGTAGAGGATGCGACGCTCAAAACGTAAAGCGGTGCCATGGTCGTCGTAGTAATCACGATAGGTGCCAAACTGGCGATAGCCGAGGTTGCGGTATAAGTTGATGGCCGAAGCGTTGTCTTCTCTTACCTCCAGGCGCATTACAATACGGCCGGCTGCAACTGCCTCCCGCTCGGCCTCCTGAACAAGTTTTTTGCCCGCTCCTTGCCCCCGGACTGCCGGCGATACTGCGATCGAGTAAATGCGGGCAAGACGTGTTGCAGCGTTCATGAGAACCAGGCAATACCCAACTAGCTCTCCGTTCAGTAATGCGATGATCAGTCTGTCTCTTGGCATTTCCAGAAAGCGCCGAAAACTTCGCCGTGAAATACGGTCCCCCGAAAAACAAATTTCCTCAAGGTGGACAATGGCGTCTAAATCTGTACTAACTGCCTGTCTGAGCTGAATGTCCGACATATTACAAGGGCCTTAAAAAGAGAAGCTTGTAGGGTATCCGAGCGGACATTCCCATTACACTAGTATGAAAGAGTGTGAGCTCTTGAAACATACGCAGGGCATTCGTAAAAGCACGCATCACTTGATGATTGTGTCGTGCTGGGTCCAAGCGTATGGTTGCGAAAAATAACACCGGCTGAACCTTCAGGGAGGAATGCCTTACATGTCCCGTTTACTTATCGTTGTGGATCGTAGCAAAGATTGGGCTCCTTATTATCCCAGCGAAGACGTACTGACATTTGAACAGTATTTACAGTTCTCTGCACCAGCTACAAGCCGTGTTCGTGTTATTAATCTTTGCCAGAGCGCAAAGTACCTTAGCCAGGGCTATTACTGCTCACTGCTTGCAGAAGCACGTGGCCATAATGTTGTGCCATCTGTGATGACCCTTAATGATTTGAGCAAAAAGGGACTTTTCTCTTTGGAGCTCGAGGAGCTCGACGACAGTGTTATCCATTGGCTGGAAGCTTCCGGTGCTGAAATCGACCCGTCAACCGATGAGCGCCAGGCAACTCATGAGGTTCGGATTCGCACGTATTTTGGCCAATCGAAAAATCCGGAACTGAAGCCGGTTGCGCGGGCACTATTCGACCGGTTTCCGTGTCCGATTCTTGAAATAGTGTTTAAGCGGCGGAAAAAGTGGCAGATTGAGTCAATGAAACCGGCAGCCCCCGCTGATCTGGAAGAAAGTGAACAGGATATTTTTGCAGCCGCATTTGATCGTTTTAGCAGCATGGTCTGGCGCAAACCACGCACTCGTCGCCACTATCGCTATGATCTGGCGATGCTGGTTAATCCGGAAGAAGAAATGCCGCCAAGTGACAAACAGGCTCTGAGCCGGTTTGTAAAGGCTGGCCGAAAGCTTGGTATCAACGTAGAGCAGATAACCCGCAGGGATTACATGCGCCTGCCAGAATATGATGGCCTTTTCATCCGGGAAACAACGGCTATAGACCATCACACGTACCGCTTTGCCCGCCGGGCAGCAGCGGAAGGTATGGTGGTTATTGACGACCCTGTGTCCATCTTACGCTGCACGAACAAGGTTTATCTTGCTGATTTATTGAAAAACAACAAAGTGCCAACCCCTAAAACCCTGATTTTGTCGAAGGATCAGAAAAACGTGGCCCGGCGGGTCATGGATGAGCTCGGCTTTCCTGTTGTTATCAAAATTCCGGATGGTGCGTTCTCCCGGGGCGTGACCAAAGCTGAAGATGAAAAATCTCTTCGGGCTGGCCTAAAGGAGTTGTTTAAGCAGTCTGCTCTGGTGCTGGCACAGGAATACCTTTACACGGATTATGACTGGC
>DATJDA010000238.1:0-10053 GCA_035497695.1 Marinobacter sp. | reverse complement strand
TATGGTACCTAAAATTCACGTACAACTGGTGCTGGTATCTCCGCAAGGTGAGCGATTGCTAACAGAAAGGATAATCGGCTGGCAGGTAAGCGCAGACTTGTTAACGGAAGAGTACGATACCCGCATTGCGCCCAATGAAAGTCTGGATCTGGTTTTTGATCTGGCTGAAGAGCCAGGCGCCAAGCTTGTCGAAAAAGGCCTGGAAACCAACGTTGAATTGCGGTTTGTAGTGGCGCCAGCCGAACATTATGAGCGTATATTCAGGAACTCTCTGAGCTACGCAAGCCAGTTGGATGAAGCAACGTTAGCCTTACTAACCAAAGCTTATCGCAATGCTCAGCGAACCCGCTACTCCATGCTTATGAACACATTAATCTTAAATTGACCTCATTCGCGCTCTTTGGGATTAGCCGGGTAGCCCGCATTCAGGAAAAAGTTTTTATCTATCAGCTATTACCTGCACTTGTATACCCTATACTGCACGTAAATCTTAAGGGAAAGGCGTGTGCCTTTAATAAGCCATAGTAGGGAGAAAGACATGGAACTACCTGTCGCGATTCAGCGAGCCCTCGGAGAGTCTGCCGCGGATGTGTCGCTGCGAGCGGCAAACCAGGCGGGCAAGCGAGAGTTGCTGAGAATGGTTTTGCTGAGTGACAGTGAGGGAAGCTTCCAGGCAATTTGTGGCAAGCACGATCTGATCGATCTGGATCAACTGAACAAGCAGCTTGGGCGGAACCTGAAGCTGATGAAACGCAGGGAGCAGATTCGGGCAATTGAACGTGCTGGTTTGCGAGAACTCCCTGCATTGCCTTCGCTTACCGGATGGCCAACCGTTATTGATAGCCGGGTAAAGGAACTGCCGGCGGTTGCCCTGGAGCTGGAAGAGCAACATCTGACCATGGTTATACCCGCTGCAGACTTCAAAATATTAACTGCCAAGGCACAGTGGCTCTCCTTTGCGGTTGATTCCGAAGCCATAGTCGTCAATCTGGATGATCGTGATAAAGACCGGGATCAGTTTCATGCTGCCATCAAACGGTTTACCGGTTTGCGTATACAGCAGCGTCTTGAAGATACTCTGGAACTACCACCGCTACCTGAAACCGCACAACGTATCATTCATTTGCGAGTTAACCCGAATGGCGTGATGGGTGATCTGGTCGATATTGTCGAAAGTGATCCCAGCCTGGCTGCCCAAGTAGTGAGCTGGGCTTCATCGTCGTTTTATGCGGCTGCCGGGCAGGTGCGCTCAGTACACGATGCCGTGTCCAGAGTGCTGGGATTTGATCTGGTGATGAATCTGGCCATGGGGCTTTCGCTGGGGCGTGCGCTGAAGCAGCCACAAGATCATCCGGATGGTTATGTAGATTACTGGCAACAAGCAATCTGGCAGGCACAATCAGCGGGCATTCTGGCCAGCATGATGCCGCGCGGCGAGCGCCCACTTTTTGGGCTTGCCTATCTGTCAGGGCTGCTGCACAACTTTGGTTATCTGGTGCTGGCCCAGGTGTTTCCGCCACATTTCAAGCTGGTTTGTCGTTCGCTGGAGGTAAATTCGCAGGTAGATTCATCAGTCACAGAGCACTATCTGCTGGGCATTACCCGTGAACAGATTGCGGCCCAGCTGATGGATAATTGGGGCATGCCCGATGAGGTCACGCTGGCTATCCGCTATCAGAAGAATCCGGATTATGAGGGCCCCTATAAAACCTACGCCAGGCTGCTGTGGCTTGGTCGACAACTGCTGACGAGCAGGGGCGTTGCTTTGGGAGCCGGAGAAACGATAAGTCAGGCGATTTATGATGAGCTCAGGCTTGACCGGAAACAGGTAGAAGAGCAATTCGATGATCTGATCAACAGCAAAGACAGTATTATGGCTATGGCTGGCATGATGAACCAGTAGGCCATAGCTTTTAAAAAAATCTTCGCATCAAAAAAACCGGCCAAAAGGCCGGCAAGTTACCGCTTATTGCAGAGTCAAACCTATCAGGAGAGAGAAACAACTCAGGGCGGCTGTTGTCGCAGATATCACCATCGCCCTGTTACTACTTTAGGTCAGGAATTGAAGAATAAAAGTCAATAGCTGAGTCGCTTAAAGAATGAGACTGGAGTCAACTTTTAAATTGATTGATAGCCATTGATTTATAAAAGGAAAAGACCGAGTTATCGGTGTGCTCTATTACAAAACATTACAAACGCATACAAAAAAACACAAAAATTAAGCCACAAACTGATGGTGACGGATAGCTGTTGCTGCGCGTCTGATTGCGTCTGCATGCATTTTCTCAATCTCGAATCGTTCCTTATCCATTTTTGCCAAGAAGCGGGCCTCGGTATCCAGTCGAGCCTGATGCGTAGGCATGTGTTGTAACTTTTCAGATACCTCAAAAAATATTCGGTAAGGTGCCTGATCCAGTAGTTCGGGAGCGACATGGTCAAGCAGCCCCTTAATGCGCAGGCAGGCTTCGGAATACTCCACTTGATCGGCTTCTACAGCCATGGCAATGATACGAATGCTTTCAATCATGCTGTCCCGCCGATTTTTCTGGAACGTTTCGGCTTTCTCTGCTTTATGTCGAGCTTCACGTAAATTCTTTGTCTGGTGGCTTATAACAACTAGCAGACAGGCGATAATAACCAGGCCCCCAAGAATAAGGGACCACTCTAGCCACTGGGGCATTCTTCTCTCCTTTTGCCGAATGAGTCTTGTTGCGAAGTATGATTTTCGCTGGTGTTCAGACTATCAGAAAACGGGTAAGGAGGGCTGTTGATACTGTGGTTAAATTTTATATGAAAAAGGCCAGTCCGAAGACTGGCCTTGATATCGGAGATAGAGTTACTGCTCCGCAGGGAGATCTTTTACGGGGTTGGTTATGAAGTTGAGGTATGTGCCGCCGACTGGTATCTGTAATGGCAGGTCGATCTTCAGGCCTAACGGCCTGGCTTGAACCATAATATCTACCACGTTCGTATTGCGCTGTTCGATCTGCATGCGACCATCATCAAAAAAGGTAACGTCGCCCACAAGATCAAAGTAGAAGGGTCTTCCATAAAGATCATGAGGGCCGTTGGCCGTAATTTCCATTTCCGGAGCATCCAGCATCAACTCTGCTCGTGTTTTGAATACAGGCTGTCCATTATCACCCGTTAGAATTGCGCCTTTTATAAGCTGGTTGCGAGGACAGTTGTTTTGACCTGCGCAGCTTGGATCCTCTGAGTAGCGCATGCGAATTATTTGGGTGTTTGTTGGAACCTCGGCTTCAAGAATACCGAGGTCTACGTATGTGTTCACTGAGGTTGTTGCCAATAGGGTCGGATACAGATTGACGAGAACCCCTTCCTGTTCTTGTCCTGTTACTGGGTCCGTCCATATTCCGGGCCCTACCACCTCAGTGTTCAGTGCATAGGTTTGATAGATGAACTTATCTTTAGGGCAAGATTTATTGTTTTTACACCCGACTTGAGCGGGAACCTGGCTTTCAATTCCGAGTGCCGTGAGTTTAGCTTTATTGTTTACGACTCCCAGTTTTGTTGAGTTCGCCGAAGGTAACCAGCCGCTCACCTGAGTGCTATCTGTAACTTCTGCAGGATCTCTATACTCATGAGCAAACGGCTCAAGGCAGTTGGCATTATCGTTCGAGCTACAGTCAATACGGAAGTTGGAGTTGGTGTCACGAATTGGCAAGTTCCGTAATGCTGTAAATACCGAGTCCTGAGCAGCTACACCTTTAAAGTAGATGATCATCGAGTTGTCGTTATTACCACCACCATTCAGCCCTTCAAGCAAATCTGTTTTTAACTGAAGATTGTTTGCACCACAGATTGATGTTGGCGTAGCGTTAGCGCAATCCAGTACCTGCCGGTTCACTTTCATGGTATAGCGGTAAAATGCATTCTGTTCCCACGGCTCATCCGGGAAGAAACGAACACGTTGGTTATTTTTCTCCAGACGTCCAGATACTGTTTTGATTGGTGTTTTATCTGTGTTTACCTTCTCTACGATGAATGTTCCCGGGTTAATGGAGCCCAGCTTCATTGACTGGGAAAATACTACGGTGATTGGTCGGTCTTCAGGCATTTCCGATACAGGAAGTACATCGCCAGCCTGGCCGCCAGATGTGGCATCCCAGCACTGTCCATGAGTGCCATTGGCAAGATCTATATCGTCTTCCGTGGTTTCGCAGGGGAACCCGGGATAGGTTGTTAGCGCAAGGGGAGGGGCCTGAGATACCGATGGCGCTGCGCTATCTATCGGGTCAAGGCGAAACGTAAGGTCGTCTATCTGCGCCTTGTTTCCCGCAAGGTCAGTTACGTTGCCAGCAGACACCAGATAGTCAACGCTGTGCTTTAAACCACCCTTGGGATTCAGAGTCAGGGCCGTTCCATCCAGGTTGGTTTGTAGTTCCTCTACAGGTTGGCCATTTGCATACAAGGTGACATTGTTCGCTAATGAAGCCGGATCAAGAGGCTCATCAAAAAACAGAATTACAGGGTCACCCGGTCGTTGCATGGACTGTCGTGTGTCTGGAATGGCATCAGCAGCACCGGGCGTCCAGCTCACAAGCTTGGGCCCGATAACATCTCGCCCGTCCAGCCATTCATCTTCAGCGTCCAGAGCTGAATTTTCATCAGTAGCTGCTTCAAGATGGAACGCTATGGTGGAGTCGGTGTATTCCTGGCCAAGCAAGTTTGGCTCCACCATTCCTATGGCGTCAATGGTCAAGACACCATCCTTAACGATCGCTATACCCCTTAACTCAACGCCCATTAAATCCTGAGACAGAGCAGCGTTTGGCTGGGCTTCTGCAGTGTTCATGGAGACATCCATAAACAGGGTAATTTGCCTTGGCGCGTTGATATCGTCGGTGTAGGCGTTTGGGCTCAAGTAGCCAGATGCATCTGAAAGCATCGTTACCTTAATATCCCCGGTTGTCTGCAGAGCGCCAGTTGGCTCGCCGGATCGCACAGCTTCTGTTACAGGAACAACACCGCCAACCAGCACATCCAGGCTGGTGCTTCTCAGAATACTGCCTTTGGCAATGCGAAGAGGTAGAGCCTCATCGGCACTAAACGCTGGTGCGAACGCCAGCTCTGCGAAAAGATCACCCGTTTGTTGTGATGGGCCTGCTACGCCTTGAAGTACGGAATTCAGAGTTACGCCATTGATGATTTGATCATTCAGAATGGAGCGAACGATATTCTGCTCAGATGCGCCACTGGCAAGGCCTGAATCCACGGCACTTTGTTTTAAAATAACAGTAGGGCCAGTGTTTCTTGGTGTATAGCTAAATGCTTCAGTTAGGCGACTCTCAGTGGAAGCATCCAGAATGCTCGCCAGATTTGTGAGTTTCAGAGTGTAGGTTTCACCGCTGTTTAGTATGTCGTCCTTGCTCCCGCATAACTGCGGATCGCTGGTCACACAAGGGTCAACGGTAATCCGGTTGCCTTTGACCAGTACCGTGGCTGGCACTGGCTGGTCATTTTTATCCAGAAGCTCGATCGAGCCACCGAGTTTCTTCCAGTCTGGATGCACGGGTTGGGTCATAGCCAGGCGGAAGGTTGAAAAGTTCATCGCCTTGAAGCTGGCATCAGTTTCATTATCTGCAGCCGGAACCTGCCAGGCGACGGAAAAGTTATCGGCAGTTCTGGCCAGCTCAGCAACGCCGGAAAAACTTGCTCGGGTGCTAAATTTGATACCCCCATCGCCTACGGACACAGGAATGTCGATGAAGCGATTCCCCTCGGCCAAAAGAGGTTCACTGAAGGTAATTGAGTAATTGGCAGAAGGAGCCAGACTGTCATTGGGCGATAAGGTCAGGCTTTTTCCACCGTCTACTTTGGTAACGGTAAGTGGCAGGCTTGTCCCATCTGCAGCAAGCTGTATTTTGTTCTGCAGGTCTGCTTCATCTTCGGTGATTGCGTTCGTGAAACGAAGAACCAGATCGGCTTTTGGGCTGACACCAATCTGATCGTGCGCCGGGTAGGAATAAACAACGGAACCCGGTGTGGTTTTCGCGCGAACAGTTTGTTCATCACCGCCACAGGCTGCGAGTAAAAGGGCGGGAACCAGTGCCAACGTCTTATAATACTTCATGGCTGAACCTCTCCTTAAAACTTCAGGGTGATAGAACCACTGAATACGTGTACATCCCCATCGGCGGTCACTTTGGTTTCCGTGTTGTCATAGGCAACCAGAGTAAAGTCCCGCTTTTGCAATTGCTGGTACTGGTAGCCAAAATCAAGGCGAACAGGGTAGGCAAGAATACGGGTTCGATCGTAGGTTGCGCTCAGCCCCAGGCCAACGATGATTTTGTCTGTGTCCAGATAGTTGATTTCAGGGTTACGAGTAGACTTCAGAGGGGATACCTCATAGGCAACACCGCCCCGGAATGCGAAGTTTTTGTTCAGTTCATATTCACCGCCAAGTCGCGGAATGATGATGTCATCAAACTGAATATGGCTGCCAGCGACCGACTGCTGATCCTTGATGGAATCGCCCGCAAACTCCTTTTCAAGTTGTGACCAGTTCTGTTGCTCGATGCTACCGCCCACGCGCCAGCCATCACCCTGATATTGGGTGGCGATCGCAAACGTTTCTGGCTGGAATGAGTCGATCGTTGACACCGCCAGGCTGAGGCCGGGGTCCGGGATCGTCTGTTTTACGATGATGTTTGAGTCGATGGTTGTCGACGCAGATGATTTGGTCCGGTAGGTCAGAGCTGTTTCCCAGCCATTTAAGAAGCAATCACTGTCCGGGCAAAAGGTGCTTCCCAAATCAATGTTGGTTGAGAGAATGCTTTTCAGGGAAGGTTCGGCGTTAACGG
Source organism: Marinobacter sp. (assembly GCA_035497695.1). Taxonomy (GTDB): domain Bacteria; phylum Pseudomonadota; class Gammaproteobacteria; order Pseudomonadales; family Oleiphilaceae; genus Marinobacter. The sequence goes on along the minus strand of DATJDA010000238.1, from coordinate 3,229 downwards.
ACAGCCGTTCGCGGCTGGTTTCACCACCCAGAGTGGAAACAGCATCAAGCTTTGCCGTTGCTTCCAGAGTAACCCGCACAGATGCACCAAAAGAAATGCCTCTCCAGATTTGAGTAGCACCACCAACGTTCAGGAACAATGGCTCTCTGTCGTATTGCAAAAACTGCCCGTCTTCCGATGTTTCTGAATTAAAGGCGAGCATTTCTTTGCCGTATTTTTCTACGCCGGCAATAAATCCAAGATAAATCGGGTGATTAAAACGTGTCAGCGATCCGAGATTGGTTTTCATACCAATCAGAACATGTTGGCTCGGAGTGCTTGATAGTACATCGCCATTGGCGTTGGGGTTTTTTGAGCGTAACTCCTGCTCGGCATGAAGAATACCTGTGGTTAGCTCCCCTCGCGGATCCTTTGTCAGGTAAGCCGGATTGTAATAAGTAGCGGACACCTGATCGTTAAACATGGATAAGGATTGGGCAGTTGCGACATCTATTGGCATAACACCATAAGTGGTGCCAAGATTTCCCATACTGGCTGAGACTGAAAAGGACAAGCCGGTAGAAACGGCAGCAACTGCGAGGGACATGGCCCGTACTGAAAACCGGGAGGTGGAAATCATTGATAAGCTCCATTATGTCATTGTTTTTACTTCAGCCGTAATTCAGGCACCCAAAATACGGCTGTGTATTATTTATAGATAAGTGTATGGGGCTTGTCCTTTTGGGACGTTGGCGCTTTTGACAAAATGGTGTGTCGAAATGACCATGTATTGCAGGGTTTAACAACAAAGCTTTTTTAATACAGTAGGTTACCGGGCATATTACGGTATTGTTCGTTTTGCGAACAAGCTAACGATTTAACATTATTTAATACGAGCGCCTTGGCCGCTTTCGTTAGTGTGGCGGGAGGCGTCTGCATTTGCCTGCTCGATGACAGCCAGTTTTCGCATCGCAATTGTTCCGAACACTGGTCCGATAGCCAGCACGCCGAAGGCCGCAGCCCAACCGAAGTGCGTATGCACAATGGGTATCAGCCACAGTGTTGGTACGGTCAGAATGTAACCAATAGCCAGTTGCAAGGTCAGCGCGGTGCCGACATAACGCTGGTCACCCAGTTCAGTAATGACTGTTGAGAACAGGGCAGAGTCGGCCACCACCCAGAATCCCCAAATTAGCCCAATCAGGAGAATCAGCGGCCAGAGTGTTCCCGGTAGCCAGCCGATGAGCAGAGCACAAGTACCCGATACGATCATAGCCAGCGAGGTGGCGTGACCACGCCCCCAGCGATCGCCAAGAATACCACCAACCCAACAGCCGACTGCGCCGATACCGATTACCGCAAATGTGACTAAGGCGGCAACCGTTAGGGGTGCATTGAAAGCCTGGCCGGTAAGCACATCGCCATAAAATACAGAAAACCAGGCCCACATGGCGTAAAGCTCCCACATATGGCCGCAATAGCCGATCGAGGCGAGCAGCACCGGACGATCGGAAAAAGCCTTCCAGGCTTTGGATGGGTTGAACGACGCTCGTGGGAATGTGAATGGGCCATCGCTGCCGAAGAATTCAGCGATTAAACCGCCAACCAGAGATAATACGGACGTGGTGACCAGCACGATACGCCAGTCCAGGCCGCCTAATCCATTGACCAGATGAGGCGTTGCTGAGCCAAGGGTCAGGGCGCCAACCATAATCCCCAGTGCGGTGCCGCGTTTGGCCTTGAACCAGGTTGCCATGACTTTCATTGCGGGCGGGTAGACGAACGCTAAGCCACAGCCAGTCACTGCACGCAGCCCAATCGCCACGGGGATGCCCGGATTGGTCAGTAAAAGGATATTGGCGAGCGCCGCCAGGCTGGCGCCGTATAGCATAAGCCGACGCGGTGGCACCCGATCGGCGATATTAAAAATTGCGGATAAAAGCGCTCCGGCGACAAAACCAAGCTGCACGGCAATCGTCATCCACGCGGCTGCACTCGACGACAACGACCATGAATCGCGCAGTTGCGGTACCACCGCTGTAGCGGAGAACCAGGTGGTCATACCCAGCAGCATGGCGCTGGCGAGTATCGCTAGTGCTGACCAGCGGCCGTCCGGATCGCGGACAGCCGCACTGGGTTTCGTCAAAGCCGGAGTCACCGTGGTAGTGGCGTCGTATAGGTTACAGCTTCCCCGGAAACACAGACCTCACCCTTCTGGTTCTCGACGGTCGTGCGAATGGTGCAGAATGGCTTGTCTTCACGCACGGTAAGTATTTCAACGCGTCCGGTGATGGTGTCGCCAAGATAAACGGGTTTGGAAAATTTCCAGTCAACGCTGAGGAACACAGTTCCCGGCCCAGGCAAATCCTCAGCGACGACGGCATTCAGGATCCCGGTTGTTACTCCACCCTGCACGATCAATCCGCCAAAACGGGATTTTTCTGCAGCTTCCCGATCGACATGCAATGGGTTCTTATCACCACTCATTTCTGTGAACAGCTCGATATGGCGTTCGGTAATGTCCAGCGTGCGCTCGGCGATATCGCCTACGCTCGGCATAGGGTGGCGGGCATCGATCCAACCATTTATTTTTTCTGCTTCAGTGCTCATGATTTATTCCTTTCGATAATAACTGCGTAGCCCTGGCCTCCGCCTCCACACAGACAGGCAAGTGCGTAACGACCATTACGTCGCTTAAGTTCGCGTGCTGCCGTCAGGAGTAGACGTAAACCAGTGCCGCCCAATGGATGGCCGAGCGCGATCGCTCCGCCATTAACGTTAACCTGTTCACCCGACAGGCCAAGTTCTCGACACGAAGCAATCACTACGGCAGCGAAAGCCTCGTTGATTTCTAAAACATCGATATCTGCCAGGCTCAACTGTGCCCGTGCCAAGGCCATTTCGATCGCCCGTGCCGGTTTGAGGTGCAGGGTGTTATCCGGCCCGGCAATTTCAGCGAACGACACGATTCGCCCCAGTGGTTCAATGCCTGCAGCATCGGCTACCCGTTGAGAGCACACCAGTCCCACCGACGCGCCATCACTCATCTGTGAAGCGCTGGCTGCGGTGATCGAGCCGGTCTCGGTGAAAGCCGGTTTGAGCTTCGCCAGTTTCTCGATACTGGTGTCGGCACGAATTCCTTCGTCGGCCTCAAGTGTTATTCCGCCTGCCATGATTGGAGCAATCTCTCCGGCCAGGAAGCCGGAATCGGTTGCCGCAACGGCGCGCTGATGGGAGGCCGCCGAATAGG
>DATJDA010000237.1:0-20768 GCA_035497695.1 Marinobacter sp. | reverse complement strand
TTCAGGAAGACGCTACATTAAGGCAAGGGCAGCAGAAGCTCAATCCATCATGTATAAAATGTATTGATAACGGGATCCATTTGGCTGAAGTTTCTGTAACCAGACGGTGATTTCTACTGATAATGATATACTCGCAACCACTTTTAACGAGTCTCTGCTGACTGTATTGCCACACCGTTTCAGTGACCATTTACACACGCAAACCAGGCCACACGCCAGATGACCGATATAATCTCACAGAAGTTCCGTGCCGCCGCCCTTCGCGCCATTCGTATTGAGCATGGCGCGATTAAAGCTTTGGAGGGCCGTATTGACGATAATTTTGTAAAAGCCTGCGGAGTGATGATGGCGTGCAAAGGCCGTGTCGTTGTTACCGGGATGGGCAAATCCGGGCACATCGGCACCAAGATCGCCGCTACGTTGGCCAGCACCGGTACTCCTTCATTTTTCGTTCACCCCGGGGAAGCCAGCCATGGGGATCTTGGCATGATCACCAGCCAGGATGTGGTTATTGCTATTTCCAACAGCGGCAACACCCACGAAGTTATTACCATTCTGCCCCTGATCAAGCGCATGGGCGTGCCACTGATCAGCATGACCGGCAATCCTCAATCCACACTGGCCAAAGAAGCTACCGCCAACCTGGACGTTAGTGTGGACGTTGAAGCCTGCCCACTGGGCCTGGCGCCAACCTCGAGCACCACGGCAACACTGGTTATGGGTGATGCACTGGCCGTGGCGCTACTGGATGCAAGGGGCTTCAGCATGGAGGACTTCGCACTTTCGCACCCTGGTGGTGCACTGGGGCGGCGCTTGCTGTTACGGGTATCTGACATCATGCACACTGGCGACGACATTCCCCGTGTTGTAGAAGGCACGACCATCAGCGGTGCGTTGCTGGAAATGTCACGCAAGGGGCTGGGCATGACCACCGTTACCGACGCCAACGGTAATCTTACCGGCGTGTTCACTGACGGTGACCTTCGTCGAACTCTGGACCGGGATCTGAATATACGCACCACTCCCATACAACAGGTGATGACCCGCAATGGGAAAACGATTCGGGCCGATCATCTGGCTGCCAAGGCGCTAAACATTATGGAAGAAATGAAAATTAACGGCCTGCCCGTCATCGATGAGACCGGTACATTGGTTGGTGCCATCAACATGCACGATCTGTTACGGGCAGGAGTTATTTAATGACCGGTCACGCCTGCCCCTTAAGCTCATTGTGGCCAGAGTCTTTATTGTCAAAAGCGCAGGCTATTCGTCTGCTCGCACTGGACGTTGATGGCGTTATGAGCGATGGCAAGATTTACTTCAGCGCCACCGGGGATGAACTGAAAGCATTCAACATCCTTGATGGCCTTGGACTGAAGCAGTTAATGGCCGCAGGTATAGTCGTGGCAGTTATTACCGGCCGCCAGTCGCCACTAACGGAAAAGCGCATGCGCGATTTGGGCATACCCCACGTGATGCAGGGCCGTGAAGATAAAAAGACAGCGTTACAGGAATTAATCGGCACGCTGGGTATTCCACCAGAGGCCACAGCCTACATGGGGGACGACCTTCCAGACCTTCCAGCTATTCGGCTTTCTGGCCTTGGCATTACCGTGCCCAACGCTTACTGGCTGGTTCGCGAATATGCCAATTACTGCACCCAGGCCGCTGGAGGCAGTGGTGCCGTACGTGAAGCCTGCGACCTGCTGCTGACGGCTCAGGGCAAGCTGGATTCAGCGCTGACAAAATACCTGGAACCCGCACCATGACCCGCGGCGCGAACACCGCTCAAAAAGGCTGGCTACTCTCGCTCCTGGCACAGGAAAACCGGCCCAGACTCCGCACGCTGGCTCTGGGCTGCACCGTTGTCGCTGCTCTGTTTTTGCTCTGGCACAGTGACGAGCCCAAACAAGCCCCAAGCGATGCCACAGAGTTACGAGGCAGTGATGAGCCCGATGGCTTTGTAATCAACGGCAGCTACACCGGTTTTGACAAATCAGGCCAGATAAAAATACATTTTAACAGCCCGCGCATTGAGCAATTTGAGGACAGCGAGGTTGCCATTATAAAAAGCCCTCATGCGGAGCTGTACGGCGAGCCGGGCAGCTCACCCTGGATTGTTGATGCTGACCGTGGCCGCTTGCAGCAGAAAGACAACTTACTGTATCTGAATGACAACGTACGCATTATACGAGAAGCGGGTAACCGCACGGCCACACTCACCACAACAAGCCTGACACTGGACAATAATGCCGGTACTGTCTATACAGAAGCTCCCGTTGAAATTACTGACCGGGCTGGCGTTACGCGCGCCACTGGTATGAAGGCATGGATTAACAAACGCATCCTGGAACTCAACTCCAAGGTAGAAGGACGCTATGAAACCGGCCAATAACCGACTTCAAACACTTTTTATTGTTGTCGCCGGACTGCTGATTGCACAGCCGGCAATGGCCTTTGATCCGGATTCAGACACACCCATAACAATCAGTGCCGACAGCGCCCGCCTGGATGACACCAAAGGCATTGCAACCTATACCGGAGCGGTTGAACTGACCCAGGGGAAAACCCGCCTGACTGCCGAGCGGATTGTGCTGTTTCGCGACAAAGAAGGCCTGAGCCGGATAGAGGCCTCCGGAACCCCTGCGCACTACCAGCAACCCACCGGTGAGGGCGAGAGAGAAGGTGAAACCGATGCCAGTGCCCTTAATATCACCTGGTCTGCAGCAGATCGCGAGCTGACCTTTGAGCGCGATGCTGTGATCGAACAAAACGGCAATCAGTTCCGGGGTGACGTCATTCATTACGATACTGTCCACCGGGTTGTCACCGCTGATGGCGGCTCAGAAAGTGGCACTGGCACCGGGCGCGTTGAAATGATTATTCAGCCACGCAACACCAGCAACAAACAGGGATCTAATGGCAGTTCTCAGGGCCAGTAATCTGGCAAAAAGCTATAAACAAAAAAAAGTAGTGATTGACGTATCCCTGGAGATTCGCAGCGGCGAGATCGTCGGCCTGCTCGGTCCCAACGGCGCCGGTAAAACCACCTGCTTTTACATGATTGTCGGATTGGTACCGGCAGACCATGGCCGGATAACCATCGACAACGAGGACATTACTCCTCTGCCCATGCATGGCAGGGCCCGTAAAGGCATTGGTTATTTGCCTCAGGAAGCCTCGGTATTCCGCAAGTTGTCTGTGCGGGATAACATTCTTGCGGTTCTGGAAACGCGCAAGGAGCTCAGTCGCGCAGACCGGCAAACCAGAACCGAAGAACTGCTTGAAGAATTTCACATTACCCACATTCGCGACAGCATAGGCATGGCTCTTTCGGGCGGTGAGCGCCGCCGGGTGGAAATTGCCCGGGCACTGGCCATGGAGCCTGCCTTTATTTTGCTTGATGAGCCTTTCGCGGGAGTTGACCCGATTTCCGTCAGCGACATAAAGCAGATTATCCGGCATTTGCGGGATAAGGGTATCGGCGTGCTGATCACAGATCACAATGTCCGGGAGACTTTGGACATCTGCGAAAATGCTTATATTGTCTCGGGTGGGCATATCATCGCTTCGGGTAGTTCAGAAGTTATTCTGGCAGATGAACAGGTAAAGGAAGTGTATCTGGGCAACGAGTTCCGCTTGTGATCCGCCCTGGCTCATTGTGTTAATGTCTGGTAACAAGTAAACTCGGCAGAGAACTTGCTAGGCAATTGCAAAAGCATGACAAGTATCTGCCACACAACGAATTTTTAAACTATTTGGCATATAGGTTTCAACAGACGGACTCTAAAAAGGGCGCTAATGAGTAACGGATTCTGGCCATGGCAATGAAAGCCTCCTTACAGTTAAAGCTGGGTCAAAGCCTGACCATGACGCCGCAGCTGCAACAGGCGATCCGGCTACTGCAACTCTCAACTCTGGACCTTCAGCAGGAAATCCAGCAAGCCCTGGAATCCAATCCCATGCTGGAGAGTGAAGAAGATAACCTTTCTGAATCCGGTCTGGATGACCATACTGAAGCCCATGAAGCCTACGATGAAACCAGCCAGGAAATAACGGCAGGTGCCCATGAGGACTCTGCTCCCGACTGGGACGAAAACGAAAGCGGCCCAGACTGGGCATCAGAAAATGAAATTCCGGACGCTCTTCCTGATGACCTGCCAGTAGACACTGCCTGGGATGATGTTTATCAGTCTGCACCGGCCCCTGCCGCCCGGAACGATGACGAAAACGATCATGATTTCGAAACCCGCAACTCTCCCACTGAAACGCTCCGTGATCATCTTGAATGGCAACTGAACCTGACGCCGTTCACTGAGCGCGATCAGGCCATAGCACATGCCCTGCTGGACTCGGTTGACGACCGGGGGTATCTCACCAGCTCCCTGGAAGACATACATTCAGGCCTCCTGAATGAGAGCGAAGAAAACCCGCTGGAACTGGATGAAATAAAAGCGGTGCTGCACCGGCTGCAACATTTTGATCCGCCCGGGGTCTTTGCCCGGGATCTTCAGGAATGCCTGCTGATTCAGTTAAATCAATTACCGGAAGACACCCCCTGGCTGGCTCAGGCCCGGCTGGTAATTACTCATTATATTAACCTGCTTGGTAACCGTGACTACGCCCAACTGATTCGCCGAAGCCGCCTGAAAGAAGATCAGTTGCGAGATGTTCTGGCCCTGATTACCAGCCTGAACCCCCGGCCCGGTGACTCCCATGATCAGGCGGAGCCAGACTACGTGATTCCGGATGTAATCGTGCGTAAAAACAACAACCGCTGGCGGGTTGAACTGAACCCCGAAGTTGCTCCGCGCATTCGCGTCAATACCAGCTATGCTTCACTTATAAGGCGAGCGGACAGCAGCGCTGATAACACCTACATGCGGGATCAGTTGCAAGAGGCGAAATGGTTTATCAAAAGTCTCCAAAGCCGGAATGAGACCTTGCTTAAGGTGGCAACCCGCATAGTTGAATATCAACAGGGGTTTCTGGATCATGGTGACGTAGCGATGAAGCCGCTGATTCTCGCGGATATTGCCCAGGTGGTAGAGATGCACGAGTCAACCATTTCCCGCGTTACCACACAGAAGTACATGCACACTCCACGTGGCATTTTTGAACTTAAATATTTTTTCTCCAGCCACGTAAGTACGGATGAAGGCGGTGAGTGCTCATCTACAGCCATTCGCGCCATGATAAAAAAACTGGTTGCAGAAGAAACACCGAAAAAGCCATTGAGTGATAGCAAAATTGCGGCCATGCTAGGAGAAGAAGGAATACAGGTGGCGCGACGCACGGTGGCAAAGTACCGGGAAGCGATGCAAATTCCACCGTCGAATGAACGTAAACGTTTGGTATAGGCAAGCCCTGTGCATTATGGGGCTTGCCCGATAACAGCATTCGCTGGGCGCATGAAGCGCCAGCATTCGATCCGGCCCTCAAGGTCCGGTGTGATGACAACAGGAGACGCCTATGCAACTCAATATTTCAGGCCATCATGTAGAACTGACTCCCGCACTGAAGGAATACGTTACAGAGAAGTTTGATAGACTGGAGCGTCATTTTGATCAGATCAGTAATGCCCAGGTTACTCTGCAAGTCGATAAAATGCGCCAAATTGCGGATGCGAAGCTTAATCTGGCAGGTGGCGAAATTAATGCAAGGGCAGAAGACGAAGATATGTACGCGGCGATTGACTTACTGACCGACAAGCTTGATCGCCAGATTCTTAAGTACAAAGAAAAGAACGTAGCCAGGATGCAGGGAAGCGGCGCTCGCTAGCCGACCGCTTTCATGCGTGTAATCTAATCGCGCTGCGGCATGGCTAACGTGCCGCAGCCTTTTTTTTCGGAAATGCAGTCGATTCATGAGCGACACACATCTCACCATAGATAATATTCTTGTACCGGAGCTGTCCCTTTGCCGGGTACCGGCTTCCAGCAAGAAACGGGTTCTGGAATTCATTGCAGAGCAAGTCAACCAATATGACAACACGCTTGACGAGGCACAGATATTTAATAACCTGATTGCGCGTGAGCGTCTTGGCAGTACCGGTATTGGCCAGGGTATAGCCATTCCCCATTGCCGTCTTGAAGGGCTCGACCGGGTAATTGGTGTCTTGCTGACTCTGGAAGAAGATATTGAGTTTGATGCAATAGATAACCAGCCAGTTAATCTGGTATTCGCATTGATTGTTCCAAAAGAAGCAACCAGCGAACACCTGGAACTGCTAAGCCAACTGGCAGAAAAATTCAATGAACGCGCATTTTGTGACCAACTGCGTCAGTGCGATAACGCCAGCGCACTGTATGAGCGCATGATAGCCACAAGTGGCTGACACTCATTGTTGCGGAGATGAAAAACAGTGAAACTGATTATTGTCAGTGGCAGGTCTGGTTCGGGCAAAAGTACAGTACTGCATGTACTGGAAGATCTGGGTTACTACTGCATTGATAACCTCCCGATTGGCTTACTCTTTCCTTTGACTCGCGAGGCGACCGGCCAGGCCTCATCAGGCAGGCTCAGTAAAATGGCCGTGAGCATTGATGCCCGGAACCTTGCAGGCGAACTGGAAAATTTCGAAACCATTTACCGGCAACTGCAAAGTACCGGAGTTACCATCGAAATTATCTTTCTGGATGCCGATGATCAATCCCTGCTTAAGCGGTTTCATGCTACCCGCCGCAAGCACCCGCTTAGTGACGGGAAAACCTCTTTGCCTGAAGCTATCAACAACGAGAAAAAGTGCCTGGAGCCTCTGGCCAAACTGTCTGATCTTTATGTGAATACCACCGGCATGTCCATATATGAACTACGGGATATGGTAAAACAGCGGGTAGTCGGTCGCAAAGATCAGGAACTGGCGCTGCTGTTTCAGTCGTTTGGATTCAAGCACGGTGTACCCATAGATTCCGATTATGTTTTTGACGTTCGCTGCCTGCCTAACCCTTACTGGGATACCAGCTTGCGCAAGTTTACCGGCATAGACCAGCCAGTGATTGATTTTCTGGAGAAAGAGGACGTCAGCCGGAAAATGATTGATGACCTGACTGCCTTTCTGGAGTCCTGGCTGCCTTCATTTGCCGACAGTAATCGCAGTTACATGACAATTTCCATTGGTTGCACCGGTGGCCAGCACCGCTCTGTTTATGTTTCAGAGCAACTTTCCAACCACTTCCGGCAGCACTATAACAATGTGCAGGTTCGCCATACCGAGCTACCGCACTTACTGGCCCGGGGTGAGGTATAACCTGACATGATTCGCCACCCTGTTACCATCATTAACAAGCTGGGATTGCACGCTCGGGCCACTGCAAAGCTGGTAGCCACGGCGTCTAAATTCGAGAGTAATGTGAGTATCAGCGGCAAGAACCGTGAGGTTAACGCCAAAAATATCATGCAGGTGATGATGCTTGGAGCCAGTAAAGGCACCAAAATAGAGCTGATTGCTGATGGGCACGATGAGCACGAGGCAATAGCGGCTCTGGTCGAACTGATTGATGATTATTTCGGAGAAGGCGAATAGCCTGATTTATCTGCAATTCTTGCTAACCTGTAGAGTCCGGCTCCGTTATAATACCTTTGTACCCGACCGCAGGTAGCTCATGACAGACACCCTGGAGAAACGGCAGGCCAACCAACATCTTCGCTCTCTCAACGAAGCTCTGGATAGCGGCGAACTCACGCAGGTTGCCCGCATCCTTAACGGTAACCTGAGCCCCAGCGATATTGCCCACCTTCTTACATCTTCCCCACCACGCCAGAGAACATTGCTGTGGAATCTGGTTGACCGGCAGCGGGCAGGAGCGGTTCTTCAATACCTGAATGATGACGTTCGGAGCTATTTTCTAAGCCAGTTGAATGCCCAGGAACTGGCTGACATTACCGAGCATTTTGAATCGGATGATCTGGCCGACCTGCTGCAGCAGCTCCCGGATACGGTAATCCAGGAAGTACTGGAAACCATGGATGAGCAGGATCGCCGGCGGGTAGAAGAAGTACTTTCCTATCCGGAAGATACCGCCGGCGGGCTGATGAACACCGATACCATTACTGTGCGCCCGGACATCAATATTGATGTTGTGCTGCGTTACCTGCGCCGGCATCGTAATCTGCCACCGATGACAGATAGCCTGATTGTTGTCAGCCGCCGGGACTACTTCATTGGTACCTTGCCAATCGCCACCATGCTGGTCTCCAACCCTGCGGCAACCGTTCGCGAGGTGATGGATACAGATGTTGAGCCCATTCATGTATCCCTCAGCGACACCAGAGTGGCGATCCTGTTTGAACGCTACGACCTGATTTCGGCTCCGGTTGTTAATGAGGAAGGCAGGCTGCTCGGGCGCATCACCATTGATGATGTTGTGGACGTTATCCGGGAAGACGCAGATCAGTCCCTGATGAGCATGGCGGGGCTGGACCGCGATGAAGATACTTTTGCCCCGGTCTGGAGAACAACACGACGCCGGGCGGTCTGGCTTGGAATTAATCTGGTTACAGCATTTATCGCGTCGGCGGTTATTGGTCTGTTTGAAGCAACCATTACCAAGGTTGTTGCCTTGGCAGTATTGATGCCGATTGTCGCCAGCATGGGCGGCATTGCTGGCAGCCAGACCCTGACACTGGTTATCCGTGGAATGGCCACCGGCCAGATCAGTGGCGCTAATGTAGGCTGGCTGTTAAATCGGGAATTTCTCTCGGGCGTACTCAATGGTATGTTCTGGGCTATGATTGTCGCGACCGCTGCGGCGCTCTGGTTTCATGATCTGATGATCGGCGGAATCATTGCTGCAGCTCTGATTATCAATCTCATTGCCGCTGCGCTGGCGGGCACCGTGTTACCCTTGTATCTGAAATCAAAACACATAGATCCGGCCCTTGCCGGCAGCGTTATTCTGACCACTGTTACCGATGTCACCGGTTTTATGTCTTTTCTGGGTCTTGCCACCCTGTTTTACATGTAAACTACCCACAAAGATCGGATAGCCACGGATTAACAATGAACGAGAACGATCAGCACGAGAGTGAAGAGTACGGTAAAAGTAAATCCCAGCTAAAGCGAGAGATGCATGCCTTGCAGGATATCGGCAGGCAAATGCTGGATCTGAGCACTGCTCAGCTTGAGACACTGTCAATTAGCGACAGGCTACGGGCAGCTATTGAGGAGTCGCGCCGGATTCATCAGAATGAGGCGAAACGCCGGCACCTGCAGTACATTGGCAAAATAATTCGTCTTGAGGATGACCCTGAGGCGTTGAAGCGTGACATTGATGCCTTTGATTCAGGTAGCGAAGAGCATACCCGCAGACATCATCTTGCTGAGCGCTGGCGCGACCGGATGATCGCAGACGGAGACTCTGTCGTTGGGGAGTTTTTCGAATACTGCCCCGAGGCAGACGTACAGCACTTGCGCAACCTGGCACGCAATGCCCGCAAAGATGTTGAAAAGCAGAAAAATACCGGCCAGGCTCGCAAGCTGTTTCGCTATCTCCGGGAGTACGTAGATAGCGTTGAAGCAACGAACTGACGGTTACGCCGGCTGGTTACAGCCGGCGGTGTTCCCATACGGGCATGCGCTTGCGCAGTTGTGATAACTTTTGGGCATCCAGTTCAGCCATCACTACCCCAGGCCCTTCTGCAAGCTCGGAAACCACCTTGCCCCAAGGATCACAAATCAGGCTGTGGCCATAGGTCCGTCGGTGAGTGCTGTTTTGCCCACCCTGCCCGGCAGCGACAACCCAGATCTGATTCTCGATGGCCCGTGCACGCGTCAGTGTATGCCAGTGGGCACTTCCGGTCTGCCAGGTAAATGCGCTGGGTAAGCATACCCAGTCTGCGCCCTGCTCTCGCAGCGCCCGGAACAACTCTGGAAAACGCAAATCATAGCAAATTGCCAGGCCCAGTTTACCTGCGGGCGTGTCCACAGTGATAAGCTGATCGCCTGGCTCGAAGGTGTCTGATTCCCGATACTGACCCAGGGCATCTTCAACAATCGCATCGAACAAGTGAATCTTGTCGTAGCGGGCAACTTCCCGGCCATGGTCATCAAAAACCAGGCAGGCAGCTCTGACCCGGTCCTGAATGGTTGAATTGTCTGGCCGCCTGGCCAGAGGTAATGAACCACCCACTATCCATAACCCCAGTGCTTTTGCCTGTTCAGCCAGAAAACCCCGGATTCTGGGGCTGTCTGTTGCCTCTTTACGCCCGCAATCCAGCATCTGGCTGGTTGCCAGTACTGCAAAGTTTTCTGGCAACACCGCCACCCGGGCGCCATCACTGGCCGCCCTCGCCAATAAATCGCGGGCTTCATTCAGGTTTGCATCAATGTCACTGGTGCTGACCATCTGGATGGCAGCAACCTGGCTGGAAGCAGATTCTGTCATAAAACGCCCTCGCTATTTACCGGTATCAAATACCCGTCGCAATTCCACTTTTGGGTCATCCCAGGTACCTTTCACACTGTAGCTGGCACTGGTTAACTTGCTCAAGGGATCGCCAAGAAATTTATCCAGAACAAATAACGCTCCACCAATCGGCGCACCGGCCCCCATTAACAGAGCCGCTAATGGCAAGTTCTGGGTTAATGGCAGAACAACCACCAGGCGCATATCCAGCACCTCATCGGCTATGTCTGTAGTACCACTGAGCTTAAATGCGCCGGAAGGGCCAACAACCTGAAGCTCGGGGTCCATTGTTACAAGGCCATCAACAATCTGTGCCTTGCCCGAAATAGCATCAAAGGCAACGCCGCGCTTGTAGAGATCTGAAAAATCGAGTTTAAGGCGTCGCCAGAGCGTGTCAGCGTTCAGAACATTAAAAAACCGGAACAGCTGCGCGGTATTGTTCTGCTCCAGAATGATGCCATCATCAAGCCGAAAGCTCACCGAGCCGCTGAGGTCGGATAACGAAAATTCGTCTGGCCGGCCGGGCCAGTCAACATTCAGCTCAATATTTGTGCTTTTGTTTGTCAACGGTATCTGGGCGCCAAACAATTTGCCAAGATCAGCCAAAGCGCCTCCGGTAACAGAACCGGTAAACTGACTGACACCGTGATCATCAACAATACTCCAGGTCATATCACCAAGCAGTACCAGCGAATTAAGCCGGCCTTCTATGTTGTTAATTGCCAGTTCGTACGGCTCTGGCTTCAAGGTAAATGCCCAGCTTCCCAAGGTCTCATTATTCAGCCGCAAATCTGCGATCGTAACCTGCACATCTGGCCAGACTCCCATATCCAGAGATTTGAAGGCTTCCAGCTGATCTTCAAGCGTGAGGAGCTCGGGAGACTCCTGACGGGCCTCATCGCTGCGTACGAGCCGAACCACCTCCATATTCGCAACGATTTGCTCACCATTAACCGGCAAAACAATTCGGCCAACCGCACGCTCTGATTCGGTAGAAATCACCCAGTGGTCACCAAGATCCAGTGCACTAATCTGAATATCGTTCAGCGTATGGCTACCCAGATACAGACGGGAGAATGTCAGATCGAACCCCGTTCTTTCCCAGAGCAAATCAAAGGCCATCCGGTTTTCCCAGTTGCCCTGAATGGCAACACCTTCGTCTGCAGACGGATCAATCGCAATCATCAGCGGAGCGGACTCATCGGCCGTTTTGGCCAGAGGATTTGGCCAGTCTACTGCCAGCCCCCTCAGATCAGATCGCACCCGGAGATCAGAGGTGGTGTCTGCACTTACATCCAGCGTAGCAATGTATGAAAGGCTTCCGGTGAGCCCAAAGGTTTTCTCAGGCGAAAGGCCTGCTTTTGCAAATGCATCGGCGACAGACAACGCGCCTGTTTGACGAACGGAAAGGCCACTGCCAGATTTCCTGTGGCTCAGGCTGATGCTGACCGGTTCACCGAAGAAGTTTGCGGTAACCGGCCCGCCAGAGAAGCCGCTAACGGTGTGGTAAGTCAGATCGCCTTTAAGATCGCGCCAGATCAGCCCTGCTGATGGATAACTTGCCATGGCATTATCCGTGACCACTCTGGCTTCAACAATCGCGTCCCGCTCGGTATCAAGGGGTAGGTCCAGTTTGAGATTCAGGGAATACTGGCCGCTGAATTCAAGTTCACTGGCAGCCTGCCCCGCCATTTCTCCAAGCGGGCTGTTGTTCATCCAGAGCCTGAGGGCTTCACCAGGGAAAGTGGCGGAGGCTTCCACCAGAACTTTTGTTTCCGCTTCGGTTGGCACAACGCGCACCATACTGGGTGCCAGTGTCAGCCCTGCGGTTTCTCCCTTTGCCAGAGTAACCCTTGTGTCTCCATTGTGTACGACAACCTGCCCACTTGCTCCGGACACTTCTGGCCAACGCTCATCGTAAGTGACCGTACCGTTATCAAAGTCATACCACATGGAGGATACAAACGACCCCTTCGGCGCACCAGCACCAATTTGGCCATGGCCGTAGTACACTCCCGAGGTTATGTCGGCCTTGCTGATGGCGGTGGTCAGCCACTCGTACAAGCCAGGGCTTACCAGTCTGGCCGGCACAAAATCCGCCAACATGCCGGCTTTCCCATTCTGCACCCCAATACGCAAGCCCAGCACGCTCTCACCGCCGTCCACCAGCTTCAGATCGAAAGCACCTTCCAGGCTTATGTCACCCTGATAAACAAACTGAATATCGTCGCCATAAACCCGGGTGACAGGCCCATCCAGTTGCCAGAACACTTGGGCTTTAAATCCGGAGAACAACCAGTCACTGAGAAAAAGTTCGGGGAACCCGAGCATCACAGGCTGATCTCCGGCCCAGGCATTCACATAACCAGAATTCTGGTTCACGTACACTGTACCATTGAGCCCTGCGGCGGCGGGCGCGCCATCGTAAGCGGCTACGCTTACATCGCGCAAACGGCCAGACAGCTCGAAGTTTTCCGGCGATGAATCGGGCAGGTGCAGCTCCATACTGTCCAGATAGCCGGCTGGCTGGTAATTATCAAGAGCGGCCGAAGCGCTCTCGGGAAGAATGGGCAGAAGTGATACCAGCTTTCGAATCGGCTTGAGTGGCAACGCATCCGCCACAACACTCAAACCATCTTCCTCAGGTTTCAGGCGCAAGCTGAATGGCGGCACATCGACACCGTTCCAGGTCCACTGCAGGTTTTTCAGGTGCCACTCACCCACAGGGTTTGCACTGTCTGAATCCGGATTCACATCTGACAAAACATGTTTATGCCGACGCCAGCCAAAACGTGCCTGAATGTTTTCAAGAGGAGCCAGGGATTCATAGGCAACACCCAACTGCAGATAGGGCGTTCGTACGGTCCCGGTTACCTGCTGCAGCACACCACTGCGAAAGGTTAGCCAGGCTTCGCCGCCCAGATCAAAACCCTCTACGCGCATGCTGCGCCATTGGTATTCATCAATAAGCCCATCAAACAACCTGCCAGAATCCACGTCTATATAGAGCTGGCCGGTGAAATCTCCACGAAAAAAGTGTTGCCCGACCAGGCTGAAGCTTGCCAGTTGCTGAGCTGACCCTGGTTGCATGGCGCGACCGGAGGCATGAAACACTCCCTGCCGGTACACCAGATCCAGCTGAGGTATCTCCAGCTGTCGCAAAAGCCCCTGGCTGTCGCGAATGCCGAGATCAACCCGGGTGATTTTTACATAGGGTTCAGATAACACACTCCCCGCCAGCCCAAGCCAGTCTTTCAACTGATTACTGGCGGGTGTTGGCAGGTTGACTCCGGGCACTTCGATCTGCCCCGATCCGGACTGGTCAAGCATCAAGTCAAGGCCGTCGGCCTCAAAATCTTCGAACACCAGCCGTAGTCGCGCCAGCGACGCCAGAAAGTCGATTCGGATTTGTAAATGCTCAAGGTGTGCGATTTCCGCACCTGAATCACTGCGGGTAACCGATATCTCCCGGGCAGTAAAGGAGGGGTCTAGCCAAAACCATTGGGACGACATGCTGCCAATGGTAACGTTCTGGCCAATACGTGCAGACAACTCCCGGGCCAGGTCGTCACTGAACACATCGACATTGCGAGTGAGTTGACGCCCAACACCGGCATACAGTGCGAACAGCAAAAGCATAACCAGAAGAAACCACCAGACAACGCTGGTGGCCAGGGCCGCCAACCTTAACATCAGGTTCCCGGAGCCCGCCGCCAGCGAGCCAGCGGCTCAGAGCAGTACCACATCGTACTGCTCCTGGCTGTAAAAGGGCTCCACCTGAAAGCGAATGGATTTACTTATGAATGTTTCCAGATCGGCAACGTTATCAGACTCTTCATCAAGCAAGCGGTCAACAACACTCTGGGAGGCCATAACCAGATAGTTTTCTACTTCATAAGCGCGGTTCACCCGAAGAATTTCACGGAATATTTCATAACACACGGTTTCACTGGTTTTCAGAAAACCACGGCCATCACACACCGGGCAAGGCTCGCATAGTACCTGCCCCAGGCTTTCGGTGGTGCGCTTGCGGGTCATTTCCACCAATCCAAGTTCCGAGACACCGGTGATCTTTGTTTTTGCATGGTCCCGTTCAAGCATTTTCTCCAGCATTCGGTGCACCTGACGCTGGTGTTCGGGATCTTCCATATCTATAAAATCGATAATAATGATACCGCCGAGATTCCGCAGGCGTAGCTGTCGACTGATGGCCCGGGCGGCCTCCAGATTGGTTTTAAAAATAGTCTCTTCCAGATTACGGTGCCCGACAAACCCACCCGTATTAATATCAATAGTCGTCATGGCTTCGGTCTGATCAATAATCACATAGCCACCAGACTTGAGCTGAACTTTGCGGCTAAGAGCTCTCTGAATTTCATCTTCCACGGAGTAGAGGTCAAAAATTGGACGTTCGCCCGGGTAATACTCTACTTTGTCTGCAAATTCGGTAACAAACTCACCAACAAATTCCATAACTCGCTGGTGGCTCTCCCGGCTGTCGATCCGCACCTTTTCAGTCTGCGGCCTGATAAGGTCCCGGATAGTACGGATAAACAACGGCAGATCCTCGTAGACCACCGAAGGCGCTGTTGCCCGCGCTATCCGCTCATGGATGGACTGGCTCAGACGATGCAGATAAATCATATCGGCGATCAGGTCTTCCGCGGGTGCTGCCTCGGCTGCGGTACGGATAATGTAGCCACCCTCGACCTCGGTTTCCTGAGCAGCCGCCTCTTCAACCAGTGACTTCAGGCGAGCACGCTCAGCTTCATCTTCAATACGCTGAGATATGCCAACATGGCTGACACCGGGCATAAACACGAGGTAGCGGGAGGGAATGGAGAGCTGGGTTGTCAGCCGGGCGCCTTTGGTGCCGATCGGATCTTTGGTTACCTGAACCACCAGCGATTGCCCTTCCCGAAGCAGCGTTCGGATATCGGGCACAGTTCTGGGGGCATCACCCGCGTCCTGGGCACTGGACTGGCTGGGCATCACATCGGAGGCATGGATAAAAGCTGCTCTCTCCAGGCCTATATCAACAAAGGCCGCTTCCATACCGGGAAGTACTCTGACCACTTTGGCTTTGTAAATGTTACCAACAATGCCTTTGCGGCTGGCACGCTCGATGTAAGCCTCTTGCAACATCCCGTTTTCCACGAGAGCCACGCGGGTTTCCACCGGCGTTACATTAATCAGAATTTCTTCACTCATGTTTGGCTCTCCAGCCTGCTTGACCAGTTTTTCCAGACCGGGTAACCGGCATCGGCCAACAGGGCGGCGGTTTCCTGTAGTGGTAATCCGACTACAGCACTGTAGCTGCCTCTCAGTTCTCTTACAAAAATACCACCAAGACCCTGAATTCCATAACTTCCCGCCTTATCCATCGGTTCACCAGTGGCCACGTAGCGGGTAATTTCCACATCTGACAGATCGCGAAACCTTACTTCGGTAATCACCAGCCGGGACTTGCAGCCCACTCCACTCGCCAGTGCTACAGCAGTCAGTACCTGATGAGTTTTTCCGGATAACTGCCGGAGAGTGGCGACGGCTTCGTTGCAGCTGACAGGTTTGCCGAGAATGATTCCATCAAGTACCACCGACGTATCGGCACCCAGCACAAGAGACTCTGGACTGGCTGCGGCAACTTTCAGAGACTTTTCACGGGCCATTCGCTCTACGTAGTGCCGGACATTCTCTCCGGTTACTGGCGTTTCATCGATATCGGCGGGCAGCACGCTGAACTCAACGCCAATCTGCTGCAGCAACTCCGCTCGCCGGGGTGATGCCGACGCCAGAATAATGGATGGCATGGCTAACCCAGTTTGCGGTTGATGTTGTCCAGTAGTGTGCAAAACAGCGGCCAGACTGCCGCGCTGACCAGTGCTGGCCATAAATAGCTGAAACCGGCGCTCTCACCACCCAGCATCTGCTTTATGAAGTGGACGAGCATCTGGTTGATCCCCAGTAATAAAAAAACCATCAGGCACTGCTGAGGCATGGGGTACATTCTCAGTCGCTGGTGAATCGTCAGTACCAGAAAAGCAACCAGCCCCATAGCCATGGCGTTTACGCCAAGCGGAGTAGCTTCCAGTACATCCAGCAGCAATCCAAGACACCAGGCCAGCCCAATACCAAACTGCGCCGGGGCGCGGAACGTCCAGTAGAACACCACCAGACCCAGCCATTCCGGACGAAACACAAACCAGTTTACGGGGAACAGAGAAATACTCAGCACCAGAGAAACAATGACAGACAGCGCGAACACCGGATAACTGATAACCGACAGCATCAGCCCCCTCCTCCCTGTTCTGGCGTGGTATTTTCTACAGACGTCTCTTCCGCTTCAGTCTCGTCAGAGACCGCATCTTCCGGTGAAAACACTACCAGCACCAACCGGCTCTGGTTCAACTCAGCCTTTGGTTTTGCCTCAATAGATACGAAAGGCTCGCCAGACTCTTTGGTTATACGGGTGACCTCTGCTACCGGATAGCCCCGGGGAAACCGTCCACCCAGACCCGAGCTGACCAGCAGGTCGCCTTCCCGGATATCCGCAGTATCGGGAACATGCACAAGATCCAGAGTGTCAGCGTCACCAATACCCAACAGAATGGCCCTGAGACCGTTACGCACAACCTCAACGGGCACCGCATGGCTGCTATCAGAGACAAGGAGAACACGGGAAGTAAGCTGGCTGGTTTGCACCACCTGCCCCATCAGGCCGTAGGCATCGAGTACGGCCTGCCCGACAGATAACCCATCGCGCTGGCCTTTGTTGATAATAATTTCATGGGAGAAGGGATCTGGAGAAACGCTTACTACCTCGCCAACAATAACCCGGTCGTCGAGTAACTCCGATGAATTCATCAGCCGGCGCAATTCGTTGTTTTCAGATACCAGAGCGGCATATTTAAGTGCACGGCGCTCAAGTATGAGCAATCTGGCCTTAAGGTCTTCGTTATCTTTGAGAAGGTTGTCTTTGCTGACAAACAGGCCCGACACCCAATCATTTAATTGGCTAGGAGCGTTACCCAGCCAATAAATGGGAGCAAGCCCGGTTGCTATCACGCTGCGCACCGGAGAGAGCTTGTCGAAACGCGCATCGGCAACCACCAGGGTTGCCGACACAAGCACAATCAACAGAAGTCTTAAGCCAGGAACCGGCCCTTCAACAAAAATAGTTTTAATAACGAACCCTCGCCACAGGATTACCCCTCCTGGGAGAACATTCCAATTCCGCCCCGGTCAATCACTTCCAGTGCCTTGCCGCCGCCCCGGGCAACACAGGTTAAAGGATCTTCGGCAATAATTACCGGCAAGCCGGTTTCTTCGCTAATCAGTTTGTCCAGGCCGCGCAGCAAGGCTCCGCCGCCAGTGAGCACAATACCGCGCTCTGCAATATCAGATGCCAGTTCTGGCGGGGATTGCTCCAGCGCGCTTTTTACAGTTTGTACAATTTGCGCCAGGGATTCCTGAAGGGCATCAAGAATTTCTTCGCTGCTCAACGTAAACGCTCTGGGAA
This sequence comes from Marinobacter sp., assembly GCA_035497695.1. Taxonomy (GTDB): domain Bacteria; phylum Pseudomonadota; class Gammaproteobacteria; order Pseudomonadales; family Oleiphilaceae; genus Marinobacter. Next base: position 2,843 of record DATJDA010000237.1, on the reverse strand, counting down.
CACCTTCAGCCAGATTACGACCACGGACATCAATTTCACGAATTTCCAGGCCTTCATAGGCACAGCCCACTTCGTGTTTGATCCGCTCTGCGGTGGATTCACCAATCAGACTGCCGTAGTTACGGCGTACATAGGTAACAATGGCTTCATCAAACTTGTCGCCGCCTACCCGCACTGAATCGGCATAAACAATGCCGTTCAGGGAAATAATGGCGATTTCAGAGGTACCGCCACCAATATCAACAATCATGGAACCACTGGCTTCTTCTACCGGCAGGCCCGCACCAATAGCTGCCGCCATGGGTTCTTCAATAAGGAATACTTCCCGCGCTCCGGCACCAAGAGCAGATTCGCGGATTGCTTTACGTTCTACCTGGGTAGACTTGCTGGGCACACACACCAATACACGGGGGCTTGGGGTAATAAAGCTGTTTTCATGCACCTTGTGAATAAAATGCTGGAGCATTTTTTCGGTAACAACAAAATCGGCAATCACTCCGTCTTTCATCGGGCGAATGGCCGTTATATTGCCTGGTGTCCGCCCAAGCATGCGTTTTGCTTCAGCACCAACCGCGGCCACTGTTTTCTGTGAGTTGCTGGTGCGGATGGCTACAACGGATGGCTCGTTCAGCACAATTCCGCGGCCGCGCACGTATATAAGGGTGTTGGCGGTACCCAGGTCGATGGACAGATCACTGGAAAACAAACCTCGGAGTCTTTTAATCAACATTCGTGTATTTTCAACCTGAGAGTTACAGTCGCAAAAAAGATGTCGCAACTTTAGCAGTCAGCGCCCCTCACAGGCAAGGCGCGATGGGGGGCTTGACCCCATAGAACACACACTTCTCGCTTATCTTTACCCTCCCCTGCGTTTCCCGGAATCTGTTACCATAACCGCTTTCGTTTTCCGGTCAGTGCGGACGACCGCTTGGAGACAGCCTTCGAACGGCTCTAAGTGCCCAAATGGCCTGCAGTTTTAATTGGTTTATTTTTTTATAAACTCATTAAAGACATTTCATTTAATTGGGAGACAATGTGTGACCATTTCCCGTAAAGATATTGAAAAAATCGCTGTGCTCGCCCGTATTCGTGTGGACGATGAGCAAATTTCAGCACTGGAAAAAGATCTGGGCAATATTCTTGAGCTGGTCAATCAACTGGGTGCCGCGAACACCGACCAGATTGAACCCATGTCTCATCCTCTGGATGCAGTTCAGCGGCTGCGCAGTGATGTCGTTACTGAAACCAATCAGCGGGAAGCTTTCCAGGCCATTGCACCTGCTATTGATAGCGGGCTTTATTTAGTGCCGCGCGTTATCGAGTGAACAGAACGAACAGAGAGTGATCTGGCGAACCACGATTTCAGGAATCATCATGTATAACAAGTCCGTAGCAGAGCTCTCCCGGGAACTGGAGAGCGGCAAGATTTCAAGTGTGGAGCTGGCTCAGCAGTTCCTGGCGCGAATCAAGCAGGAAGACAGCAAGTACAACAGCTTTATTACCGTTACCGAAGAGCAGGCGCTGGCCGATGCGAAAGCGGCCGATGAACAGCGTGCAGCAGGTAAGGCCACACCCTGGACAGGCGTCCCGTTTGCCCAGAAAGATATTTTCTGCACCAACGGCGTGAGAACCACCTGTGCATCAAAGATGCTGGAGAATTTTGTTCCACCCTACGACGCAACGGTTACCGAGAACTTCCGCAAGGCCGGCGCTGTTTGTCTGGGCAAAACCAATATGGACGAGTTCGCTATGGGCTCCTCCAGCGAGTCCAGCTATTTTGGCCCGGTGACCAATCCCTGGGGCTTAGCCAGTGGCGGGAAGCGCGTTCCCGGTGGTTCATCCGGCGGCTCTGCTGCTGCAGTCGCGGCAAGACTGGTGCCCGCAGCAACAGCAACCGATACCGGTGGTTCCATTCGCCAGCCTGCGGCCCTGTGCGGCATTACCGGCCTGAAACCAACCTACGGCCGCGTATCCCGGTACGGCATAATCGCCTTCGCATCCAGCCTGGACCAGGCCGGCACCATGGCCCGCACGGCCGAAGACAATGCGTTGATGCTGAACGTGATGGCAGGCTTTGACCCGAAAGACTCAACCTCTGTTGAGCGGCCTGTTCCGGATTACACCGCGACGTTAAATGAGCCACTGAAAGGTCTGCGTATTGGTCTTCCGAAAGAATATTTCTCGGACCAGCTCAGTGCTGCTATGGAAGAACAGATTCGTGGGGCAATCAAAGAATACGAAAAGCTTGGTGCAACGGTAAAAGAGGTTTCATTACCCCACGCAAAACTTGCCATTGCTGCTTATTATGTAATTGCACCCGCGGAGGCGTCTGCCAATCTGGCCCGCTATGACGGCGTACGATACGGATACCGCTGCGAAGCCCCAAAAGACCTGACAGATCTATACACCCGCACCCGGGCTGAAGGTTTTGGGCCGGAAGTAAAGCGACGAATTCTGGTAGGTACCTTCGCACTTTCAACTGGCTACTACGATGCTTACTACCTGAAAGCCCAGAAAGTGCGCCGGCTGGTCCAGCAGGATTTCATCAACGCGTTCAGGGAGGTGGATGTGCTGATGAGCCCCACTTCTCCTTCTCCGGCCTTTAGCCAGGGCGAAAAAGCCAACGATCCGGTCACAATGTATCTGGAAGACACATTCACCATTGCGGTGAATCTGGCGGGCATTCCTGCCATGTCTGTCCCTGCCGGTTTCGTAGATGGCCTGCCTGTTGGCTTACAAATTATTGGGGACTATTTTTCCGAAGCCCGATTATTGAACGCCGCCCATCAATTTCAGCAGGTGACCGACTGGCACCAGCGCGAGCCAAAATAAGCCCGGTTAAA
>DATJDA010000236.1:0-6347 GCA_035497695.1 Marinobacter sp. | reverse complement strand
CTAATGGGAATGCCAAGCCAATAAGCAGGGCATTAACGCTGCCCAGATACTCATCGCCACTGAATTTCATCAGAATGACGGAAGGAATAACGATACTGACCAGCAAGTCTACGAACGGGCGTTGCTTATGGTCTGGCGTGTCAGAGTGGCCTGGAACAGTCATAGATAAGCCTGATAGAAAGTTGAGCTGAAGCAGCCGGAACGCACTGCCAAAAACGGGTACCCAGGCAGTATACGATGAATCGATTGCGCAATCGAAGGCATGTTTTCAGGATAACTCTTCCCGGAACTGTAACCGCGCCAGGCGTTGATAAAGCTCGTTCTGGCTCATCAGTTCGTCGTGGTTACCAACAGCAAGGAGACGCCCCTGATCGAGTACGGCAATTCGATCGGCATCGCGCACCGTTGCCAATCGGTGGGCGATAACCAGTGTGGTTCTGCCTTTGGTCAGTGCTGGCATAGCCTGCTGAATAAGATGTTCACTTTCTGCGTCCAGGGCGCTTGTGGCCTCATCCAGCAGCAAAATTGGTGCATCTGCCAGTAAGGCCCGGGCAATGGCAAGCCGCTGCTTCTGGCCTCCGGAGAGGCCCAGGCCGGCATCGCCTAATTGCGTGTTGTATCCTTTGGGCAGGCGTTCAATGAATTCATGGGCATGAGCAATTCGTGCCGCCTGCTCTACCTGCACCTGGCTGGCTTCCGGTTTGGCGTAGCGGATATTGTCGGCCACGGTGCCGTGGAACAAGGCCGGGTTCTGCGGTACCAGCGCAAAGCAACGTCGCAGGTCACTCAGCGACAACTGTGCCGTGTCCAGCTCGTCAATAAAAATCTGGCCGGAGTCCGGTTCATAAAAATGCAGGAGCAAATCAAACAGAGTGGACTTGCCTGCCCCGGATGGCCCAACAAGAGCAAGGGTTTCGCCAGCATTTATGGATAGCGACAGGTTTGAGAGTGCAGGATGATCTCCCCGATCCGGATAATGGAAAGTCAGTTGATGAATGCGTATGGCTCCCTTAACAGGGTCGGGAAATGTTTGCCGCACCGTTGTATCGGCATCACGGCTGAACGCTGAGGGTGTTTGAAGCAGTTCAAACAGCCGTGCGGCAGAACCAGCAGCTCGCTGTAACTCACCAATGACTTCACTGATCGCACCGGCGGCAACACCCACTAACAGACTATAAAACACGAAAGCCGCCAACTCACCCGGCGATATATGCCCGTGAATAACATCCAGCCCACCTATCCAGATAACAATTCCCACCGCCCCCATTACCAGCGAGATCGCCAGCGTGGTCAGCCAGGCCCGTTGCAGTATCCGCTCCCGGGCGATCTCAAAAGCCTTTTCTGACACCTCTGCAAAAAAGCGCCGGTCGTGGGGTTGGTGATTAAATGCCTGCACGGTTTTTATCTGGGTGAGATTCTCACCTACGTAGCTACCGACGTCAGCAATACGATCCTGACTTAACCGGGATAAATGCCGAACTTTTCGGCCAAAAAACAGGATGGGGGCAATAACCAGAGGAAACCCCAGCAAAATAATGCTGGCCAGCTTGGCATTGGTCACAAACAGCAGAACAAGCCCGCCCACAAGCATTAAGGTGTTACGCAATGCAATAGAGACAGTGGAGCCAATCACCGACTGCAAAATGGTGGTGTCTGCGGTAAACCGGGACTGTATTTCCAGTGCCCGGTTTTGCTCAAAAAACCCGGGGTGCAGATCAATCAGGTGGTTAAAAACTTTCTTGCGGATATCAGCTACCACCCGCTCGCCAATCCAGGACACCAGATAAAAGCGGGCAAAGGAGCCAAAGGCCAGGCCGATCACCAGTACAAAAAACAGGCCTACGGCCCGGGCCAGCATGGCGGGTGAATCTGTAGCCAGCCCCTGATCGACCAGAATACGCAAGCCCTGCCCCAGACCGAGGGTGATTCCGGCGGTAATTACCAGTGCCACAAGCGCACCTGCCACCGCCTTCTTGTAGGGGCTGATAAAATTGATTACTAAGATTAACGCCTGACGATGACGGGTATTAATGATTTACCTCCAATGAGCTGACGGTACTCCTCAACATCTGATACACCGGTATTGCTGTACACTTGGCAAATACTCACAACTCTCACCGGCTGGCTTTATCATACGGCTCATGCTGTTGATTTGCCCTGAAATTCAAGGAATAAATCTGTGCGCGCCTATGCGGATAACGATTACCCTGCTCACCATAAGCCGAACTTTCAGGTTATTGCCGGACTTTGGCCGTATCTTGCCGAATTTCGTGGCCGCGTAATTCTGGCGCTCGGTCTGCTGGTGCTGGCAAAGCTGGCCACCGTCGCCACGCCAATTGCATTGAAATACATCGTAGATTATCTGGATCAGAATCGTGGTGATGATTTCTTGCTCTGGATTCCCATTCTGCTTGTGGTCGCTTATGGGTCACTGCGTTTTGGCGCAACCCTGTTCAGTGAGTTGCGGGATGCGGTGTTTGCCAGAGTGGCTGAGCGGGCCATGCGCCGGGTATCGCTTCGGGTGTTCCGGCATTTACACAATCGCGAACTCGCCTTTCATCTGGACCGGAAAACAGGCGGGCTGGCCCGGGATATTGAGCGGGGCACCAACGGTATCAGTTTTCTGCTGCGCTTCACCCTGTTCAATATTGTGCCCACCCTGCTGGAAATTGCCATGGTGGCCGGTATTCTTCTGATCGCCTTCAACGCCAGCTATATGCTGGCGATTCTGGTGGCGGTTGTGGTCTACATTGTATTTTCGATCAAAGTTACTGAATGGCGAACACGATTTGTGCGCGAAGCCAATGCCAGGGATAACCAGTCTAATTCCCGGGCAGTAGACAGCCTGCTCAATTATGAAACCGTGAAATACTTTAATAATGAGACCTTCGAGGCCGAGTTGTACGATCAGGATTTACAGGGCTGGGAGGAGGCGCGGCTGAAAAACCGCCTGTCTCTGGCTACCCTGAACGCCGGCCAGGCGCTGATTATCGGCGTGGCCCTGATTGTGATTATGGCTATGGCGGTGGGTGAAGTGGCCAGCGGCAAGATTACCCTGGGGGATTTCACCATGATCAATGCCTATTTGCTGCAGTTGTTTCTTCCCCTGAATGCCTTGGGTTTTGTCTATCGGGAAATTCGGCAGGCGTTGGTGAATGTGGAGCGGCTATTTGCCTTGCTGGGGGATAAGCCCGTTATTACGGATGACACTGAAGCCTCGGTATTAAACGTTACCGAAGGCGAGGTGACGTTTGAGCATGTGCATTTTGCCTATCGCCCGGACCGGCTTATTCTTAAGGATGTGGACTTCCGGATTCCCGCCGGCCATACCGTCGCGGTGGTCGGGGCCAGTGGTGCAGGTAAGTCGACGCTGGCCCGCCTGTTCTTCCGGTTTTATGATGTGGGCGGTGGCCGTATTTGTATTGACGGCCAGGATATCCGCAGTGTTACCCAGAACAGCTTGCGCGCAGCGATTGGTGTGGTGCCTCAGGACACTGTGCTGTTCAACGACACGCTTTATCGTAACCTCGCCTACGGCCGGCCAGACGCTACGGAAGAAGAGGTGCATCAGGCTGCGAAGATGGCACATCTGGAAGAGTTTATTAACAGCCTGCCCGAGGGCTATCAGACCCAGGTGGGTGAGCGTGGCCTGAAGTTATCGGGTGGTGAGAAGCAGCGGGTGGCTATTGCCCGGGTGCTTCTGAAAAACCCGCCCTTACTGATTCTGGACGAAGCAACGTCATCGCTGGATACCCTCTCTGAACAGGCCATTCTGACGGCGCTTCAGGAAGTGAGCCGGCAGCGCACAACCCTGGTGATTGCCCACCGCCTGTCCACCGTTCGTGACGCCAATACCATTCTGGTAATGGATGACGGGCGTATGGTTGAGAGCGGTAACCATAACGAACTGCTTGCCCTTAATGGCCACTACGCCCGGTTATGGGCGCAGCAGCGTGAGAACAGTGGTGATACAGAAAGCATTAAGGGCGGCAAACCTGACTCAGAAACGGTGCCGGATCACCTGCCGGATTACTAGGGCTGGTTGAGCCGCTGCGCCAGTCCCGATGCCCGTACGACCTGTTGGCGCACGCTGTTCCGGAAGACATTGGCGTCGCCGGTAATCAGGCTGAACCAGTTTCTGGCCCGGGTGATACCGGTGTAGATCAGTTCCCGGGTCATTACCGGGCTGAGCCGGTCTGGTAGTACCAGGCAGGTATGGTTGAACTCGGAACCCTGGGATTTATGCACGGTCATCGCGTATACGGTTTCCAGTTGTTGCAACCGGCTGGGCGATATCCAGCGAATATCCCCGGTGCCATCCCCGGCAGGGAACGCGACCCGAAGGGTAAGTTTTGGTTCGCCCTGCTCGCTTTGATCCCAAGGCACATTCAGAGTGATGCCAATATCCCCGTTCATCAATCCCAGATTGTAATCGTTCCCGGTAACCAGCACTGGCCGCCCCGCGTACCAGCCTTCGGCCCGGGGAATCAGCTTTTCACTTAACAGGTGGCGGGCTACCAGATCATTGATACCCTCTACGCCCCAGGGCCCCTTGCGTAAGGCGCAGAGAATCTGAAAGTCCGCAAAGGCTGTCAGCACTTGCCGCGCCAGATCATCCCAGGCACTCCGTGGGCTTTCCGAATTCAGCGTGTGGTTGTTTATCAGATTCAGATAATGCTGATAGCCTACGGGTGGCGGCAGTAGTTGGCCATTCACTCTGCGCTCGCGGCCCTGATTGTGAAAGGCGGCCGGGATGCCGGTAACCGCGTGGGTGCAGATCAGCGCGAGGGTATCGTCGAGCCGGGGCCGGTCGGCCTGGCCGTTCAGCCAGATAACATCTTCAAAACTGCCGGTACGGCAAGCCTTGAGTATTTCTTCATTCAGCGCATTGCTGTTTACCGCTTCAGCCAAGGTGCCAATGCCACTGTTTTTGTCAAAGCGATAGCTCTTGCGCAGCATGGCGACGGCTTGGTCCAGTGGCTGCCCGCCGGCGTCCAGAAGTGCTTCTGGCAAAGTGTGTCCAGTGACCGCGCTTAGCCAGTTTGCAGTATCCGGAGTGTAGTGAGCACGGCCTGCCCGCTGGCAAAGCTCTCCCAGAACGGCGCCGGCATCAACCGATGCCAACTGATCTTTGTCGCCGAGCAGAATCAGTTGAGCGTGGGGCGGTAGAGCATCGAACACCGACGCCATCAGATCGACATCAACCATTGAGGCTTCGTCGATCACCAGAATATCGACCCGTAGCGGGTTGTCCTGGTTGTGCCGGAACTGGCGGGTATCAGGCCGGCTGCCCAGCAGGCGGTGCAAAGTGGTAACACGGGTGGGAATATCGTCCAGGCCAACTTGTCCGGGTAGCTGAGCCAGTGGCAGACGGCTGACGGCACCCCCAATCGACTCGTTCAGGCGCGCAGCAGCCTTTCCGGTTGGCGCTGCCAAACGAATTCGATACTTGCGGCCCTGCTCGCCGGCGACGGCTTGTAAGGCGGCCAGCAAATTGACAACCGTGGTGGTTTTGCCAGTGCCCGGCCCGCCGGTGATAACAGCAAAGTGGTTGCGGGCGGCCAGAGCGCAGGCAAGCTTCTGATAGTCCACCTGCTCTGAGGTTCCGAACAGGGTTGTCAGAGCCCTGCTTAATGTATTTGCGGCATCGGATTGGGCATCTGCCAGTGGTGACGGTTGAGACAGGCGCCGATGAATACCCCCGGCTATTTGTTGTTCATAACGCCAGAACCGCCGCAGGTACAGTCGTGTTTCGTTCAATACCAGTGGGCTAGTAAGTGAACCATCACTTACCGCGTAAGACTCTTGTAGCAATGAAATGCATTCATTAAGGCTTAGCCCGGCCAGAAGATCGCCGGGCATGGGACAGCGGGTTGGCGAACGCTCGTCATGATTAACCGGACGCTGGACATCGTCTGGTGGCAGCGACAAAGTGGTGCCAGCGTCCTGAAGCAGGTTAGCCAGATCAATGCATACGTGGCCCCGGCCAACCTGATGGGAAACCAGTGCTGCCAGCAAAAGCACTAATGGCTTAACCGGCTGTGCCTGCTCTTCAGACAGATCGCGAATCAGACGGGCGAAGCCTGTGTCCAGCGGGCGTATCCATTCCAGCGCTTGCCACTGTTCTAACAGTTCAGCCATTTGGTCCAAACTGGTCAACGGCGTGCGGATGTCGATGGGTTCTGGCATGGCAGATGATTCTTCCGGGGCTGAGTTCAGATCCAGTGAAAACTGCGGGCTGCTGGTGTCAGTATGTTTACGGCTCATACGACAGCCCCCCCGGACTCGCCATCAAACAAAGCGTCCAGTTGTTCAATCAATACTTTTGGTGGCTTATCACTGAATAC
>DATJDA010000235.1:0-2911 GCA_035497695.1 Marinobacter sp. | reverse complement strand
CCCAATGAGCACGAACGAAACGACATTACTTGAGCTGGATAACATCGGTATCAGCTTTGGCGGCCTGCGGGCTGTTGACCAGCTGAATCTCGAGGTAAAGAAGGGACAGGTCGTCGGCTTGATCGGGCCTAACGGCGCGGGCAAAACGACCGTGTTCAATATTATTACCGGTGTCTACAAGCCTACGGATGGACGGGTACTCTGGAAAGGTAAGGAAATTAATGGGCTCCCGCCCTACCGCGTTGCCGAACGGGGCATCATGCGCACCTTCCAGACTATCCGCCTGTTTACCGGTATGAGTGTCCTGGAGAATGTGCTCGCCGGCAAACATTTGCTTACTCACCAAACCTGGTGGGCTGGCCTGCTCTCCATACCGTCTCAGCGTCGCGAGGAAAAGCAGCTCAGAGAAGAGTGTATGGAGATTCTTAAAAAGCTCAAACTGGATGATGTTGCCCATGAAATAGCAACATCCCTGCCCTACGGAATTCAGCGGCGGGTTGAGCTGGCGCGCACACTGGCTGCCAGCCCGGAACTGCTGATTCTTGATGAGCCCGCCGCTGGTCTGAACGACAATGAATCGGCTGAACTCAACAAAACATTCTCGATATTCGCGATTCCGGTGTCACCATCTTACTGGTCGAACACGATATGAACGTGGTTATGAATGTAACCGATCACATTGTTGTTATCAGTTTCGGACGGAAAATCGCTGAAGGCAGCCCTGAATCTGTTCGCAACAATCCAGACGTAATTGAGGCGTATCTTGGCAAGGAAGACGATGAAGACGAACAGGAGGCCTTCGCATGAGCTTGTTAAGCCTGTCTGACATCAAGGTTTCCTATGGCCATATTGAAGCCATCAAAGGCGTGTCACTTACCGTTGACGAGGGCGAAGTAGTCACTATTCTGGGCGCCAACGGTGCGGGGAAAACCACCCTGATGCGAACCATCAGCGGCCTGATCAAACCAACCGCCGGCACCATAGTTTACGACGGCAATGACATTACCCAAACCCGGGCAGATGCCATTGTGCCACTGGGCATTGCTCATTCACCGGAAGGCCGCAGAGTGTTCGGCACCCTGACGGTAGAAGAGAACCTGATGCTGGGGGCCTACACCCGCCCGAAAGCAGAAGCTTCGGAAACCCGGAAGCAGGTTTATGACCTGTTTCCCCGGCTATTGGAGCGTCGTACCCAGCTATCCGGCACGCTCTCTGGTGGTGAGCAGCAAATGCTGGCTATTGGCCGTGCCATGATGGCAAAACCCCGACTGCTAATGCTCGATGAGCCGAGTTTGGGCTTAGCACCTATTATCGTGAAGAATATTTTTAGTGCACTGGCCGATGTCCGCAAAACCGGCGTTACCATTCTGGTGGTAGAGCAGAATGCCCGCATAGCACTAAAACTCGCAGATCGTGGTTACGTACTGGAGGTTGGAAAAATAGTTCACGAAGATACTGCGAAAGCACTGATGGCCTCATCCGAAGTACAGGAAGCTTACCTGGGCAAAGGTTAAGTTCCCGAGTACGGCCGAAAACACAATAGAAGTGGCCTCGCCAGGCTTCCAACGCGCTGGCCAGGGCAACTCCCCTCTTTTTCCGTTCTGGAGCGTCACTCTCTTAATCGATTTAATCTATTTGTACGTTCAAATTAATCTGTTTCACAAATATGTTATTCCTCGCCACTATATTCATATATTGTTTTGTTTGGAGCGAGTCACTATGTGGAGAGGCCTGAGTGTATGTGCGTTATTAACGATGGGTGGCTTTGGTCTGGCCAACACACCCATGATTCACCAAAGCGGTGTAAGCCCGCTTGTTTTTGCATTGCTGCTGGGCATGTGTGTTGGCAACCTGCCCTTTGCACGCCATTTTCACGGGCTTGAGCAGGGGCTAAAGTTCTCTACCCGCTGGCTACTGCGCACCGGCATCGTTCTGTTCGGATTTTCCATTACTCTTGGCCAGATTTTCGCACTCGGGCCTGGGGTCATCCTTCTTGATATCCTCGTGATGACTACGATTTTGGTAGTTGGTTACCAGCTAGGTACCCGGGTGTTCAAAATGGATGCGGAAACTGCGTTGCTTACCAGTGCCGGTAGCGCAATTTGTGGGGCGGCTGCGGTGCTGGCAACCGAAGCGACAATTCGCTCCAAACCGGCCGCAACCTCTATGGCAGTGGCTACAGTCGTGCTGTTTGGCAGCCTTGCCATGTTTGTATACCCAATGCTTTATACCGTTCTTGGCTGGGACCAGAGCCTTTATGGTGTCTATATAGGGGCAACCGTGCATGAAGTTGCTCAGGTAGTTGCAGCCGGAGAAGCCGTGGGTGCAGATGCACTTGCCAATGCAGTCATTGTGAAGTTGGTGCGGGTGATGCTACTGGTGCCATTCCTGCTGATTGTTGGCCAGTGGTGGTTAAAGCGTGACCATGCTCATCAGACTGAGAAAACGCAGAGCAGTCGCCTGACTATTCCTTGGTTTGCTTTTGGGTTTGTTGCCATGGTGGTGGTCAATAGTTTTACAACACTGCCTGCAATTGCACATGAAAGCCTGACTCTAACCGGTCAAATCACACTGGCAATGGCAATGGCAGCACTCGGCTACGAGACCCGGCTGGACAAACTCCGCAGCTTGGGGGTTAAGCCACTGTTTCTGGCGCTGATATTGTTCTGTATGTTGATTGGCGGCGGCATGCTAGTGACTCCACTGATTATTTAAAACTCCAGAATCAGGATTCCGCCCGGATGCCTTCACAGGTGTCATGTATGAACTATAGTGAACAGACACCTGTCAGGAATTCTTGTCAAATGCCCGAATCTGTTCAAAAATTTCGATGGACCGATCTCGCCATTACTCTAACTGTAGGCTTTGGCAGCTTTGTACTGTATTGCGCTCTGGTAGGTACCGTCGTAAT
>DATJDA010000234.1:0-3573 GCA_035497695.1 Marinobacter sp. | reverse complement strand
CTCCCAGTATTCCGCGAGGACCATAAGGTCCTTTCCAGCAACAACTCAGGGATCCGGCGGGATGGTACCAGTGGCGAACGCCAGATCGTTCAAGTTCCAGATGCTCTACCCACACCTCATAATGTTGTGGTGCGGCAATTTGAAAATACCAGTCCACAGGTTTTTCTTTTTCCGAAGAAAGAGAACTGCACCCGTAAAGAAACAAACTGATCGGATTTGATTTGCTGTTCCAGGGATTTCAAGTTGTCCCATTCCATGGTTTGGTGGGGCCAGCGTGTAGAAGATCCTCTTATGCTCAGGCTGGGGTGTAGTAGAACATGCTCAGTCTCTGCGTCATGATAACCACCGCCAATATCGGAATGAGCGCCGGGCAGGGTGATTTCCCTGAAATTTGAAGGCAGGATCCCGTCAGCATTTTTGAGACTATTCAGTGCAAAGTTGGCGCGTTTTTCATGCCGGGCAACTAGGTGCACGGCATACCTGATTCGATTTGAGTCAACGTAAAGCTGCACCGGGCTGTTGCGGTCGTTGCTCGCAGAAAGGTCTAAAGTAGAAAAGTTAACGATGCCTGCAACCGTATCAAATAGCCCAAGGAAACGAATACTTACTGTTTTTGGCCAGGCAACCTGGAATTCTGCAAGAGCTTGCCCAAGCCCACCCGACGAGTCCTTTAGTATCTCATTGGCCGCATGTCGCGCCGCAGCGGCACCGCGACTGAAACCGAAACATGCAGCGGTTTGCGACCCTGGCATGAATAACTCACTAGCTTGGCGTATCATTCCCGCAAAGAGCGATGCCGTTTTCGGCGGTTTAAGAGAATTATTAAGGAGGACTCATGATCTGGACTGTCTATCTCTCTGGTGAGATCCACACCGATTGGCGGGAGCAAATCCAGGCTGGCGCAGAAGCTGCAGGGCTTCCTGTAGAGTTTGTTGGGCCAGTTACCAATCACGAAGCGAGCGACGCTGCAGGCGACCTGTTAGGTAAGCCTGAATCCGGTTTCTGGCGCGATCATCAATCATCCAAAGTTAACGCCATCCGCACTAAAACACTGCTCGAGCAATGTGATGTGGCAGTGATTCGTTTTGGTGACAAGTACAAACAGTGGAATGCTGCCTTTGATGCTGGCTACTGTGCCGCCATGGGCACGCCTTACATTACTCTTCACGACGAAGATATTATTCATCCGCTTAAAGAAGTGAACGCCGCAGCAATGGCTTGGGCGCAAACTCCAGAGCAGGTCGTAGAACTGCTCAAATACGTAACAGCGTAGGCGTTCAAACCCGGATTGTGCCAGGGACAGGCACTATCTGCTCCTGTGGACAGGTTCCATGTGGTGCCTCCCTTCCAGAATGCGTATCATGCGCCGACTAAACTCTAAGCTGGGTTAATTCCGAGCTATTTGGGCCTGGGTAATGCTGCAGAAATTTGTTTGGCACAGTGTCTTTTTAAGCCTGTGCTTGCTGGCAAGCAATGGATTTGCCAATAACCTTCAAGTAACTAACATCATAACCACGCACCTCGCGCCGGGTACTGTCGGCCTTGGTGCCGGAATTCGTGGTGGCTCCAGCCCTTACAAGGGCGTACAGAATGTATCAAGCATGTCGAGCGGCAATAAGCACGATCTGATTCCATTGTACCTGTACGAAGGCGAGCAGTTGTTTGCCCGTGGCACCTCAGCAGGTATACACCTTTTCAACAGTGACAAGTTCACGATAGATGCGCTGGTAAGTTACCGCTTTAATCGCCTTGAGCCAGACAGTAACGATTATTTCACTGGCTTGAAGGAACGCAGACAAACGGTTGATGGTGGCCTTTCAGCTGCGTTGGAGAATGATTGGGGCGTAGTTTCTACCACCTGGGTGAATGACCTGATGGGGCACCATAACGGTTTTGAGTGGGACTTCACCTACCGTTACACAATGGGCATCGGGCGCTTATCGCTGTCGCCGTTTGTCAGCTACATCTACCAGGACGAGGACTTGGTAGGTTATTACTATAACGTCAGCGCCAGCGAAGCGTTGCCCGATCGCCCCGAGTATCAGGCTGGAGGGGCGGGCTTTATGCGAATGGGCATCAACATCTGGTATCAGTGGACGCCACAAGTGATGGTGTTCTCCAACATCGCGTTCGAGCAGGTTGATCGTGAAATATACGACAGCCCACTGGTGGATGAAAGGCAACTCAGTGCGGCACTGTTCGGCTTTTCCTACATGTTTGGTAACGTGCTGAACGATTCGACCAAGCAAAAAAATACTGGCCGTGCAGGAGAGCGCTCATGGCGTGTTAATGCGGGTTATGCTGCTGAAGGCCCGTTTCATAGGGCCCATCGTGGGTATCTCCAGCGCAGCCAGGATGCACACGCTTATATGGCAGGCCTGACCGCTGGCAAGCTGCTATCAGATGGAAAGTACCTTGATTATTGGGGAAGGCTGTCAATCAACAGGCGCTATGAAGACCACACCCAAAGAGACATGTTTGAATACACCGCCTATGTGATGGCGATGACTACCTTGCACTCGTCCAAGAGCTATGAAGAACTGTTCCGCTATGGTCTGGGTTTTGGCTTCTCATATGCAGACAAAGTTCCGGTTGTTGAAAAGGTTAAACAGGCAAGGCGGGAGCGCAATTCTGGCCGTTTTCTGAATTATCTTGAAGCCCAGCTCGATGTGCCACTCACGCTACTGTTTGGCGAGAAAGCACCGAAAAAATGTTACACCGGCATAACGCTACAACACCGCTCAGGTATATTCGCGGATTCAGATATCCTGGGCAACGTATCCGGCGGAGCCGATATGGTTACCGGCCATATTGAGTGCCGGCGGTAGTTCAGTTATACGCCATCCGGTGCCAGGCGATCTGACGCGGGTGGGCGTGCACCGCGCTCGGCTTCCATGTGAACACTCATGCGGGGCGCGGCCACATTCAGGAACCTTTCTTCCAGGCGTCGCTTGAGTAGAAGATTGAAGGCCCGGGATACCTGCCACTGGCATTCCGGTTTGGTGCGCATTCTCATACGCAACACCGGGCAGCCCTCCTCAAAAGCGTGAATACCCTGCATCTCAAGGGGCGACCAGATGAGCCAGCGCATATCGGGCAGCGTACGTAGCTCATCTGCGGTTTCTGTCATGATCAGTATGGCGTCATCAATAGGCAGTTCGGGTGGAATCCGGATTTTGATCAGGGCAATGCCAAACTCCCGGGACATGTTGTGAATAGAACTGATTTTGCTGAACGTTATATGATGAACAACTCCTTCAAGGTCACGCATCCGAACGGTGCGTAAATTAAATCCTTCCACTGTACCCATAAAGCCGTTGATCTCTACAAAATCACCAACAGACATGGAATCTTCCACAACAATAAACAGCCCGGTGATCAAATCCTGAACAAGTGTCTGGGCACCAAAACCGACAGCCAGGCCGATAATACCCGCACCAGCCAACAAAGGCGTTACATCAACACCCAAAGTGGACAGGGCAACAAATATGGCCACAATTATAATGACCGCAAGCAGAGTGTTCCGCGCGATAGGTACGATGGTCTGGGCTCTTGCAGCTTTACTCTTTGTTT
>DATJDA010000233.1:0-2380 GCA_035497695.1 Marinobacter sp. | reverse complement strand
GTTCTGGGTTTGTAAGCACCCATCCGTGTGCAGACTTCGTTGTTGTCTTCCAGAGCTTGCATCATCATTTCTACATGCTTGGGCACATCGACCGCACATAAACCAGCAAATACATTCAGATTGGTCTGACTGAATTCCACGCCGTTGTAGGTGAAGCAGCTTTGCCTGTGGCTGTCTTTATGCCGGCCCAGAATACGATAATCATCCGAAATACGGATTGCCCGTTCAACGGCGGGAAGCGCCTCAATTTCATCAATATCCAGCGATTTGGTATCGCCCAGAAGATACACTTCGGTCAGCCGCTGAGTAGCACCCTGTATTTCCTGCACTTTAATGGAAATGCCTGGCAAGGCTTCCAGGTAGTGCATGGTTTGGCGATATTCATCGCTATCCAGCGCAGTGTTGGGATAAAGAATGGCTAGCATACGGATTCCTTGTGTTAGTGGGCCACTTCCGCCCGATGCCGAGCA
The DNA here is from genome assembly GCA_035497695.1 of Marinobacter sp. Taxonomy (GTDB): domain Bacteria; phylum Pseudomonadota; class Gammaproteobacteria; order Pseudomonadales; family Oleiphilaceae; genus Marinobacter. Next base: position 1,910 of record DATJDA010000233.1, on the reverse strand, counting down.
AGTATGTATTCCCGGTGATTAAGCTCAAGCAGCTCTGCTATGCGGCGAATAAGGTGCTCTTCGTATTTGTCGATTCGGCCATCAGCAAAGGCGACACGCCAGATGTTCACCAGCAGTGACTGTTTGGCATTCTGATCCAGATGTTCGTTAATCTGCGCCGTGAACTCATACAGAGATGTCGCTTTATCCGCCTGGCTCCGGGCATTCTTGAGAACACTTTCTGCTTCTTCGGGGCTGAGCCGGTGAGCTTGAATGGCACAGTCCATCATGACCTGTAGTTCCCGTTCATCCTCAGTACTGTCTACCCGCGACAGTTGAACCATCAGCGCGATGGCCGCCACCGCCAGCTCGTGCGGGTCGGGTTCCTTTTTTCCGGTTTCAGGCACTGAGAATAAGTTTTTCAGGCGTTCAATCATGACAACATCACCCGGGGGAGGTTAATAGTCAGGTCAGGCAGCTTTTGATGATAACTGTCGCACGCGGTTTTCAAGCTCTATCTGATCTGCGGCAAAACGACGAATACCATCGGCCAGCTTCTCGGTTGCCATGGCATCTTCATTGGATTCCCAGCGGAACAGGTTTTCGTTGATAATCCCGAATTGATCCGGCGAACTGGCACCCTCTGCAGACAGCTTTCTGGGCAAGTGCCCTTCATCATCTTGCAGTGCCTGAAGCAGAGCAGGGCTGATGGTTAACCGATCACAACCCGCCAGCATTTCTATTTCGCCGGTATTCCGGAAACTGGCACCCATAACAACAGTGTTGTAATCATTGGCTTTGTAATAATTATAGATACGGGTAACAGACTGTACGCCGGGGTCTTCCTCGGCTGGAAAACTGTCACGGCCACTACTGGCAATGTGCCAGTCCAGAATTCGGCCAACAAACGGGGAAATTAAAAAGGTGCCCGCCTGAGCGCAGGCGGCCGCCTGAACAAACGAGAAGAGCAGAGTCATATTGCAGCGAATGCCTTCTTTCTCCAACTGCTCAGCCGCCCGAATGCCTTCCCAGGTAGATGCAATCTTGATCAGCACACGGCTGGTATCTGCGCCTTGCTCGTCGTAATAGCGAATCAGCCGGCGTGCCCGCTCGAGTGTTGCTGCCGTATCAAACGACAACCGGGCGTCAACTTCTGTTGAAACAACACCAGGAACAAGATTCAGGATTTCACGGCCTGCCATGACTGCCAGCATATCCGTCGCCACCGTAAGCTGCTCTGCATCCGAGCCACCACGGCGCTGCGCTTCGGCAACAGCCTTGTCCAGCATCGGGCGATAAGCCTCTGAAGCGGCGGCTTTCAAGAGCAAGGATGGATTCGTCGTGGCATCCACCGGCCGCCACTTGGCGATGGCTTCAATATCACCGGTATCGGCAACGACGGTGGTCATGGTTTTCAGTTGTTCAAGCTTGTTGGTCATTCGTCCTGTTGTCCCGGTTTGGCTGTTATTGGAGCATCCGTCTCCCGGATGCGGGCTCTGTGTCTACAATAACGGGCAAAACAGGCAGGAACAAGACAACAAGGGAGTCAGAGACAATTAAGCTTCTGCAATGGCGGCGTGATCACGCTCTATAACCTGTTCAAGGGCAGTCTGGATAACCTCCAGCCCCGCACCAGATTTGTGCGCGTTCTCACTGATGTACCGACGAAACTGACGGCCACCGGGAATACCGTGGAATAAACCCAGTAAATGACGGGATATATGGCCAAGAAACACACCCCGCTCAAGCTCACGCTCAATAAACGGATACATGGCCCGCAGTGCATCATGGCGCGATGTAGCAGGGCCAGACTCCCCAAAAAACTCGGAATCAACACCAGCCAGCAACCAGGGGTTATGGTAGGCCTCCCGGCCCAGCATTACACCGTCTGTATGCTGAAGGTGCTCGTGGCACTCAGCAAACGTTTTGAT
>DATJDA010000232.1:0-3452 GCA_035497695.1 Marinobacter sp. | reverse complement strand
GAAAGGTGAATGTTGGGGGTACACTCAATCTCGCCCAGCAAGCCGCCGCCGCGGGTGTAAAGCGCTTTATTTTCATCAGCTCGATCAAAGTAAATGGCGAGCAAACATTATTGAACCAACCCTTTGTCAGTGATGCTGTTCCAGCTCCGGAAGACGCCTACGGCATTTCGAAAATGGAAGCCGAGCAGGGTTTACGGAAACTGGCAGCCGAAACCGGCATGGAAGTCGTTATCATCCGCCCCCCACTGGTTTACGGCCCCGGCGTAAAGGGCAACTTCGCCAGCATGATCAAGCTTGTCGAAAAGGGTCTCCCCCTCCCCCTTGGCGCCATCCACAACAAACGCTCCCTAGTCGCCCTCGATAACCTCGTCGATCTGATCATCACCTGCATAGACCACCCCGCAGCAGCAAACCAAACGTTTCTGGTAAGTGATGGTGAAGATCTTTCAACAACGGAATTATTGCGTGGTGTAGCTGAAGCTATGGGTAAGCCCTCTCGGCTTATCCCCGTACCTGCAGGGCTATTGCAGCTTGGCGCAACCTTGCTTGGCAAGAAGGCGATGGCTCAGCGTTTATTAGGATCTCTTCAGGTTGATATCAGTCACACTCAAAAATGTTTAAACTGGTCGCCGCCCCTTACTGTGAAACAGGGCCTTGAGCGTTGTTTTCCTAATCGACAGGACTGAGTTTGTGATCCGCACTCTGGATTTTTTGTTTTCGTTGTTTGGTTTGGTGTTGGGTTTTCCGGTTTTGGTTGGTCTTTATATTGTAGGGTTGTTTGATACCGGCTCCCCGATATTCAGGCAGCAGCGTGTTGGCCAGAATAAAAAACCGTTCACTTTGGTTAAGTTTCGTACCATGTCGGTCGATACAGTTTCTGTAGCCAGTCATTTGGCAAGCAGTTCATCGATAACTAAGTTTGGTCACTTTCTACGGCGCACCAAACTGGATGAGCTGCCACAGTTGTGGAATGTTCTGAAGGGCGAAATGAGCCTGGTTGGCCCGCGGCCTTGTTTGTTCAATCAGGAAGAGTTAATTGCTGAGCGTGAGCAACGAGGTGTTTTAACGGCTCGCCCGGGTATTACCGGTTTGGCGCAGGTGAATGACATTGATATGTCTACTCCGGAATTACTGGCAATAACTGATGCCAGAATGTTGGCCAATCTAACGGTATCCGCGTACTTTAAGTACATATTCATGACGGTGGCAGGAAAGGGGGCGGGCGATCGGGTGCCCGGCAGGGATTGACGAATTGGCTACGCCAATAGCTCATAGGCCAAAACGATGTACAAAATTTTCAACACAGCAAACGAAGCTTCCTTCTACACAGCCCAACGGCTCGTGAATAAAATTCAGGCCAAGCCGGAAGCTGCACTAGGTCTGGCCACGGGTAGCACGATGGAGCCGGTGTACGCTCACTTTCTGCAGCTTTTGGAAAGTGCGCCTGTAGATGTAACACAGATCACCACTTTTAATCTGGATGAGTACATTGGGCTGGGTGCAGACCATGCCCAAAGCTATAGCTATTATATGAACCAGCATTTGTTTACGAAGCTGAGCCTATCAAAAGACAGAGTGAATCTACCCAATGGCACCCTAGGCAACGTTGAGTCCGCATGTAAAGCCTATTCTGAGGCTATCCATGCCGCCGGTCGGTTGGATTTACAATTGCTGGGGGTTGGTACTAACGGGCATATTGGTTTTAATGAGCCCTTTACCTGTTTTTCAAGTCGCACTCATGTAATCGAGCTTTCTGAACAAACCCGCCTAGACAACGGTCGTTTTTTTACTGATCTGAATGAAATGCCCACGCAGGCCATTACCATGGGCATTCTGGACATTCTTGAAGCCAAAGAAATTGTTTTGGTGGCCACGGGGCACAAGAAAGCAGCTATTATGGCGGAGTTATTTCACGGTGATGTGAACGAGGCTTTGCCAGCCTCTGCGCTGAAGCGGCATCAGAATGTTACGTTTGTGCTGGATCGGGAAGCGGCAGCATTGCTTCCTGATGAGGTACGGCTTTTTGAAGGATTAAAAGCATGTTGAAGCAGTTTCTGGGGTTGTCACGCCTGAAGAAGCGCGTGATCTCCGTAACCATCGATGCCATCGCGCTTTCGTTTGCGTTGTGGGCAGCTTTTGCGTTGCGCCTGGAGTTGGGCTTTTGGATACCCAGCAAGGAGCAGGCGGTGGTGTCTGCTTTAACGGTGGTGTTTACCCTGGGAGTGTTTGTTCGCCTTGGGCTGTACCGGGCTGTTGTGCGCTATATGAGTGATCGCGCGTTTGTCACCATTATAACGGGCGTGAGTGTTTCAGCACTTTTGCTTATTGTATTGGGGTATAGCCTGCATGTTTCGGTACCCCGTTCTGTTCCTATTATTTATGCGGCACTGGCCCTTATTTTTGTTGGCGGCAGCAGAATGAGTGTGCGTATGCTGGTGCAGCACTCTTCTGCCAGAAATAAAGACTGCGTGGCGATTGTCGGGGCGGGTGAAACCGGGGCTCAACTCGCAAAAGCGCTGCGTCAGGGTGCGGAATATCATCCGGTTGTGTTTATCAGTTTGGTGCCAGCAAATCATAGAACGCTTATTGCCGGCCTGCCCGTGTATGCCCTGAGCCACATAGAAGAGGCGGTGGAAAGCCACGGCATTAAGCGCTTGTTATTAGCGCTGGATGCAAGTGCCGATGTAGACAGACGGCATCTTCTGCTTGAGCTGGAAAGGTTGGGGCTTCCGGTGCAAACCGTGCCTTCCGTGGGTGAATTAATTGCTGGCCAGGCCCGTATTAATGATATCCGGGATCTGGAGCTTGAAGATCTGCTGGGGCGCGATCCGGTGCGCCCTAACAGTGCTCAGGTGGTGGGCTCTCTGTATGGGCGCTCGGTAATGGTGACGGGTGCTGGCGGCTCTATTGGTTCGGAGTTGTGTCGGCAAATCATTCGCCATCGCCCCAAGTCGCTGGTGCTGTTTGAGCAGTGTGAGTTTACTCTGTATACCATCGAACGTGAGCTTTCACATATTAACCAGGTTGAAGGTTTGGGTGTGTGCATACAGCCGTTGCTGGGTAATGTTGCGCACCGCCGCCGGTGTGAAATGGTTATGCGCACGTTCGAGATTGAAACGGTTTACCACGCCGCTGCTTATAAGCACGTTCCGCTGGTTGAGCACAATGTTATTGAGGGCGTGCAGAATAATATATTCGGCACGCTGCATGCGGCAGAGGCTGCTATTTCAGCCGGCGTTGAGCGGTTTGTTCTGATTTCTACCGATAAGGCTGTGCGCCCGACGAATGTTATGGGTGCCAGCAAGCGTATGGCCGAGCTAGTGTTGCAGGGGCTGGCCCGTCGGCAAAGTAAAACCGTGTTTTCTATGGTGCGCTTTGGCAACGTGCTGGGGTCATCAGGCTCGGTTGTTCCCTTGTTTCGCGATCAGATACGCGAAGGGGGCCCGGTAACG
>DATJDA010000231.1:0-4479 GCA_035497695.1 Marinobacter sp. | reverse complement strand
AATACAATGGCACCGGTTTTTCCGGCACGGATCACATTAATGAACAAAAAGTTTTTCATTTCTGATCTCCCTGGCGCTGCATCTCTTCATCGAGAGCTTCGGTGCCACGATCCATTTCACGATTGATCGACGCTGCCTTTTTGGCCTCGGTTCTTGCTATTGCAAGCTCTGCAGCCACGCGCGCCTGTTTTGCCAATTGGTCTGCCTCTACCATGCGTTTGTCCGCAACAGCCTGTTCGGCTTCGACCAATTGTCGGTTGGCTTCTTCGAGTTCAGCACCGGCATGCTGCCGTGCGTCAGCCTGTTCAGCACTGGCTATAGCAGTTTTGGCAGCGCTCAGAGACTCGGTGGGTGGAAGCGGTGCAGACGCACAAGCAACCAGCGTAAGCACGGATAAAATCAAAGTGATAGTAAGGCCCACGCGTTCAGCGACCTTTCTGATTGTGAGGCTATTCATAGTATTGCTCCCTGGATTCGGAGCTATCCGGTTCACTTGGGTGAGCCTGGACAATATCGAGCCGACCCGGCCGACAACTCTCCACATACCAGTGACATTAAGTGTCTGTAAGGTTACCGTCCGTTCGCTAACACACACACACCGTTACATTTATGTACTACTATCCAAGCTCGCTATTCCAGTACCTACGGGTAAGGTAGTATCGCTAGAGGTTATTCAGACACTGGTTTATGGAGGCATTATGAAAAATCCGCGGGGATACCAGAGTGCCGAAGATCATAACCGGCTCCGCAACAATGCTCAGGAACTGATTAAAATGGGTGCGACGCCCCGCACCCACGGTGGAGTACTTAGCGTGGACACTCTGGCATTGCTGTATCAGCAGGCAAGTACTCCCGAAACCGCCGCCAATGCAATGAAGTTACTTCATGAACTTCAAACCCATCAGGTCGAGCTTGATCTTCTTCATGAACAGCTTAAGGCAAACGAACACGAAGCTAATGAGGAACTGGCTCACTATAAGTCCGTCTACGAGTGCGCTCCTGTTGCATACCTGATTGTTGCTAACGATGGCGAGATTATTGAAGGCAACCAGGCTGCTGGTACGCTTTTTAATGAACGTCCTATAGCTCTTGCCGGAAAACCCTTATTGGCGTTTCTTACGCCTGGCCAGAAAGGCGTTGTAAACAGGTTATTGAAGACACCGGAAAACGAGATATCGGCTTCAGCGAGCATAGAAAAGGCGTTCGTTGATTTGCCGGATTGCCGGCGACTGATGATCAGCGCGAGACGGGCAGAAACGGAAGGCAGTGTACTGATGATATTAGCTGAAACAACGGCCTACCCAGACGAATCCTGATGCGTATTGTCGGTATTGGCGCATCCGCCGGTGGCTTGATCGCCCTTGAGGAGTTTTTCCGGAATACGCCAGGCGATACCGGGCTGGCATTTCTGGTGGTGCAACATCTGGACCCGACCCAGAAGGCGCTGTTGCCAGAGTTACTGCAACGTTACACGGAAATGCCTGTACAGGAAGCACAGCAGGACATGCCGGTTCGCCCGGACTCGGTGTACGTTATCCCTCCCAATCGCGAGTTACGGGTCGTTGATAACACTCTGAAACTGGTTAAGCCAGCAGAGCCCAGGGGGCTCCGCTTACCTATTAATGTGCTTTTTTCATCTCTGGCCAGTGCGCAGAATGAACACGCCATTGCCGTTGTGCTTTCTGGCATGGGGTCTGACGGCACCCTGGGCTTGCAGGCAATCAAGGCTACCGGTGGACTATCGGCGGTTCAGACGCCTGATTCTGCTCAGTTCGATGCCATGCCGAAAAGCGCCGTAGCCGCCGGCTGTGCAGATATCCTGGCACCCGCCAATGAATTGCCTGCTCGTATACTGGCCTATGTCCGGCGGGTTCCTGGTCCGGATGATAATCCGCCTGTTTCGCCATCGAAGGCACCGATGGAAGCTATATTTCAATTACTGAAAAAGCACACCCGGCACGACTTCTCCCAATACAAGCTTACAACCCTGCACCGCCGGATCGAGCGCCGTATGGTGATTCATGGCCTCTCGAACCTGAAAGATTACATACGTTTTCTGGCGGACAATAACCAGGAAATACAGATGTTATTTCGGGAATTGCTGATCGGTGTTACCGAGTTTTTTCGTGATCCGGAAATCTGGAGCTATCTGGCGGACACAGCCCTGCCTGAACTCCTGAACCTGCACCCAACCGATTATACGTTTCGGGCCTGGGTTGTAGGCTGCTCTACTGGCGAAGAGGCCTATTCACTCGCAATGGTATTTATGGAGGCAATGAATAAGCTGGCTCCGAATCAAAAACTGAACCTGCAGATCTTTGGCTCTGATATCAGCCCGGAAGCCATCGCCTCAGCTCGCCGGGGCCGATACCCACTCAGTATTGAAAATACGGTGTCTGAAGCGCGGCTTGCGCGCTTTTTTATCAAGCACGACAATTACTATCAGATACGGCCATTCATCCGGGACAAGATTATGTTTGCCCAGCATGATGTCATTCTGGACCCGCCGTTCACAAAGCTGGACCTGATTAGTTGCCGTAATCTTTTGATCTATTTTGATCCGATGCTGCAGCGTCGGGTTCTACCCCTGTTTCACTATAGTCTGCACTCAAATGGACTATTGATGCTTGGCAGTTCGGAAACAATAGGGCGGCTGAGCCATCTGTTCGCGCCTTTGGCGCCGAAGTTGCGGTTGTATCGTAACAAGACCCACGAATCCATTCGCAATACCGACTTCCTGTTAAAATCATTTCCTCCTTTATCGGTCCTTTCCAAGGAGCAGCCCGTGCCACTCCCACATGTCCCAACTCCGGGTGCCAGCAATAATCTGCAGACAGCGGCAGATCACATTCTTTTACAAGTTTATTCGCCGGCGGCGGTGGTGCTCAATTCCGATGCCGATATTGTTTATATCAGTGGCCGTACCGGTAAGTATCTGGAACCCGCTGCCGGAAAAGCAAATTGGAATATTAACGCCATGGCCCGTGAGGGCCTGCGCGGGCCATTATTTTCCGCATTAAAGCAGGCAGCAATTCAACCGGAACGTGTTGAGCTCACAGGATTAGCAGTAAAAACAGAATCCGGTACCCAAATCGTTGATGTGTCTGTGCAAGCCCTTCACAAACCGCCGGCTCTGCAGGGCATGACCATGGTGGTATTTCGGGATGCGCCAGCCCACCACCTGCCATCGGGGAAACGCAAAAAGGGTGCTCAAACCACCGACATCGACTATCCCGCACAGATTCAACAGTATCAGCAGGAAATAGCGCACCTGAATGAGGTGACCAGACTCTCTCGTGAAGAGCTCCAGTCCTCTAATGAAGAGCTGCAGTCCACCAATGAGGAGTTGCAGTCTGCCAATGAAGAACTGACAACCTCGAAAGAAGAAATGCAATCGATGAACGAAGAGCTGCAAACGATTAATGCCGAGTTACAAACCAAACTGGATGACTTGGCTCTCGCCCAAAGTGACATGCAGAATGTGCTCAACAGCATTGAAATCGCTGTCCTGTTCCTGGATCAGGATTTGAATGTACGGCGCTTCACTGAGCGGGCTGCAGCCATTATCAGCCTGCGCGAAAGTGACATAGGCCGTCCGCTCAGCGACCTGACATCCAGCCTCCGTTATCCGGAACTCCAGGAAGACGCCAGGAAAACACTGCGCACGCTGGCAACCAGTGAAAAACAGATTGCCACCAGCAATAATCGTCATTTTACAGTGCGAATCATCCCTTATCGAAGGCTGGATAATATGATTGATGGTGTCGTGATCACTCTGGTAGATATTTCTGAAGCTAAAGAAACAAGGCTTTAGTTTCAGATGAGTAGCGGCTATTGTTTGATCGGTGTTACTTAATCAGGAGGTGAGCATGTCTATCGAACGCCTGGTATTTGCTATCGCCGGAGTTTTTATTCTTGTCAGTCTGGCGCTGTCCCAACTGCATTCTGTTTACTGGCTGTGGTTTACTGCTTTTGTCGGCGCAAACATGCTGCAGGCAGCTTTCACCGGCTTTTGTCCGTTAGCAAAAATTCTGAAAGCAATGGGTAAAAAGAGTGGTACGGCTTTTAACTGAGTAACAGATGGTTTTCAATACAGTTATAAAAATGTGTCATTTTTTCTATACTTACGAAAACACACATTTCTTATATTAATTAATGTGAATGTGTGGGCTAGACTTTGATCGTGTTTTTAGTGTTGCCACTGAAAAGCCTGGCAACAGGAGTATTTCAAGGAGGCTGGCTGTGCGATATTTGTCTTTGGTTTTGTCCCTGATGGCGCTGTTGGCCATTCCTGCGGGTGCCCAGGCATCCGGAAAGCTCTATCTCTATACCGAGAATTTCCCGCCTTATAATATGAGTGCCACCGGCAGGGCTTTTGAACATAGCGGTGATAGCATTGATGGCATATGTACGGAAATGGTTAAAGCCATTCTACAAAATACCGATCTTGATTATGTGATCAAGCTTCGTAACTGGGAT
>DATJDA010000230.1:0-5574 GCA_035497695.1 Marinobacter sp. | reverse complement strand
ACACGCGCAAGCAGGCGCTCGGTGACCCAGGACATAACCGCCTGCAGAATCTTGTCTTTGGTGGAAAAATGCCGAAACAGCGCACCCTGGGTTAACCCCATGCGTTGTGCGATGGCCGTGGTGGTAATGTCACTGGGATTCTGCTCGGCCGCCAGCTCAATCACGGCTTCCACCGTGGCTGCGCGGCGCTCATCAGCTGGTAAATGCTTTGGGCGTGCGTTCATTATTTGCTCTTTAAAAGTAAGTGATCAATTACTATCTTACTCGTGATGATGGTTTGTCGCAAGAGGGGCCTCTTAAATGTTTATGCAACTGGCAGCAGCATCGACCGAGACACTATTGGCAAACGCTTGAGGTGTTCCTGAGTGGTTAACGTTAAAGCAGAATCAGATATTAGCTTTTTCCTTTATATCTGCTAAATATTAAGTCGGTCGTGCTTGAAAGAGCGGAAATAGGGACATTGTGACCTGCCCGGAACTTGGTTTTTCGTCGCACTGACAAGTTGTTTGGTCAGTTTCGACGCTTCCAGTAACCATCGTGATAAACGGTGTTATCCCCCCAGTCATTAATTTGAGTAATTCGCCCGATGTGTTGTCAAGCAAGGACTGAAATATGAATATACAATTATTTTTTATAACGATATTGAGCGCATTAATGCTGGGCGGCTGCTTCTGGGACTCGAGTTCCAGTTCGAGCACTGCTGATGACTCTGGAAGTGGCGATAAACGGCCACCGAATATTTTATTCGTTGTGGTTGACGATGCAGGAGTCGATCAGTTCGGGACGTTTGGCTACGGTGGCGCTACTCCGGCAACCACTGCTGCCACCCCGAGCATTAATGCCCTTGCAGAGGCGGGAGTGCGTTTCAGGAATACCTGGTCAATGCCCACCTGTTCACCCACCCGCACAGCCTATTTTGACGGCCGCTATCCGTTTCGGAATGAGGTCTTTAACGCCATTGTTTCCAATACCTTAGCGAATTCGCAAATGTCACCGTATCGAGCGACACTGCCCAAACTATTGCGTGAAAAGGCAGGCTATCAGAGTGCGCTTATCGGAAAAATGCACTTAACAGGTTCTGATGTTGGCCCGGATAATCACCCTTTAGGTGATGCCGCATTACATACTCTGGGCTGGGACTATTTTGCAGGTTATCTGGACGGTGCGCCTTATCCGGTTGACACCACGGGTGGCGGTGTTGCGCCGGAAGGAACCTACCAGTGCGGGTTTGTTCCTAATACTACAGCCAATGCCACTGTAGGGGCCAACATAGGCATGTGCTATCTGGCCGATGGTGGCCATCAGTTAATGAACGATTCTGAGCGCTACCCTACCCCGGGGCGTACTTGTGTTGAGCAAGGGGGTATTTTTGATCCCAACACAACCGACTACAGCGAAGAACGAAGGGCAGAACTGCGTTTCGACCACCAGAACGGTTTTTATACAGCGGAATGGAAAATAAGCTACCCGGACGGTACCGCTGAAACACTGACCGCAGCCGACCCGAGAGGGCGGGGTTATCGAACCACGCAGGAAGCAAATCGGGCCATCGAGTGGATTAACCAGGCACAACAAAATACTGAAAGGCCCTGGATGTTAACGGTGGGTTTTGCCGTTTTACACGCGCCGTTGCAGCCACCACCTGCACACTTGTTGCCACACCCGGATGCGGACCCGAGCTTTGCCGGCTGTGGAACACCGGTGGCGTCTACACTTGCGGACATGGGTGTTGTGGATCCGACGGGGCTAGCCGATACCGTACAGCAACGTATCATTGCGCAGCATATGTTAGAGGCCGTAGACCATGAGATAGGCCGTTTGTTTGAAGAAACTGGTCTTGCCTTGCGTAATGCATCCGGTGAACTTGAATACAACCCGAACAGCAATACAGTGATTGTGTTTACTTCCGATAACGGCACGTACATGCCTAGTGTCAAAGCGCCGTTTGATCCTTTCCGTGCAAAGGGAACTCTTTATCAAAGTGGTGTGTGGGTGCCTTTGATCGTTACCGGCCCAGTGGTGGAATCGCCTAACAGAGAAGTGGGGCATATGGTGAACAGCACCGATCTGTATCGGTTGTTTTTAGATATTGCGGGTATAGATACAGCAAGTCTGGCACAAGAAATCGAGATGGATGCCCAACCCGTTATGCCCTACCTGGCTCATGTGAGTCAGCCCGCTATTCGCACAACAAACTTCACTGAATTGGGAACGAACAGTTCCAGCGAAGTTGCACCGCCGTGTGTTATTCCGCAAGCGAATGTGTGTGTGCAGATATTCCCCCAGGCACAGGTGTGTGAAGATCAAAAAGGGGAATGGTATGGGCCGGGTAGCACCGTGAAACCGGAGGGATTTGGCTCATGTTGCGCAGTTAATGACTGGTTGATTGCCGAAGGCAGGGGGCCCGTTGAGCTGTTCCCAACGGAGCAGCGAGCAATACGCACAGCGAACCACAAGTTACTCCGTGTGAGCACGTTGAGTTGCACCACCGATACGCTGGTCGACCGAGAAGAATTTTATGAAATTAACGAGAGCAAAAATCCTGCAGAGTTGAAACTGGATCGTGAGGGCAGTGACTTGTTAGCACTATCTGATGAAAGCGATCTGACCGTTGAACAGCAAGCTGACCTGGCATTTTTGCGCACTGAGTTAGACGCTTTGCTGGCAACAAAGGTTCAGTGCCCTGGTGATGGCAACGGTGATTATGTGGTTGATAACCAGGATCTGGAACAGTGGGCCTATTGGAGTGATCCTGACCGAGGTGGTGGATTGTCGAGTTGGTATGACTTGAATCAGGATGGCGTCACCAACGAAGCAGACGAGGAAATCATTCTGGCAAATTTTGGTGGCGTCTGTAGGTAAGCCAGGCGCGCGTGGTATTCTCCGTGGTTATTTTACGAGGAGACCACAATGAGCCAGCCACGCGCTCTAAGTATTACCACCGAAGCAGGCCATAATCTGAGTGTTCGGCTGTTTTCTGCAGACAAGACCGATGTGCGTGGAATCTGCATAATTGCACCCGCTACGGGTGTGGCCCAGTTTTTGTACGACGACTTCGCGCACTGGCTGAATACTCAAGGCTTTCACGCCCTGACGTTTGACTATGAAGGGATGGGGCTCTCAGTAAATGGCCATGTGAGAAACAGCCAAAGCGACATACTGAGCTGGGCAGAATACGACTGTCCCGCCGTGTTGAAATTCGTTAAAGACAACTTCAGTGACCTGAAGCTTATCTGGATTGGCCACAGCGTAGGCGGCCATATGATTGGCTTTATGGGGCACAACCCGGATATCGATCATGTAATTACGGTTGGCTGCGGTATCGGAACCTGGTGGTACAACGCAAAGCCAAGCAAACGCCTGGCGTTCTTTCTCTGGTATTTTCTTGTGCCAGCGACAGTGCCTCTGCTCGGATATTTCCCCGGCGACCGCCTGAAGATAATGTGCAACATGCCGAAAGGCGTCATCATGCAATGGCGACGCTGGTGTCTGAAAGAAGAGTATGCGGTGGGTTATGAAGGCAGTTGGTTGCGCGAGCGTTTTGCAAGTGTACGCACACCGATTACCGCAATCGAGTTTTCTGATGACGACATGATGTCGCCCACCAGTGTACGAATGCTGCACGATTTTTTCACCAATGCGCCCCAGAATCACATCCGGGTGACTCCGGGGGATGTAGATCAGATGCGTATCGGCCACATTGGCTGGCATCGAAACCGCTACCAGGCGCTGTGGGAAAAGGTGTTTGCGCCAGAGCTTGCATCTCTGGGGTGAGAGCATCCGTTCCTTCGTTGCTGAACCTGAGCGCCTTCGGCGGCTCTTAACGCCGCGCAAAGACTTACAGAGCCCAGAAAAAAAGGGCTTGCAGTTTTTTGCAAGCCCTTAAATATTCGAGACTTTCTAATATTCAGCTACCCGGCGTCAAAACGACCGGTAACTGAATCACCAGTAGATCAGGCTGCCGTGGCCTGTGAAGACGTTGCTTTTTCAATAAGCTGGCGCACTCTGCCCTGGGTTTTATCCAAAGCATTGGCCAGCTCTTCACAAAGAAACTCGATACCCAGGTTTAAATGCCTGCGGTCAGTCGCGCTCAGTGTGTTTTGCTCTTGCATCATGCTCAGGCCTTTTACGACTTCAGCGTAGCCAAACGGATCGCCTTTATCGATAGCAGCCTGATTGGCTGTTGCGCGTGCTTTCCATTGCTCGCTGAGCTTACCCTGCCAGCTTCTCAAATGGTTGATGATTTTTTTTGCCTCTTTGGCATTCATGGGGCTGCGAATGTTGCTTGGCATATCATTGGCACGCACCAGCCAGGTGAGGTCATTACGCGCGAAGTAGAGCTCGACAAACTCAATCTTGCTGTCGTCTGAAAAACTCTCTTTGCGAATAGATTTAACGATACCGATACCATGACCGGGATGATAGATACGATCACCTTTATTGATAGTGATAGCGTTCTCCTTGTTTCAGAAAATCCATGAATTAAAATAATACCAAGAATCAATATGTTACATGATGTTGACAGAAAGGTCAAGTTGTGGTTAACGGTGGGGCAGTCAGGCTGTCTCTTTTAGCGGACTGGTGAACGAAGCTGGTAAGTTGCAGATGGAGGCAGATCGGCAGCGCCTGCTCTCAATCATGGACGGCATGCCAGATATCACCGCCATTCTCTACTCTGGGCGCTCTGGGGGTAGTGTTCGTTTTCATGCCGTGAAAGGCGCTGGGAAGGGTGCTCGTAAAATATATTTATATGTCAGAGTAACCGCTATTTATACATTCAAACTAAATAATTTTATTTGTTGTAGCTAATAATTCTCGGAATATGATTGCAGATGTTAACAATTAACAGGCTCAATAGTGTGTTAATTCATAATTATTTAGTGCATTTTATATTTTATTTATTTCTTGATAAATACACAAAGAAACAAAAAATCTGAAGAGTAAATTTAAATATCGGCTAATATTGCAGGCTGGCGACCGCACTGATCCAAATAAGTAAGGGAGTGCAGCGGTCAATAATAATATGGAGAAAACGCATGCAGTTCACAAACGATGTAGCGCGATCTGGACTTCTGTCAAACTCGAAAGGAGGGGTTGGAATAGAGAATCAACAGTTTTCAGACACTGCACAGAATACATGTTACATGGCCCCGGCACCAAAGCCCTTTCTGATATTTTTTACTACTTTGTTTCTGGTTGCTTGTGATTGCTCCGCCCACCTCAATAGCTGCCACCAAGCCATTAAATGACACAGGGATTACCACCTGTGGTGACTATGCTTATACGCCGTTTCCGGGAGCTGGTTCCCATAATAGTGATCTGGACTGTTCCAATCAGAATCCAAGCCCGACCCAGGTGGATGCAGGTACCGAGCATGCCATATATGGAGGCAGCCCGATTCCAGCCGGTCAGGATGCGCTTTATGGAAGAGATGCCAATCCCAATCTGAACAGTGATTCAGATGGTCATAAGGGCTTTAGCTTTACCAGGTTTGATGTTAGTGGCAATGAAGTCAATATCGATTGCAGTTCCTACGATAACAACCCGGCGGATGGCACACTGTCACCAGAAGAA